>JAIBJN010000084.1 GCA_020029595.1 Actinomycetota bacterium | reverse complement strand
GTCGATGCCGGGCTCGCCCTCTGCGACGCCGAGGTCGCCGACGTCGCGGAGCGCTCCCTCGCCGCGGGGGAGCAGAGCTGGAACGCCGTCAAGCGCCGCTGGCTGGGAGAAGGCGGCGAGATAGAGGCCGTCGACCTCGAAGGTCTCTTCTGGATCGACGTCGACACCCCGGCCGACCGGCGACGTGCCGAGCGCACGCTCGTCTCCCAGGCGGCCCGCAAGCCACTAGACGGGCCCGTCTCCCGCCTCGTTAACCGCCGCCTCTCCCGGCCGATCTCGCTCCTGCTCCTGCGCGCGGGGGTCTCGCCGGGCGCGGCGACCGTCGCCACGTTCCTCTTCGCGCTCGCCGCCGCGGCAGTGCTCACGCTCGGGGTCGTGTGGCCGGCGGCACTCGTCCTCGGCGGAATCCTCGTCCAGTTGGCGTCCATCCTCGACGGAGTGGACGGGGAGATCGCGCGCGCCTCGCTCCGCAGCTCGCCGTTCGGGGGCTTCCTCGACTCGGTGCTCGACCGAGCGGCCGACGCCGCCGTGCTCGCTGCGCTGGCCGTCGCCGCGGGCCTGCACGCGACGACCTGGCCCCTCTTGGCGGCCGCGCTCTTCGGCTCCCTCATGACGCCGTACGTGAAGGCGGCCTACGAGGCGGCTTACCGCCGCCCGCTGCCGCGCCCGATCTCGCCGATCAACGCGGGGCGCGACGTCCGCCTCCTCGTCGTCTCCCTCTCGGCAGTTGCGCTCCAGCCCTTCTGGGGTCTCGTCGCGCTCGCGATCTTGACGAACGCCGAGGCCGTGCAACGCGTCGTCGGCGCCGCCCGGGCGCGCTAGACCCGACGTTAGTACCCATTCCGGAGCGCACGGAGCGCCCCTGTAGCCGGGACACACAGTTTGACCCAAGCTAACCTTCCCAGCTTCGCGTGCGCAAGGCGCTCCTTGTCTCGGTCCTCGCGGTCGCCGTCTTGGCGGGGTCCGGTGCCGCCGCGCTCTATCGCTACGATGCCTCGCGCTCCGAGATCATCGCCGAGGGGATCACGGTCGCGGGGATCGACGTGGGCGGCGTGCCCGTGGAGCAGGCGCGGGCCACGCTCGGCAAGGAGATCGCCCGTCGCCTCGAGCAGCCGCTGACGCTCACGTACCGCGACCGCCGTTTTGTCCTCGACCCGGCACTGGTCGACGTCCGCACCAACGTCGAGGCCCTCCTTCGGACGGCACTGGTTGAGAGCCGGGAAGGGAACTTCCTCACCCGCTCCTTCCGCGACCTCGCCGATCGCGGGCTCGGAACCGACCTCGCGCTGCGCGTCGATTACACTCGGGAAGCCGTGGCGAGAGTCGTCGCCGGCATCCGACGCGAGATCGACCGCCCGCCCCGCGAGGCGAAGAGCTCCGCCTCCTTCGCCGGCGTGCAGATCACGCCGTCGAGCACGGGCGTGGCCGTACGGAGACGGGCCCTCCGGGAGGCCATCGTCGGCCACCTCGTTAGCGCGGACGCGAGCCGGGTCCTGGCCGTGCCCGCCCGGCTTCTGAAGCCCAAGGTGACGACGAAGGAGCTCAGCTCCCGCTACCGCTACTTCATCGCGATCAGCCGGAGCCGGAGGGAGCTTCGCTTCTTCGTCAATCGCAGACTCGCCAAGACGTATCGCGTCGGCATCGGCGCCCTCGGCTTTGACACGCCCGCCGGGCTCTACGAGATTGAGAGCAAGGCGGCGGACCCGGCCTGGTACGTCCCCAACCGCCCCTGGGCGGGCGAGCTCGCAGGCAAGGTCATTCCGGGAAACGACCCCTCCAACCCCATCAAGGCTCGCTGGATGGGCTTCTGGAACGGCGCGGGTATCCACGGCACCGCCGACGAAGCCTCCATCGGCACCGCCGCCTCCCATGGCTGCATCCGCATGACCGTCCGCGACGTCATCGACCTCTACGGTCGGGTCCCCCTCCGCACGCCGCTCTCCATCGCCTAGAGCCTGAGAGCGAAGAGATGGTGCCGCCACGAACCGTGGAGCTCTGCTCGGCGCCTCAGTATCCTGGGGCGGCGCGGGTACAAAACGGGTACGCCAGCGCGGGCACGGGCGGGTACGCGCGTCTACTCCGAAGGCGATGAAACAGGTCGATCTGCCGCGAAAACGTGCCCCCGCGTACCCGGGAGTGGACGCGTGTCCCTCACTCGTCTTTCCCTCGTAATGAAGGGGTCCCCGGTTCGAGTCCGGGCGTCGGCTCTAAAAGTCCTGCTTAGAGGCTACTTTCGCCGGTCGATCGGGCGACGCTGAGCACTTTCACGCGTAATGAAAGGGATCGCTGCTGGAGTCGGGCTCACCCCTTCGCCTATTTGAGGCATTTCTGGCGCTTTGAGCCGTCCCGCCTTCGCTCCACCACCTTGAAACGTCCACCAGCCGTCCACGAACCTGAAGTTCTCGCCGTCAAAACGCATGGATAGGGTCGTCGCTCCGTGAGTGGCGACCACGGCAATAGCCGCTGCAGGTCACCTCGGGGACCGAAACCGAGCTCGGCGAGGCCGGCAACGTCTAGGAGCCGGGGAAGCAGCGGCCTACACTTCGAGCGATCGTGGGCGCCGATCCAGATAGGCCGGTGGAGGAACGGAAGGTCGTCTCCGTACTCTTCGCCGACCTCGTCGGCTTCACCGCACGCTCGGACCGGGCCGACCCGGAGGACGTAAGGGAGCTTCTGCGGCCGTACCACGCGCGGGCGAAGCAGGAGATCGAGCGGCTCGGCGGCACGGTGGAGAAGTTCGTCGGCGACGCTGTAATGGGTGTCTTCGGCGCGCCGGCGGCCCACGAGGACGACGCCGTCCGCGCCGTGACGGCTGCGCTCGGGATCGTCGATGCCATCTCCGAGCTGAACGAGGCTCGATCGGGGGCCGGGCTCGCGCTGAGGGTGGCCGTGAATACCGGCGAGGCGATCGTCGACCTCTCCGCGCACCCGGAGCGCGGCGAGATCCTGGTCACGGGCGACGTCGTCAATACAGCCGCCCGGCTCCAGGAGGTGGCTCCGCTCGACAGCGTGGTCGTCGGCGAGCTGACTTACCGGACGACCCGCGACTCGATCGAGTACGAGCAGCTCGAGCCCGCGTCCGTCAAGGGCAAGACCGAGCCGGTGCCGGTTTGGCGCGCGACGGCGTGCCGCGGCGCCGAGCGACGAGCGCCGCCCGCACTGTTCGTCGGGCGTAACGAGGACCTCGCGCTGCTCGAGCGTGCCTTCGCCCGCACGCTCCGGGAGCGCTCGATCCAGCTCGTCACGGTTGTCGGCGAGCCCGGCGTCGGCAAGTCGCGGCTCGTCCGCGAGTTCAGGAGCCTCGTCGCGCGCCGGCCGGAGGAGGTTGGCTGGCGGCAGGGGCGCTGCCTCCCCTACGGCGAGGGGATCACGTTCTGGGCGCTCGGCGAGATCGTGAAGACGCACGCCGGGATCCTCGAGTCGGACGACCCGGTCCGCACGGCGGAGAAGCTCCGCGTCGCGATCGAGGCCGTGAGCGCCGACGCGGGCGAGCGCGACTGGCTCGCGGCGCGGCTCGCGCCGCTCGCCGGCGCGCAGCTCGCCACTGTAGCCGAGCCCGCCGAGCGCGGCGAATCCTTCACCGCCTGGCGGCGGTTCTTCGACGCTGTCGCCGAGGAGCGGCCGCTCGTCCTCGTGGTCGAGGACCTGCACTGGGCCGATCCGGCCCTGCTCGAGTTCGTCGATCACCTCGTGGACTGGTCGACCGGCGTCGCCGTCCTCGTCGTCGCCACCGCCCGGCCGGAGCTCTTCGAGCGGCAGCCGGGCTGGGGCGGCGGCAAGCGCAATTCGACGACGATCTCGCTGTCTCCGCTCTCGAGCGACGAGACCGCGCGCCTCATCTCGGCGCTGCTCCCTAGGGCGGTGCTGCCGGCCGAGACGCAGGTCGCGCTCCTCGAGCGGGCGGGCGGCAATCCACTCTACGCCGAGGAGTTCGTGCGGATGCTCGACGATCGGGGCATCGTCGACGGGCACGGCGTGGTCAAGGGGGCCGGGATTCCCGTCCCAGACACGGTCCAGGCCCTCATCAGCGCGCGCCTCGACACGCTCGCGCTGGAGCGGAAGGCCCTGCTTCAGGACGCCGCCGTGCTTGGGAGGGTTTTCTGGGGCGGAGCGCTCGCCTCGATGGCCGGGGCCGACGAGGAGGCGGTCGCCGAGAGCCTCCACGACCTCGCCCTGAAGGAGCTCGTCCGCCCGATCCGGGGCTCGTCGGTCGCGGGCGAGGCCGAGTACGTGTTCTGGCACGTGCTCATCCGCGACGTCGCCTACGGGCAGATCCCTCGGCTCGCGCGCCTCCGCAAGCACGAGGCGGCGGCGGCCTGGATCGAGCGGCTCGGAGACGGCTCGGACAAGGCCGAGATCCTCGCCTACCATTACGGCCAGGCGCTCGAGCTGGCGCGTGCAGCCGGCGCCGTCGAGGACGGCGAGCGCCTCGAGGGGCTCGCCCGCCGCTTCCTCGTCCTGGCCGGCGACCGGGCGGTCCAGCTCGACGTTGCCAAGTCCGAGGTGTACTACCGGCGCGCTCTCGAGCTCCTGCCCGAGGGCCACCCGGACCGGGCCGAGGTCATGGCGAAGGCGGCTGAGACCGCCTGGCTGGCCGGGCGCCTGCTCGAGGCGGAGCGTGGCTACGAGGAGGCGATCGCAGAGGCGCGCCGCCAGGGGAACGTTCTGCGGGCCGGCGAGGTGATGGTGGAGCTGGTCGCATCCCTGCGCGACCGTGGCGAGACGCGGCGTGCGCGCGCCCTCCTCGACGAGGCTGTCGAGCTGCTCGAGCGCGAGCCGCCGGGACGTGAGCTCGCCCTTGCCTACCTCCACGTCGCGCGCGACGACGCCATCTCGGGGCGGGCCCGCGACTGCATCGAGTCGTCGGAGCGGGCGATCCGGCTGCTCGAGCGGCTTGGGATGCGCGATCACGCGGCTCGGGCGCTCCAGTTCCGCGGAGGCGCTCGCATCGATCTCGGCGATCTCCGGGGGCTCGACGATCAGTGGGAGTCCCTGCGCGTCAGCCTCGAGCTCGGGCTCGGCTACTACACCGTGAACGCCTACGGCAACCTCGCCGAGAACGTCTGGCAGACCGAGGGGCCGGCGCGCGCACTGGAGCTCTATCGGGAGGGAATCGACTTCGGCGAGCGTCGGGGCATCGCCTTCAAGACGCGCTGGGTCGAAGGCGAGAGCCTCTGGAGTCTCTTCGACGTGGGAGCGTGGGACGAGCTCCTCGAGACGGCGGAGCGGCTGATCCGCTCCGACGAGGCCTACGGAGGCAGCCAGGTCGCGATCATGGCGCTCACCTACCGCGCGCGCGTGCTGGTCCTGCGCGGGCAGGCGGCCGAGGCTGCATCCGCTCGGGACCGATTCGTCGCCGCCGGCCGGCAGAGCGGAGACCGGCAGGTGCTCGTGCCCGCACTCGCCGTCGCCGCCCTCATTAACCTCGCCGGCGGCGACGTCCGCGACGCCGTCGAGCTGATCGACGAGCTCGAGCGCTCGACGCGTGAGTACTCGGGGTGGCGGTCGCGCGAGCTGCCTGTCGCGCTCCGCGTCTGCGCCCGTGCGGGCGAGCTCGAGCTCGGGCGGAGGCTGCTCGAAGGCGGCGCCGAGGTCGTCGGGCGCGACCGCCACCTCGCGCTCACCGCCCGCGCGATACTCGCCGAGGCGTGCGGCGAGACCGAGCGGGCGGTGGAGATCTACGCCGAGGCCGCCGAGCGCTGGGCCGAGTTCGGCCACGCCCTCGAGCACGGGCTCGCGCTGCTGGGACGCGGCCGCTGCTTGGCGGCCCTCGGCCGGGCGGACGAGGCCGCCGCGCCGCTGCGCGAGGCGGAGGCGGCGTTCCGACGCCTCGGCGCCGCGCCGCTGCTCGGCGAGACTGCGGCGCTTCTCGGCGTCGCCGCGTAAGCGAGACGCGATCAACGGCAGGGCGGCCGAATGAATCAAGGGGTCCCCGGTTCGTGTCCGGGCGTCGGCTTTCTTTGCAGGGATGTTTGTCCCCTCTGGCAACGCTAGCGGGCAGCTCCCGGGTACGAAACGGGTACATCTTCTGACCGATTCACGGTTAGTGAAGGTGTCTCGCGTCCCCGGCGCTTTATGCCTATTTGCAGGTATTCAGCGGTCGTCACGGATCGCGATAGCTCTTGCCGGGCCCGCGCGCGCCCGCGCGTTGACGCGAATGCCCGCGCTTACTCGCGAATGCCCGCGCTTACTCGCGCGTGCATTTCGGCGCCGCTGGCGACCGCTCGGTGGCAAGGCAGAGGCCCCGGCCTCGGGCCGGGGCGTCTGCCCTCCCCTGCGGCTTCGGCTACCGCCCGGCGGGATGCACGACTGGCGCGGCGTTGGTGCCGCGTCGCCTTCGCGGCCGAGCCGCGGCAGTGAGTCGAGCCACCCTTCTCAGGGGCGGGAGTCGCCGGGCACGGCACCCCGATCAAAGCGGGAGTCGGAGTCGTCGGTGGAGAGCGTTGACAAGTCCGAGAGCGACTGCAAGGCTAGGTGGCTCGGCACCGCTGATATCCGTCATGTTTGGTCGCGTTCTGTCTTGCCAGTGGCCGCCAGACCGAAGCCTGGCCGACCGCAAAGCGGACCGGGCTGCAACGGCCCGGCGAGTCAGCGCGTTCGCCGCCTTCGGCTTCCTCTGGCTGGGGGTCGCCGTCGACGCGTACGCTGCCGACCTCCCCGCCGTCACCGCCGAGGCGACCGCCGCCCTCGAAGAGATGCCGTCCGCCGGGGCAGCCATCGATGGCTCCACGGATTCGACGTCAACCGAGCCCGTCGTGGACGCGGCTCCCGCCGAGACTCCGGCCCCAGAGCCCCCGCTTGCGTCCGAGCCGCCACCCGCGTCCGAGCCGCCACCCGCGTCCGAGCCGCCACCCGCGTCCGAGCCGCCACCCGCGTCCGAGCCGCCATTCGCGTCCGAGCCGCCATTCGCGTCCGAGCTCCCACCTGCGTCGGAGCCCTCACCTGCGCCCGAGCTCCCACCTGCGTCCGAGGCGGCGCCGTCCGGAACGCCCCTGACACCCTCGAGCCCGCTCGACACGTCCTCCGGTCAGGCTCCGTCGATCGTGGTCCTTCCAACTTCGTCCCCGCCCGTCTACGAGATCGTGCAAGGTCCCGCCCTGCTTCTCGTCCAACTCGGCGGGGATCCACGGGCGGGGAGCCGTGCCGGATCGGGCCGTGGGTCAGCCCAATCCGGGATCCCCCTGCGAGAGGGGGAGCAGCCCTTCGAGCCCCCTCCGCTCTCCAGGGCGGCCCATGACGGTCCTGCGCCGGTCCCCGGTCCCTCGGGAGGAGCGTCCGGCGGGGCGTCGGGCGCGCCCTCGTCCGGCCTCATCTTCGCGCTCACGTTCTTCTTGGCTCTCTCTCTGCAGGGGCGTGGCGGGCTGCTCCAGCTGTCGGTGGCGCAGCTTCGGCCTTTCGCTCTCGTCTCGCAGCTGAACCGCCCCGGCTAACCCGCTGCCGGCCCACGAGCCCGCCGGGTCCGCCTGATCCGGCGGGGCAGGTCTTTGGAGCCGAGAGAACGGGAGGTCGACGATGTTCAGCTTCAACCGTACAGATGTGAGAGATCGCAAGGGAATGCCCAGCCACCCTCCGCCGGCGGGGCGAAAGACGGTACGCCCGGAGGCGTTGGCGTCAGAGTCGCCGCCGTCTCGGGTTGTCGCCCGCACGCGTATCTGGGCGCGCCTGGCGCCGCTGAACCGGCGGGGCACCACGGGAACGCGGCACCGCACCGAAGTCCGGCACCGACTCCGGGCCAGGCCCGTGTCGTTCGAGGACTTCCGCCTCGAGCTCGAGCGCAGCCGGCGCTACGGTCACTCCTTCTTCCTCGTCCGATTAGCCTGCGGACAGGCCGACGAGGGGCGCTTCGAGCGAAGCGACAAGGTTGCGTGTGTCGTTCGCTCACTTGTCCGAACCTTCGACCTGGTCTGGGCGGAAGGCCGGAACGTCTACGTGCTTTTCCCCGAGTGTGACCGGGAGATGGGGGAGGCGGCGCTCGAGCGAATTCGCGAGCCGCTCGCCGAGTTCTCCTCGGACGAGCAGAGGATCGAGACGACGTGGGCCGTCTTCCCCGATGATGGGCTCACGGGCGGCGCCGTGCTCGACGCACTCTGCGGCAGCCGTGCCGTCTCGATCGACGCGCCGCCCACCTCGGTTAGTGGAGGCCCTACGGCTGTGCCCGAGGGGAACGGCAGACCGGTCCGAGCGACATGAGCCCGCATGTCGCCCGAGCCACGCCGAGGAGTCGCGACAGGCAACGACTGTTTGGTACTGAGGGGACAACCTCGTCGGGGGGTCTCCCAGGGGTCTACGCGGTTGTCCTCTCGGGTCACCCAGAGTCACCTTCAACCCCGAAGATTCAGCGCAATAGAGCGCCTGAGGTGACTGTGGGTGACCCGACGCGACAAGCGTCCCTAACTCGTAATGAAGGGGTCCCCGGTTCGAGTCCGGGCGTCGGCTTTAGCCGATTTGCAGGGGAAAAGCGCCTAGATAGTTCGGCCGTGGCTCGCTATTTTGGAACACATGCCTGCAAACGCGTGTTCCAGTGCTGCTCGTAGAAGAATCGCATTTGCAGGCATCTTTCGGCCTCAGCACGGGAGAGACTTCTTGGCGTAGATGAAGGGCTCTTCCGCTAGCCGGGCAAGTTGTGGTGTCTTTGTGCTCAGGCGGCGACCGCCTCGTACAGCTCGGCGAGGCGGTGGATGTTCGCCTCCACCGTGAGCTCGAGGCGCGCGGCTGCGATGCGGCGGCGGAGCTCGGCGACGTCCACCGCCGCGAGCTGCCCGCCGAGGTCGTCGAGCGTCGCGAGGCTCAGGCCGAGGCAGCCGTTGCCAACCAGCCGCGCGAGCGCGCGGTGTCGCAGCGTCAGTACGGGCAAGCCGCAGCCGATGTACTCGTAAGCCTTATTCGGGAGGCAGGTGTCGAGGTGGGCCCCGTTGAGAGCCGAGTTGAAGCCGGCCCAGCCGAAGTCGTACTCCGGCAGCGCAGCAAGAAGCCGCGACGGCGGAAGCGTCGCGTGCGCGCGCAAACCGGTCAGTTCGGCCGCGAGCTCGGCGTACGCGGGCACATGACGTGACGGGTAGACGTCGAGGGACAGGCCTTCGCCCACGATGGCGCGAAAGATCTCGCGTAGGTCGTAGTGGCCCCCGTTCGTCGAGAGGGTCCCCTGGTAGACGAGGCGCGCGGGGTGGCCGTTCCGGCGCTCGGCGGGCGGCAACACCGACGGCAGGTCGCGCCGCAGGGCGTAGTTCGGGAACGCGAGCGTCGGCGCCGTCGGGCGGTAGCGGGCGCGGATCTCATCCAAGAGCTCCTCCGAGACCGCCACGAGCGCCGAGCACTCCTCGACGGCCAGTTGCTCGAGCGCGAGCGGCTCGCGCGGCTCCGGGAAGCCGTGCTCGTAGGGCGTCCGCCTGAGGCTCTGGAGGTCGTGGATGTCGTGGATGACCGGTACGCGGCCGGCGAAAAGCTCGAGCGCGATCGCGGTCAGGGAGTCGGGCAGGTTGTGGCTGTGGATGAGGTCGGGGCGAAACTCCTCGCCGGCGGCCCGCAGGCCCTTGATCGGC
>JAIBJN010000013.1 GCA_020029595.1 Actinomycetota bacterium | reverse complement strand
TCTCTCCGTCACCCAGCTCAAGACCCGCCGCCGGCTCGTCGAGGCCGAGCTCGAGCGCGAGCGCGCGAAGGCTTCGGCGCGCCGCGCCGTCGAGCGCCCGCGCCGAGCCCGCCGCCTGCTCAGGGCCGTCCGCGGCGCCGCCTGAAGCGGCGGCTGCCTCAGACGGCCGCGCGCATCCGCGCCCGCGCCTCGCGGAAGCGGAGCGTCTCGTACGCGATCAGGGCCGAGCAGACCGCGGCCACGAGCGCGAGCGCGACGACCCCGTCGACGCGCGTCGCTGCCGGGATCAGCGCGGCGCTCGCGAGCGCCGCCAGGCACCGCCGTCGGTTCACCGTCCTGACGCTCCGGTAGCGGATCGCGTCGTGGGAGAGTAGATAGAGGGCCACGCCGCCGCAGAGCGCGACGGCCGGGACCGTCTCGAGCGGCTCATCGACATGCGCTATCACCTTCTTCATTCCGAGGGCGACGAGGACGATGCCCGCGAACATCGGCAGGTGGAGGTAGCTGAAGGAGTCGCGCGCGAGGCGTACACGCTCGTGGCCCCGCGCCTCGCTCAGCTTCCTGCGCGCGACGTGCGCCACGATGTCGAAGTACGCCCACCAGAGAGCGGCGGTGAGGACGAGGCCGAGGACGGCGGCGAGGACGACTGTCGGGTCGAGCTCGATCCCGGCGGCACTGATCCCGATCGCCACGATCGACTCGCCGAGCGCGATGATGACGATGAGCCCGTACCGCTCTGCGAAGTGTTCCGCGGAGACGGAGAAGCCGCGGACGCCGAAGACGTACGGGCCCGAGTAGTCGATCGCGAGGGCGACGATCCAGAGGGCGATCTGCGGCCAGCCGTCGAGGAAGCCGGCGACTACGAGGAGGGCCGGCCCCGGGATCGCCGTTCGCGCGAGGCGGAGAGAGGCCTGACGCATGTCGACGTCCGGCGAGGCCTCGGCGAACAGCACGATGTGCATGACTCGCACGGCGAGGTAGGCGACGCCGAAGAGGACACCGTCGTCGCCGAACGCCCCGGGCACGGCGAGCGCCGCCATGAACATCGCCGCCATCGCCCCGAGCACGGCCAGGCGGGCCGAGCCTTCGTCTGGGTCGATGGCATTCGTCAGCCAGGTGTACGCGCCCCACGTCCACCAGAGCGCGGCGAGCACGAGCAGGCCCTCGCCGACGCCGGCCCACGTCGGGTCGTCCGACATCAGGGCGGTGACCTGGGTGATCGCGAACACGAAGACGAGGTCGAAGAAGAGCTCGAGGGGCGTGACCGGGTGCTCGGTCTCGAGCTCGTCCTCGGGCTCGACGAGTTTCTCGCTCATCGGGCCCGGAGCTGCTCGAGGATCACGGGGTCGATGCGGTCTGCGCCACGGACGCGCTCCTCGAAGTTCTCCGTCCCGGCCCACGCGGCGAGCGCGTCCGCGAGGTCGCGGTCCTCGTAGCCGAGCGCGGCCAGGCGCTCGCGGAGCTCGGCGCCGAGCTCGTCGTCCACGACGAGCCACGCCTCCTCCGGAGTCTCCCCGAAGAGGAGATCGTGGATGACAAAGAGGCGCTCGAGCTCCTCGACGGGCCGCGGGTGGTCGTCGACGCGGAGATCGACGGCGACGTCGCTCGTCCCGCCGTAGCCCCCGTCCTTGCGGACGACCAGCAGGGCGGCCGACTGCTGCCCGCGGCGGTCGCCGCCGGCCGCCTGCGCGGCGGCGAGGCAGGCGAGGAGCCGCTCCGCGAGCGGCCGGCCCCCGGTCTCCTCGAACGCCCCGGCGAGCGCCTCCACGGTCTTCCCCGAGACGAGGATGTTCCCCTGGGCCGCATAGCCCGGCCCGGTCGTCCCGCCGGCCCATTCGAGGCAGGCGGAGCCGGTGTAGGTGGCTCCGCGGCCGTATGCGTCCACGACGCCGACCTGCCGGTGGTCGCGTCCCTCGTCGGCCCCCACGAGCGTGCGGATCGCCTCTTCGGCCGCGTATCCCTTCCGCAGGAGCGCGAGCCCGTCCGCGCGGTAGCTCAGGTTCGCCCACGCCTGGGTGGCGACCGCCCCGACCTCCGGCTCGGCGGTCGGGACGGCCGCGCCGACCGCGAGGAACTTCGACTGGACTGCGACGCCCCACTCGCGCGCGTCGAGGTCGCAGGCCGCGATCGAGTAGGTCGAGATCACGGCCCGATTCTGCCAGGCCGACCCAGGCGCTAGACTTGACGGCGGAAATGGCAACTCTTCTTACCTGAGTCAGGGGGCCCGCAACACGGCCGCCGTAGGCCGTCCGGCCCTCCCCAGCGCCTCTCGAAAGAGAGGCTTTTTGTTACCGGAGACCGTGATGGAGCGATACGAAGCCGAGACGATCGAGCTGATGTGGCAGGGCGTGTGGGAGCGCGAGCGTGCGTTCTCCGTCCCGAACCCGACCGCGCCTGACGAGGCGGACGAGCGGCGGACGTACGTCCTCGAGATGCTCCCGTATCCCTCGGGCGAGCTCCACATGGGGCACGTGAAGAACTACACGCTCGGAGACGTCCTCGCCCACGTCCGGCGCCGCTCTGGCTACCGGGTGCTGCGTCCGATGGGCTACGACGCCTTCGGGCTCCCTGCCGAGAACGCCGCCATCCGCGAGGGCGGCCACCCGCGGGTCGTCGCCGAGCGGAACATCGCCGCCATCCGCGAGCAGATGCACCGCATGGGCTGGGCGATCGACTGGGACCGCGAGGTCTCGACGCACGACCCCTCGTACTACCGCTGGACGCAGTGGATCTTCCTCAGGTTCTTCGAGCAAGGGCTCGCCTACCGCAGGGAAGCGCCGGTCAACTGGTGCCCGGTGGACCAGACCGTGCTCGCCAACGAGCAGGTGATCGAGGGGCATTGCGAGCGCTGCGGGGCGGAGGTCGAGATGAAGCGGCTCGAGCAGTGGTTCTTCCGCATCACCGCCTACGCCGACCGGCTGCTCGAGGAGATGGATCTGCTCGAGTCGTGGCCGGAGCACGTCCTCACGATGCAGCGCAACTGGATCGGGCGCTCCGAAGGCTCCGAGATCGTGTTCCGGATCGAGGAGCTGGACGTCGACATTCCCGTCTTCACGACCCGGCCGGACACGCTCTTCGGCGCGACCTACTTCGTCCTCGCGCCGGAGCACGAGCTCGTTCCGAAGCTCGTCGAGGGAACGCACCACGAGCAGCAGGTCATGGAGTACGCCCGTCACGCGGCCGCCCGTTCCGCGGTCGAGCGCGCCGACCCGGAGAAGGAGAAGACCGGCGTCTTCACGGGCCGCTTCATCACGAATCCTGTCAACGACGAGCTCCTGCCGATCTGGGTCGCCGACTACGTCCTCATGGAGTACGGGACGGGCGCGATCATGGCCGTGCCCGCCCACGACGACCGCGACTACGAGTTCGCGCGGCGGTACGAGCTCCCGGTGAAGGTCGTCGTCGTCCCCGCGGACGGCGAGCTCGAGGAGGGCGCGGCCTACGTCGGGCACTCCGAGGACGAGCGGCTGGTCGACTCGGCCCAGTTCTCCGCGATGTCGAGCGCGGAGGCGAAGACCGCGATCGTGGAATGGCTCGAGTCGCGCGGCCTCGGCCGGCCCGCGGTCGGGTACCGCCTGCGCGACTGGCTGCTCTCCCGCCAGCGCTACTGGGGCTGTCCAATTCCGATTCTCTACTGCGACGGGTGCGGGATCGTCCCCGTGCCCGACGCCGACCTGCCCGTGCTCCTGCCGGAGGTCGACGAGTACCTCCCGAAGGGCCGCTCTCCCTTGGCGGCGGCGGAGGACTGGCTGCGAACGACGTGCCCACGCTGCGGCGGGGACGCGCGGCGCGAGACGGACACGATGGACACGTTCGTCGACTCCTCCTGGTACTTCATCCGCTACTGCGACGCGCGGAACGACGACGCCGCGTGGGACCCGGCCATCGCCAACTACTGGCTGCCCGTCAATCAGTACATCGGCGGCGTCGAGCACGCCATCCTGCACCTGCTCTACGCGCGCTTCTTCGTGAAGGTGCTGAACGACATGGGGCTGCTCGCCTTCCGCGAGCCGTTCCTGCGTCTCTTCACGCAGGGGATGATCCACTACCTCGGCGCGAAGATGTCCAAGACGAAGGGGAACGTGGTCTCGCCGGACGAGATGGTCGAGCGCTACGGCGCCGACGCCGTCCGCCTCTACATCCTCTACATGGGCCCCGCCGAGGACGACATCGAGTGGCAGGACGCGGGCATCGAGGGCATGTCTCGCTTCCTCGGGCGCCTGTGGCGGCTGGGGCTCGAGGTGGCCGAGCGGGGGCCGGTCGAGGCTCCCTCGGGCGCGCCACTGGTGCGACGGGCGCACGAGGCGATCGCCAAGGTCGGGGACGACATTCTCCGCCGCTTCCAGTTCAACACGCCGATCGCCGCCGTGATCGAGCTCGTGAACGACGTCTACCTCGTGAAGGACGATCCCGAGCGCGCGGGCGAGGTGCGCTTCGCGACGGAGACCGCCGTGAGCCTGATCCAGCCCTACGCGCCGCATCTCGCCGAGGAGCTCTGGGAGCGGCTCGGCGGCGGGCGGCTCTGGAAGGAGCCCTGGCCGCAGGCCGACCCGGCTCTGCTCGAGCGGGAGACGTTCGAGCTCGTCGTCCAGGTGAACGGGAGGGTGCGGGACAAGGTGGAGGTGCCCGTGGGCCTCTCCGAGCCGGAGCTCCTCGCCCGCGCGAAGGAGCTGCCGCGCGTGCGCGCGCACGTGGACGGGAAGGAGATCCGCAGGGAGATCGTCGTCCCGGGCAAGCTCGTGAACTTCGTGGTCTAGTGCCCCGCGTACCCTTGCCCTCGTGAACGGGGTCGACGTCCTCCTGCTGCTCGCGGTCGCGGCCTTCTCCATCGTGGGGGCCCACCGCGGCCTTGCCGCGCAGGCGCTCTCCCTGGGCGGGCTGGCGCTGGGCGCGGTCATCGGGTCGCTCGTGGCGCCGTTCCTCCTTTCTGAGAACTCCGCCTGGCTCCCCGTCGCCGGGCTGATCGGCGCGCTCGCGGGCGCGTTCCTGCTCGGCACGCTCGCCGGGGCGCTCGGCCGGCCGGTGCGGCGGTTCCTCGCGGCACGGCCCCCGCTCGCGACCGTCGATCGGCTCGGAGGGATCGTCCTCGGTGGCCTCATCGCGCTCGCGATCGGCTGGCTCCTGGCCGTCCTCGCCCTGCACCAGCCGGCGCTCGGACTTCGCGCGGAGGTACGGGAGTCCGTGCTGTTGCCCCGGCTCCTCAGCGCGGTGCCGCCGGACCGCGTCCTCCAGGCGCTCAATCGCTTCGACCCGCTCCCGCTCCTCCCCGGGCTCGGCGAGACACTGCCGCCGCCCGACCCGAGCGTGTTGGAGAGCCCGGGCGCGCGGGCCGCGGCCGGCGCCGTCGTCAAGCTCGAGGGAACCGCGTGCGGGGTCGGCACCCAGGGATCCGGCTGGGTCGTCCGCTCGGAGCTCGTGGCGACAAACGCCCACGTCATCGCCGGTCACGGCGAGACGCGCGTCCTTGCCCCCAACGGGCAGGTCCTCGCCGGGCGGCCGGTCTACGTCGACCCGGGAAACGACATCGTGCTCATGCGGGTGCGCGGACTGGAGATCGGGCCGCTCTCGACGAACGCCCGTGCGGATGGGCCGCGTCCCGTCGCGTTCCTCGGGTACCCGAGGAACGGTCCCCTCACGGCCACGGCGGGGACGGCCGGTGAGTCGCGCACCGTCCTCTCCCCGAACGCCTACGGCCGCCGCGTGCGGCCGCGCGTCGTCGTCCCCCTGCGCGGCGCGGTCCAGCCCGGGGAGAGCGGCGGCCCAGTCGTCGACCGGCGCGGGCGCGTCGTCGCCATGATTTTCGGCGGGACGCGGGACGGCGAGGGCGGCTACGCCGTTCCCGTCGACCTCGTGCTCGCCGCCGCGAGCAAGCATCTGCGCCCGGTCTCCTCCGGCCCCTGCATCGTGCGGTAGGCTCGGCTCCGGGTGGCCGGCTCCGTCACGCCCTCCGCCGCACGGCGCGCCGCTCTCGTCACGGGGGCAACCCGCAGGGCCGGCATCGCCGCCGCAGTCGCGCGGGCCCTTGCCCGCGACGGCTGGGACGTGGCGACGACGGGCTGGCGCCCCTACGACGCCACGGAGCCGTGGGGCTCGCGGCCGGAGGAGGCGGAGGAGCTCGCGGAGGAGCTGCAGGCGCTCGGCGTCCGCGCCGCCTTCCGGGAGGAGGACCTGCGTGATCCGGACACGGCCGAGCGGGTCGTGGCCTGGGCCGAGGTCGCGGTCGGGCCGGTCGGCGCGCTCGTCGTCGCACACACGCACTCGCACCTGGGCGGCTTGCTCGAGACCGGCGTCGCTGACTGGGACCGGCATCTGGAGGTGAACGCGCGCGGGACGTTCCTGCTCTGCTCCGCGTTCGTGCGCAGCTGGCACGGCGAGCCCGGAAGTGGTCGGGTCGTCGTCTACACGAGCGGCCCGCCGCTCGCCGGCGAGATCGCCTACGCCGCGAGCAAAGGCGCGCTCGACTGGCTCGTGCGGAGCCTCGGGGCGGAGCTCGCCGGGCGGGGGATCACGGTGAACGCGATTGATCCCGGCCCGACGGACACCGGCTGGCTCGACGCGAGCCCCGAACTCCGTGAGCGGCTGCTCGCCGAGCATCCCCTCGGCCGTCTCGGCCGCCCGGAGGACTCCGCCGCGCTCGTTGCGTTCCTCTGCTCGGACGCCGGCGGTTGGGTGAACGGCCAGGCCCTCGTGTGTGACGGCGGGTACGGCGTGCTGCGGACGGCTCGACGCGGCCGCGAGCTTCTCTAGGCGGTCCTGTCTCACTTCCGGCACGTTCCGCGCGCCACGCGCGCGCCTTTCCGCGCGAGCATCCATGGGCATGCGACAGCTCCTGCTCATCGTCGCGCTCGCGGCGCTCGGCCTTCTCGGCTCGTCGGCAGGCGCTGCGTCGACGATCTCCATCTCGCCGAGCGCGGACGTCGGGCTTCCCTTCTGGTGCGACTGGAGCTACGACTGGGAGTCGCGCTGCTACCGGGACGACGGGCCGCGCCTGCCGATCGGGGGCGTCGATGACAAGGTGTGGCGGGCGGCCCTGCGGTTCCCACTCGCGCAGATCCCCGCCGGCGCCACGGTCACTGCCGCCGAGCTTCGGATCTACCACGACGGCGCGTGCGTCGCGGCCGGGTTGACGAGCGTCCCCTGTACCGCGCCAGGCTCCGTCCTGGACGCGCACAGGATCCTCTCCCGGAACTGGTTCGGGGAGCGCGAGCTCGAGCTCGACGAAGGGGTCGTCGACACGGCGGTCGTCTTCTCGGCCACGACACCGCAGTGGCTCACCTGGAACGTCGTCGGCCTCGTGCGCTCCTGGCAGCAGAAGCTCGTGCCGAACAACGGCCTCCTCCTCAAGCTCCAGGACGGAGACGAGGACTACGGCGTCAGCGGCCCCTACGGCCCGTCTGCGAGCTTTCCAGAGGCCGATCTCCGTCCGCGGCTCGTCGTCAGCTACACCGGCCCAGGCTCGCGCTGAGAGATGCGCATGCCGTCGATCTCGCGGGGGCGGGCGCTCGCGTACTCCGTCGCGCTCCTCGCGCTCCTGACGATCGCCGGTCGCGTCGCCCTCGACCGCGGAGAGTCGAGGCCGGCCGCCGGCGCTCACCCCGTCGCTCTCGAGGTCGAGGAAGAGCCGGCGCGCGAGCTTGTCGTCCACGTCGTCGGCGCGGTGCTTCAGCCCGGTCTCTACCGGCTGCCGGAAGGCAGCCGGATCGACGATGCCATTGCGGAGGCCGGGGGCGCCAGGCCAAAGGCTGCACTCGAGCTCGTGAACCTCGCGGCACCTCTCGCCGACGGCCAGCAGGTCGTCGTCCCACTCCGTGGGAGCGTGGAGGCGGCGGCCGGGGGAGGAGCCGCGCCGGGCGCACTGCCGGGCGGCAAGGTGCGCCTCAACACGGCGACGCTGGAGCAGCTCGACGCGCTTCCGGGCATCGGCCCTGTGACGGCGCAGCAGATTCTCGACTACCGCACCGCGAACGGTGCGTTCCGCTCCGTCGACGAGCTCGACGCCGTGCCCGGGATCGGCCCGGCTCGGCTCGAGCAGCTTCGGCCGCTCGTCGACCTGTGACCGCGGAGCTTGCGGACGCGTGCCTTCTCTCGAGCGCCTCGGACGCGTCCCGGCGGCGCACCTCCTGGCCGGCGCCTTCTGCGTCGGCCTCGCCCTCGCACTCCTCGTTCGCGAGACCCACCTCGGCCTCGGCCTCGGCGCGGCCGTGCTCGGGCTCACAGCGCTCGCCGCCGGTTCCGGCCGCGCGGCGTGTCTCGCAGCTGCGCTCCTGCTCGCGGGCGTCTGGTGGGGGAGCGTTCGCCTGGACGCGCTCGACCGCAGCTTGCTCGTGCCGGAGATCGGGCGGGCAGCGCTCGCACGCGTCGAGGTCACGGGCCCGGCGCGCCGCAGCGAGTTCGCCCTCCGGGTGCCGGTCCGGGTCCTCCGCTTCGGCCCGACCGAGCTCCGCGAGCGTGCCCGGCTCGACCTCCCGCCCGCACGGTCGCCACCGCAGGGGACCGTGCTCGAGCTCGTGGTCACGGTGGCCCGCCCACGTGGCGCCGAGGAGGAGGGCGGGTTCGACGAGGCCGCGTACCTCCGTCGGCAGGGGATCCACGTCGTTCTCCGCGGGAGCCGCTACCGGGTCGTAGGAGGCCGGGGAGGACTGGGCGGGGTCGGCGATCGCCTGCGGCGAAGCGTCACGCGCTCGCTGGAGGCCGTGCCCGCCGGCGAGCGCCGCTCCGTGCTCGCCGGGGTCGTCCTCGGCGAGGACGAGGGGCTGGACGAGACGTTGCGCGACCGTTTCCGTGCGTCCGGCCTCTACCACCTTCTCGCGGTGTCGGGCCAAAATGTGGCCTACGTCGTCGCCGGTACGATTCTGCTCGCCTGGATCGTCGGCTTCCCGCGCTGGGCGGGCGAGCTCGGCGCCCTCGGAACCGTGGCGGCGTACGTGCTCGCGGTCGGCTGGCAGCCTTCCGTCATCCGGGCGGGAATCGCGGGCGGGCTCGCGTCGCTCGCCTGGCTCGCCTCGCGCCCGCGCGACCGCTGGTACTTCCTCCTCGTCGGCGCGGCGCTGCTCCTCGCGTGGAACCCGTACGGCCTGCTCGAGCCCGGCTTCCAGCTCTCCTTCGCAGCCGTCGCCGCCATCTTCGTCCTCGTCCCCCGCATTGACGATCGGCTCGAGGGCTACCCGCTGCCGCGCCGCCTCGCGCCGGTCGTCTCCCTCTCGGCCGCGTGCGGCCTCGCCACGGCGCCGATCCTCTGGCTCCATTTCGGGACGATCCCCGTCTACGCGGTCTTCGCGAACGCGTTGGCCGCGCCCGTTGTCGCACCACTCCTCGGACTGGCGCTCGCCGCCGCGGCGGTCTATCCGGTCCTCCCGGAGGCCGCGACGGCGCTCGTCTGGGTCGACGGCTGGCTCGCCGCGTATCTCGCCTTCTGCGCCAGGCTCGTAGGCGGCCTTCCCCATGCCCAGGTGACCTCCCTCGAAGCGCTGGGGCTCCTCGCGGGCACCGTGCTCGCCCTCGTGCTCCTCGTCCGGATGCGGGGCCCGCGAGTCGGCCGAGCAGCGGCTCTCGCGGGTCTGGGACTCGCGCTCGTCGTCGCGTGGCGGACGATGCCCGAAGACCGCCCGCCGCCCCCAGAGGGCTTGCGTCTCACCTTGCTCGACGTCGGCCAGGGCGACGCGATCCTGCTCGAGGTTCCCGAGGGCGCCGTCCTCGTCGACCAGGGACCACCCGAGGCCGACGTGGCCGGCCAGCTCGAGGAGCTCGGAGTCGAGAGCCTCGTCGCGCTCGTCCTCACGCATCCGCAGCGCGACCACGTGGGCGGCGCGGCCGAAGTCCTCGAGCGGGTCGACGTGACTGCCGTCCTCGACCCGAGGATTCCCGTGCCGAGCGAGGACGAGGAGGCAGCGCTCGCAGCCGCCCGGGAACGAGGCGTCGAGGTCGTCCCAGCCCGCGCCGGTCAGAGCTTCCGCGTCGGCCGCCTGCGTCTCCGTGTCCTGTGGCCGGAAGGGCCCGCGCCGCCGAGCGATGACCCGAACGACCACGCGATCGTCCTCCTTGCTTCCTACGGAGAGGTCGACGCGCTCCTGACTGCCGACGCCGAGGGGAACGTGACCGTGCCGATCCGGCCTCCTCCAGTCGAGATCCTGAAGGTCGCGCATCACGGCTCGGCCGACTCGTTCCTGCCCGCCCTGCTCGAGCTAGTGCGACCGGAAGTGGCCGTCGTCTCGGTCGGTCGCCACAACGACTACGGCCATCCCACCCCCGAGACGATGGCCGCTCTCGAAGGCTTTCCTGAGCTCGCGGTCTACCGCACCGACCGCGACGGGCGCGTGACGATCGAGTCTGACGGGGAGCGGATCTCGGTCGCGGAGGAGGGGTGACTATGCTTGGCTTCCGTGGCCGACAGCGAGCTCCGCCCGATCTACCTCCTCACCGGGGGAGACCGCCCCAAGATGCGACGCGCGCTCGAGCGTCTGCGGGGACGCTTCGGACCCGAGTCCGTCGAGACGCTCTCCGCCCAGAGCGTGAGCGGGGAGGAGGCCGTCGCCGCCTGTAACTCGCTCGGCTTGTTCGCCGGCAAGGGCGGGCGCCTGGTGATCGTCGAGGACGTCGAAGGCTGGAAGAAGCCGGACGAGGAAGCGATCGCCGGCTACGTCGCCGACCCTGTCCACGGCGCCGTGCTCGCGCTCGTCCCCGGGGGCGAGCTCAAGGGCTCGTCCTTGCCCGCCCTCTGCGCGAAGGCCGGAGAGGTCCTCGCCTTCGACGTCCCGAAGCCGCGCGACCTCCCCACGTGGGTCCGGGGCCAGTTCGAGCGCCTCGGCGTCCGGTCCGACCGCGAGGCCGCGCGCGCGCTCGTCGAGATCGTGGGCGAGGACGCGACGGCGCTTGCCACCGAGGCGGAGAAGCTCGCCGCGTGGGCGGGCGACGAGCCCGTCGGCCGGCGCGAGGTCGAGCTCCTCGCTGCTCCGGCGCACGAGGCCTCCGCCTGGGCGATCATGGACGCGTGGGGGGCGCGCGACCTGGCGGCGGCGCTCGATGCGTGCCAGTCCGCTCTCGAACACGGGGAGGAGCCGTTCGTCGTCGCCGTGCGACTCGCCTCGCAGGTGACCCTCGTCCGCCAAGCGCAGGCGCTCGCCGAGGAGGGGCTCGGCGCGCGCGAGATCGCCAAGCGGCTTCGCAAGCACGAGTTCCGCGTCCGCAAGGCGCTCGGGCACGCGGAGAACTACACGCACGACGAGCTCGACGACGCTGTCGTGCGGCTCGCCGCGCTCGACGGCGCGCTGAAGGGCGCGAGCCGCCTCGCGGGAGAGCTGGAGCTCGAGCGTGCGCTCGTCGAGCTCGTGCGGATGCCCGAGCTCGCGATACGCCGCTCGGGCCCGTCCTAACCTGGCTCTACCTGACGAGGGCGACGGCCCGGTGCTATTGGGGCCACCCCGGACCACCACCCGCTTCGAGCATAGCGGCGAAAAGCGCTCGCGTGGCATGCGTTTCGTCGCGAGTCCGTCGCGGCCTGTGCCAGCTTACGAACGCGGCACGCGGCCGCTCTGTGGGGTTGGGGACCGCTAAGTGCCGGCGACGAGGCGCGCTGCCTGCGACTTCTTTCGCGCCGCCCGGTTGGGATGCATCGCGCGCGACGCCGCGGCTTTGTCGAGACAGCGAACGAGGTCGCGATGGGCCTCGGCCGCCGCGTTCTTGTCTCCCTCGGCCACGGCCGTCTCGAGCCTCCTGTAGAGGGTCTTCGCCGCGGAGCGGTAGTGCAGGTTCTCGAGCCGCTGGCGAGCGGCGATCGAGACGCGGCGCTTCTGCTGCTTGATGTTCGGCATAGCGAGAAAAAGGCCCCTCGGGCCGTCGGGAATCGTAGCAGGAGCCCGTCCTTCGACCCCCTCGCCTATCCTCGCCCGCGTGAGCAGGGAGGAGGCGAGACCGGTGGAGGGGTCTGGCCGGCGGCGCCGTCTGGCCTGGTCGACCGCGGCGTTCTCCGCCGCGACGGGCCTCTCGCGTGTCCTCGGGCTCGTCCGGGAGATCGTCACGCGCCGCATCTTCGGGGTCGAGGGCGAGATCAACGCGTTCACTGTCGCCTTCCAGGTCCCGAACCTCGTCCGGGCGCTCGCCGCGGACGCGGCGCTCGGCGCCTCCTTCGTGCCGGTGTTCAGCGAGCTGCTCGAGAAGGATCAGCGGGCCCGCGCGTGGCGCGTCGCATCGACGCTTCTCTGGCTCGTCCTCATCGTCCTCGGCGCGGTGACGGGCCTCCTCATGCTGTTCGCCCCGTGGATCATGAGCCTGTTCGGCCTCGGCGAGCTCGAGGACCTCGCCACCGGCCTCTCGCGCGTCCTTGCTCCGATCGTCCTCCTCATGGGCGTGTCGGGGATCGTCGTCGGGATTCTCAACTCCTACGAGGAATTCACGGTGCCGGCGCTCATGCCAGTGCTCTGGAACCTCGCCATCATCGTCTCGCTCTTCGTCTTCGTCCCGCGATTCGACAGCGTCGAGGCGCAGCTCTACGTCTACGCCGGCAGCATCCTCGTGGGGACGATCATCCAGGTCGTCACGCCCGTCTGGTGGCTGAGAGGGCGGGACGGTCGCATTCGCCCCGTCCTCGACCTGAGCGATCCGGCCGTCAAGCGCGTGCTGACACTCATGCTTCCCGTCGCGCTCGGGATCGGCCTCATCAACTTCAACTTCGTCGTCGACACGTTCTTCGCCGCGCGCTTCGTCGATCCCGAGCTTGCTCCGAGCGCGATCGACGCCGCCTTCCGCATCTACATGCTCCCACAGGGGATGTTCTCGGTGGCCGTCGCCACGGTGCTCTTCCCGCGGCTCTCGCGCCTCGCCGCGCGTGAGGACTTCACCGGCTTCAGGGAGACCGTCTCGCTCGGCCTCCGCCAGATCGGCTTCCTTCTCCTGCCGGCGAGCGCCGTCGCCGCGGTCCTGGCCGAGCCGATCGTGCGGCTCCTCTACCAGCGCGGCGAGTTCCTTCCGGACCAGACACCGGTCGTCGCGGGCGCGCTCGCCGCCTTCTCACTCGGGCTCATGTTCAACGGCACGATGCTGATGCTGAACCGGGCGTTCTTCAGCCTGCAGTCGGCCTGGGTGCCCACCGCGGTCGCGCTCGGCAACCTCGGGCTCAACATCGGTCTGGACGCTGCGCTCTTTCGGGTGGGCGTCTGGGGCATCCCGCTGGCCACCGCGCTGGCGAACATCGCCGGCACCGCCGCGCTCTTCGTCATCCTTCGGCGCCGCCTCGGCCGGATGGACGGCAGGGCGATCGCTTCCTCGTACGCACGCATCACTCTCGCCTCTGCGGTTGCAGCGGGAGCGGCCTTCGCAGTCTGGTACGGACTCGACGAGGCGCTCGGGCGCTCGCTCGGCGCCCAGGTCGCGTCCGTCGGCCTCGGCATCCTCGCGGGGGCTTCCGTCTTCCTCGCCCTCGCTGCGCTCCTGCGCGTCCGCGAGCTGCAAACGCTCCTCTCGCTTCGCCGCCGATCCGATACAACGGACTAGCCCGTGTCTCTCCAGGCACTACCCATCCCACGTCTGCCGGCCGCAAAGCTGCGCCAGCCATGAGCGGCCTCGAAGCTATTCGCAACTTCTCCATCGTCGCGCACATCGACCACGGGAAGTCAACCCTCGCCGACCGCATCCTCGAGCTGACGCAGACGCTCTCGGAGCGCGAGATGCGGGAGCAGGTGCTCGACACGATGGAGCTCGAGCGCGAGCGCGGCATCACGATCAAGGCCCAGGCCGTTCGCGTCGCGTGGCGGGATCACCAGCTCAACCTCATCGACACGCCCGGCCACGTCGACTTCACCTACGAGGTCTCGCGCGCGCTCCAGGCCTGCGAAGGCGCCCTCCTCGTCGTCGACGCGGCGCAGGGGATCGAGGCGCAGACCCTCGCGAACGCCTACCTCGCACTCGAGAACGACCTTGCGATCGTGCCCGTCGTGAACAAGATCGATCTGCCGCAGGCCGACCCGGACGCAGCGGCGGCCGAGGTCGCCGAGCTCGTCGGCGAGGATCCAGAGCGGGTTCTTCGCATCTCGGCGAAGACCGGCGAGGGAGTCGATCTCGTGCTCGACGCGATCGTTGCCCGGGTCCCCCCGCCCGAGGGTGCGCCAGATGCCCCTCCGCGCGCGCTCGTCTTCGACTCCTCCTACGACCAGTACCGCGGCGTCGTTGCCTTCGTCCGCATGGTGGACGGGCGCTTCTCGACGCGCCAGCGTCTGCGCGCGATGGCCGCCGGAACCCGGTTCGAGGCGGAAGAGCTCGGCTTCTTCTCGCCCGACCGCCGCCCGACCCCGACCCTCGAGGCCGGCGAGGTCGGTTACGTCGTCACCGGGCTCAAGGACGTCAGCCGGCTGCGCGTCGGCGACACGCTGACCGCCCAGGAGCTGCCCGCTGCGGAGCCTCTCCCCGGTTACAAGGACGTGAAGCCGACGGTGTTCGCAGGGCTCTTTCCGACCGACTCGGACGACTACCCGGCACTGCGCGACGCGCTCGAGAAGCTGAAGCTGAACGACGCCTCGCTCTTTTACGAGCCGGAGACGTCGCAGGCGCTCGGCTTCGGCTTCCGCTGCGGGTTCCTCGGGCTCTTGCACATGGAGATCGTGCGCGAGCGCCTCGAGCGCGAGTTCGACCTCGACCTCCTCGTGACCGCCCCGAACGTCGCCTACCGCGTCCTGACGAAGGCAGGGGAGGAGCTCGAGGTGCACAACCCGGCGGACATGCCCCGCGAGGTCGAGCTCGTCGAGGAGCCGTACATCCGCGCGACGACCATCGTTCCCAAGGACTACGTTGGCTCGGTCATGGAGCTGAACAACGACCGCCGGGGGCGTTTCCACCACCTGGAGTACCTGAGCGAGGAGCGCGTCCTCCTCACGTACGACCTCCCGCTCGCGGAGATCGTCTACGACTACTACGACCAGCTGAAGAGCCGTACGAAGGGCTACGCGAGCTTCGACTACGACGTCATCGGCTTCGAGTCGGGCGATCTCGTCCGCCTCGACGTGCTTCTCGCCGGCGACCCGGTGGACGCTCTCAGCCTCATCGTCCACAGAGAGGGCGCCTACGCGCGCGGACGCGCCCTCGTCGACCGGCTGCGAAAGGAAATCCCGCGGCAGCTGTTCGACGTGCCCGTGCAGGCGGCGATCGGCACGCGCATCGTCGCGCGCGAGACGATCAAGGCGAGGCGCAAGGACGTGCTGGCCAAGTGCTACGGCGGCGACATCACGCGGAAGCGCAAGCTCCTCGAGCGCCAGAAGAAGGGGAAGAAGCGGATGAAGCAGGTCGGAGCGGTGGAGGTCCCGCAAGAGGCCTTCCTCGCCGTCCTCAACCTCGACGGAGAGCGGAAGTGAACGGGGGCGCACGGCACCTCTACCTCCATCTTCCGTTCTGCGCGCATCGCTGCGGCTATTGCGACTTCGTGACGCTCGTCGGGCGCCGCGGCGGCCACGCCGCCTACGTCGACGCGCTGCTCACCGAGCTCGAACTCGAGCGCGGCTTGCTGGCGACCGACCTCGAGACCGTCTATCTGGGCGGCGGGACACCGACGTACACGGAGCCGGGCGTGCTCACGCGGCTCCTGGCGACGGTCCCAGTTGCTGAGGAGGTCACGGTCGAGGCCAACCCGGAGACCGTCACCCCGAGGCTCGCGTCCGTGCTCCGCGAGGCAGGGGTGACGCGCGTCTCCCTCGGAGCCCAGAGCTTCCAGCCCCGGCTCCTCGCCGTCCTCGAGCGGCAAGCGAGCCCCGATGCCGTCCGGCGCGCGTTCTACCATCTACGTGATGCCGGTTTCGACAACGTCTCGCTCGATCTCCTCTACGGGATTCCCGGCGAGAGCGCCTCCGATCTCGCGCGCGATCTTGCAGAGACGATCGCGCTCGGCCCGGAGCACCTCTCCTGCTACGAGCTCGAGGCCAAGCCCGGCACTCGCTTCACCTTCGCCTACGGCGAGGAGCTTGCGCGCCAGGCGGAGGCGATGGAGGGCTACTTCGAGCTCGTCGTGGAGACGCTCGTCGGCGAGGGCTACCGCTGGTACGAGACCGCGAACTTCTGCCGGCCCGGCCGGCAGGCCCACCATAACCTCGGATACTGGCTAGGCCGCGACTATCTCGGCATCGGGATCGGGGCCGTTTCGACTGTGGACGGCCTCCGCTGGCGGAACCTCCCGAGCCTTGGGGCGTACGTCGGCGCCCTCGTGGAGGGGAGGCGGCCGCCGAGGGAGGAGGAGCCGCTGGGGCCGGAGGTCGTGGGCCGCGAGCGACTCATGCTCGGGCTACGTCTGGACGAGCCGGTCCCGCTCTCGCAGGTCGAGGGCGCCGTGGACGGTCTGGCGCTCGCGCGGATGGAGCGGCTCGGCCTCGCGGAGCGCCGCGGCGGCGGACTAGTCCTGACGCCGCGTGGACGCTTCCTCGGAGGCGGTGTCACCGCCGAGCTCATGGCAGAAAGTCCTGCAAAAAGTACAATTTAGGCGACGTGGCCGACGCGCAGGAACTTCATCTCACATCGCGGCAGGAGCTGATCCTCGCCCGCGTCGTCGAGGAGTACGTCGCGACAGGCGCTCCGGTCGGGTCGAAGACGCTCGTCGAGCGAGCCGGGCTCGAGGTCTCTTCCTCGACCGTACGCTACGAGCTGGCCGTCCTCGAGGGGCAGGGCTTGCTAACCCACCCGCACACGTCGGCGGGCCGGGTGCCCACGGACACGGGCTACCGTCTCTTCGTCGACAGGCTCCTCGAACGGCTCGATCCGCGGCCGGCCGACCTCGACCTCGGCCTCTCGCAGGTCGAGAGCCAGGTCGACCCGGCGCTGCGGGCGACGACCGAGGCGCTTGCCGACCTGACGCACCTGCTCGCGCTCGTCTCGGCGCCACCCCTCGAGACGACGATTGTCCGGCGCGTCGAAGTGCTACTCCTCCAGCCGCAAGTCGTCATGGTCGTCGTCATCACGTCGACGGGCGGCGTGACGAAGCGGCTCCTTACATTCGAGGAGCCGGTCGACTCCGGCCTCGCGGACTGGGCGGGCCAGTATCTGAACGAGACGGTCGCAGGTCTCCAGCTCGGCGCGCGGCTGCTGCGGGGCCGCTTCGAGGACGCGGCGCTCTCCGAGCGGGAGCGCGCGTTCCTCTACCGTCTCCAACCGGCCTTCACCGACGTGCTCGAGGCCGAGGAGCAGACGCTCTACGTCGGCGGGACGGCCGGCGTGCTCGACGAGTTCCGCGCGGACGAGATGCGAACCTACCGCCGGCTGCTCGAAGTGCTCGAGCACCGGGCCGCCGTGCTCGATCTCCTGCGGGCGAGCCTCGTCTCCAAGCGGCCGTTCGTCCGGGTCGGTCCAGACCTCGAAAACCCGGATCTCGTGGGCGTGGCGCTTGTCGGTGCGCCCTACGGGTTGCAGCATCGGAACCTCGGCACGGTCAGCCTCCTCGGACCGATGCGGATGGATTACGTGAAGGCCATCGCCGCGGTGCGATCCGCCGCGCACGAGCTCTCGCGCTTCGTGGAGGAGCTCTACGAGAGCTGAGTGGCGCCCGGCGCCGGCGAGGCGCGGGAGTACGCTACGACCATGGCGGCGACGCGGCACGACTACTACGAGATCCTCGAGGTTCCGCGCGACGCGGACGAGCAGGCGATCAAGTCGGCGTTCCGTCGGCTGGCGCGCGAGCTGCACCCGGACGTCTCCGATCGGCCGGACGCGCAAGAGCGCTTTCGCGAGGCGGCGGAGGCCTACGAGGTCCTCTCGAAACCCGAGACTCGCGAGCTCTACGACCGCTACGGCCACGAGGGCCTGCGAACGGGCGGCTTCCATCCGACGGACTTCGACCTCGGGAGCCTCGCTGACATCTTCTCCGCCTTCTTCGGGGACGATCTCTTCGGCGGCCTCGGCGCCCGCCCCGGGCGATCGGCGCGCGGCAGCGACGTGCTCGTCGAGGTCGAGGTCGAGCTCGCCGAGGCGGCCGAAGGGGCGACGCGGAAAGTCCCGCTCCCGGTCGCCGTCGGCTGCACGGCCTGCCGCGGGACCGGCGCCGCTCCCGGTACCTCGCCGACGACCTGCCCCGGCTGCGGTGGGGCGGGTCGCCTGCAGTCGGTGTCGACCTCCTTTCTCGGGCAGGTCGTGCGGACGCAGGCCTGCCCGCAGTGCGGCGGGGCCGGAGAGGTCGTCGAGACGCCGTGCCCCGAATGCGCCGGCGCCGGTCGGGTCACGGAGCAGCGGGAGCTCGAGGTGGAGATTCCTCGAGGAATCCATGACGGCCAGCGCATCCGCCTGAGCGGGGAGGGACACGCCGGCGTCCTCGGCGGCCGTGCCGGCGACGTCTACGTCCTCGTCCACGTGCGCTCCGACCCGCGCTTCGTCCGTGAGGGAAACGACATCGTGTCCGCAGTCGACCTGACGATGACGCAGGCCGCGCTCGGCGCAACCGTCACCGTGCCCACCCTCGACGGCGACCTTGCGCTCGACCTCGAGCCCGGGACGCAGCCGGGCGAGATTCGGGTCCTCCGCGGCAAGGGCATGCCCGTTCTCCAGGGCCGCGGCCGTGGCGATCACCGCGTCCTCGTCAACGTCGCAGTCCCACGTCACCTGTCCGACGAGCAGCGCCTGCTCCTCGACGAGTTCGGGCGGAGCGAGCACGACGGCAACTACGGGACGGACGGCGGCTTCTTCGAGAAGCTCAGGTCCGCCTTCCGCTGAGCGGCCTCCGCCGCGTCGCCGTCCGGGTTCCGGCCGCTCGCGCCGAGGAGGCGCGCGCCGCGATGGTGGCGCTCTTTCCCGAGGGATTCGAAGAGCGCGAGAAGCGTGGAGCGCTCGAGCTCGCGGCGTACACGACGCGCCCCGACGCCGCCTCGCTCCTGCGGGAGCTGGGTCCGGTTAGGGAGATCGAGGTCGTCGCCGGCTGGGAAGACGCCTGGAAGCGTTTTCACCGGCCCGTGCGGATCGGCCCGCTCTGGATCGGTCCGTCCTGGGAGGCGCCGGACGCGGAGGCGACGGCGATCGTCGTCGATCCCGGTCGTGCCTTCGGGACCGGGGCGCACGCGACGACTCGACTCTGCTTGGAGCTCCTGCTCGACCTCGAGGCGACGGGGCTCGCCGACCTCGGGTGCGGGTCGGGTGTCCTTGCGGTCGCCGCCGCCAAGCTCGGCTTCGCGCCGGTCATCGCCCTCGACCACGACGAGGCTGCCGTCGAGACGACCCGCGCGAATGCGGTCGCGAACGGAGTCGAGATCGACGCGCGGCTCGCCGACGTGCTCGCCGATCCGCTTCCGACCGTGGACGTCGGCGTGGCGAACATCGCCCGCGAGCCCGTAGAGGAGGTCGCGGAGCGCTTCGGAGGCCGGCTCCTCGTGGCCTCCGGGTATCTCGAGGCCGAGCGGCCGGCGCCGGTCGGTTGGCGGGCGGTCGAGCGCCGCACGGCCGAGGGTTGGGCAGCGGACCTCCTCGAGCGCGGCTGACCGCTACGCTTGACGCATGACGCATGCCCTCGGGTGCCGCAGCTTCTGGCTCTGGGGCCTGGCCGGGGCGCTCCTGACGCTCTCCCTCCTCGGCGCCGCGTCGATCGGCATCTTCGTCCTTCCCTTTGCCCTCCTCGCGCTCTGGCTGGCCGCGCGCACTCGCCGCGTGTGGCCGGAGGCGCTCGGAGGCCTCGCCGGAATCGCGGGGGTCTGCCTCTTCATCGCCTGGATCCAGCGCGGCGGCGGTAGCTTGGACTCGATCTCGTGGCTCGTCGCAGGCGCCGTCCTGGGCGTGCTCGGCATCGGCGGCTACGCGCTGGCCACCAGGCGTCTCTCGCCGCCGATCTAGCCTTCACGGTCGGCTAGCATCGCCCCGGCATGGCGACCTTCACCGTCGGCTTCCTCGGCTGCAAGGTCTCGCAGACGGACGTTCAGGAGATCCGCCAGCGGCTCGTCGCCGACGGCCACGTCGAGGAGCAGGATTCCGTCGACGTCGCCGTGATCAACACGTGCTGCGTCACGCACGAGGCCGTTCGCAAGTCCCGGCAAGCCGCGCGCAGGGCCGCTCGGCGGGCGCAGCGCGTCTACGTCACCGGCTGCGCCGCGAACCTCCCCGGCGACGCCTTCGCCGGCCTGCCCGCGAACGTCACCGTCGTACGGCTGCCCGGCGAGCGAACGCCGGAGTTCGTCGCCCGGGACGTCGGCCCGCTCGGCTGTGTCCGCGCCGACGTCGGTCTCGACCGCATCCGAGCGTTCGTCAAGGTGCAGGACGGCTGCAGCTTCTCGTGCGCGTTCTGCGTGATCCCGCAGGTGCGCGGCGCCTCGCGAAGCCGCTCGGCGGAGGCGGTTCTCGCCGAGGTTCGGCGTCGCGTGGAGCACGGCCACCGCGAGGTCGTGCTCACGGGGATCAATCTCGGCTGCTATCGGGATCGCGCCGCCGGGTTCGATCTGCCGCGGCTCGTGCGGGAGGTGGGCGCGACCCCGGGGCTCGACCGGCTCCGTCTGTCCTCGCTCGAGGTCAACCACCTGAGCGAGGGGCTCCTCGAGGCGATGCGCGAGACGCCCGTGGTCTCGCCTCACCTCCACGTCCCCCTCCAGTCGGGCGACGACCGCGTGCTCGAGGCCATGGGCCGCCGCTACACGGTCTCCACGTACCTCCGGCGCGTCGCGAGGGCGGAGGGCTTCAACCTGACGACGGACGTGATCGTTGGCTTCCCTGCCGAGGGCGACGCCGCGTTCGAGCGCACCCTCAGCGTCGTCGAGCAGGCGAACCTCACGAAGGTGCACGTCTTCCCCTATTCCCCGCGCCCCGGAACGCGGACGGCGGGCGCGGACACCATTCCACCGGCGCTGAAGAAGGAGCGGAGCGCGCGGCTGCGGGCGCTCTCCGCCGAGTCGTCTCGACGGTGGTGGCGCGCGAAGGTCGGCGCCGAGGACATCGTGCTCGTCGATCGGCCGGGCCGAGGGTACGGAGACGACTACACTCCCTGGCTCGTGAACGCTCCCGTCGGCGAGTTCGTGCGCGCCGTGGCGGTGGACGTAAGCGAGGAAGGAGTCGTCGGTGCCGCAGTCTAAGTGCCTCTTCTGCCGGCTCTACGCGGAGGGAGAGCACGTGCGGAAGGCCGGCGGCTTCGCGGCTCTTCGCGACATCAACCCGAAGGCGCCGGTCCACCTGCTCGTCGTCCCGGAGCGGCACGTCGACACCTTTCGCGACGTCGCGGAGTTCCCCGCGGAGGAAGCGAGGGACATGCTCGAGTTCGTGGCCGAGACCGCGCGGGAGGAGGGCCTCGAGGACTACCGCGTGGTCGTCAACGTCGGCCTGGGCGGCGGCCAGACGGTCTTTCACCTCCACTGGCACGTCCTCGGCGGAAGCCCAGCCTTGGCGGGTTTCGAATGAGTCTGATCGCGGAGATCGAGGACGAGCTCAAGGACGCGATGCGTGCGCGGGAGCAACTGCGGACTGACACGCTCAGGCTCACGCTCGCGGCGTTGCGGGACGCGGAGAAGGAGCTCGGCCGACCGCTGAAGGAGGACGAGGAGCTCCAGGTGCTCCAGCGAGAGCGGAAGCGGCGAGCGGAGGCGGCGGAGGCGTTCCGTTCGGCCGGACGCGAGGAGCAGGCGGAGAAGGAGGAGGACGAGCTCGACGTCATCGAGGAGTTCATGCCGGAGCCCCTCGACGAGGAGGAGCTCGAGCGGATCGTCGACGACGCCATCGCCGAGACGGGAGCGACGTCGCTCCGCGACCTCGGACGCGTGATGGCTGACGTGATGCCGCAGGTGGCCGGGCGAGCGGACGGCTCGGCCGTCAGCCAGCTCGTGCGCGAGAAGCTCGCCTGACCCTCAACAGACCGTAGTAACGACGCACAGCAGCGGGACTAGCGCAAATGCGGTCAGCCCTGCGAGGAGCGAGGCTCGGCGCCCCAGGCGAGCGCCGCCGGCAACGGCGGCCGAGAGCGCGGCGCCGAGAACGCTGAAAGCGACGAGCGCGGCTACGAACCTCGACTCTTCGAGATCGAGCCCATTACGGACGAGCACCAGCCCCCGGCGGCGAGAATCGAGCCTGCGAGAGGGGAAGCGCGCCTCACGCCATCTCTATCGGCAGCGCTGCAGCTGGCGCAAAGCTGGCACGGTGCGCGCACCACCGGCGCGCTTTCCAGCGATAGGCTGGAACCGGAGGGAGGCCCGCGGCGGTCCCCGGGGCGTGGAGGCGTCCTGAGCAGTGCCTTGCCGGGGCGTGGACGCCTTCCGAGGGGCCACTACACTTCGAATCGTTGCAGCAGGTCCTTTCGGTCTCCAACGAGGTAGCCGCCGAGCTCGCCACCGTCGACGACGGGATCCTGCGGGCGCTCCGCGACCGGATGGGCTGCGGGATCCGCCTCCGCGGCAACCAGCTCACGCTCGAGGGCGACGACGGCAAGGTCGGCGAGGCGCGCCTCGTCGTCGACGAGCTCGTCGACCTCGTCGAGGGCGGCCATGCGATCGGCCCAGGCACGGTCGACGCCGTCCTCGCCGCGCTCGACGCCGCGAGGGACCCGCGCGAGATCTTCGAGGACGTCGTCTGGCGCCATCGCGGCAAGAAGATCACTCCGAAGACCGTCAACCAGAAGCGCTACGTCGACGCGATCCGCTCGGGCACGATCACGTTCGGGATCGGGCCGGCGGGAACGGGCAAGACGTACCTCGCCATGGCGCTCGCAGTCGCGGCCCTCGCCGACCGTGACGTGAACCGCCTCATCCTCACGCGGCCGGCTGTGGAGGCCGGCGAGCGGCTCGGCTTTCTCCCCGGGGACATGCTCGCCAAGGTCGACCCGTACCTGCGCCCGCTCTTCGACGCGCTCTACGACATGCTCGACGCCGACCGTTTGAACGCCTACATGGAGCGCGGCACGATCGAGGTCGCACCGCTCGCCTTCATGCGCGGGCGGACGCTGAACGACTCGTTCATCATCCTCGACGAGGCCCAGAACACGACCCCCGAGCAGATGCAGATGTTCCTGACGCGGCTCGGGTTCGGGTCGAAGGTGGTCGTGACCGGGGACGTGACGCAGGTCGACCTTCCTCAGGACCAGGCGTCCGGCCTCATCCACGTCAGCCAGATCCTCGGCGAGATCGACGGCATCGAGTTCGTCGAGTTCGGCAACCAGGACGTCGTGCGGCACGTGCTCGTCCAGCGCATCGTCGAGGCGTACAAGCGCCACGCGGACGAGACGGGCACGCAGCGACGCCGGTGATCCGGATCGAGATCGCCAACCGGAGCGGCGTCGCGGTCGACGAGGACGCCGTCGCCGACGTTTGCCGCCGGGTGCTCGCCGAGGAGGGGATCGACGACGGCGATCTCGGCGTCGCCTTCGAGCCTCCTGAGCGCATGCGCGACCTGAAGCGCGAGCACCTCGGCGTCGACGAGGCGACCGACGTCCTCTCCTTCCCGATCGACGGGCGCGAAGAGCTTCCGGCCGGCGTGCCACGCCAGCTCGGGGACGTCGTCCTCTGCCCGCAGGTGGTGGGCGAGGCGTGGCGTGCGCCGCTCGTGCACGGCCTCCTTCACCTGGTCGGCCATCGCCACGGGGTGGAGATGGAGCGCCGAGAGCGAATTCACGGCGCATGACGGCCCCGACGGACGGAGAGACTCCGCGAGCCCGGCGAACGCCGCGGATCCTCCAGAGCCTCAACTGGGCCTTCGAGGGCGTCATCCACGTCCTTCGGACGCAGCGGAACATGCGAATCCACTTCGCGGTGGCGACGGCCGTCCTCATCCTCGCCTTCTCCTACGGCGTGACGAAGCTCGAGCTGATGGCGCTCCTCGTGGCCATCTCCTTCGTCCTCATCGCCGAGATGGTTAACACGGCCATCGAGGCGACCATCGACATCGCCACGACCTCGTTCGACCCTCTCGCGAAGGTGGCCAAGGACATCGCCGCTGGCGCCGTCCTCATCGCCGCTGTGAACGCGATCGTCGTCGGCTATCTCGTCTTCGCCGACCGGCTGACGGAGCCCAGCTCACGCCTGGTCACCCGGGTGCGCGAGGCGCCGAGCAGCCTCACGCTGATCGCGCTCATCCTCATCATCCTGATCGTGATCGCGAGCAAGGCGCTGACGAGGCGCGGGACCCCGCTCTCGGGCGGCTTGCCCTCGGGGCACGCCGCGCTCGCCTTCGGCGGCTGGGTGGCGATCACCTTCATCGTCGACGACCAGCGCGTCCTCGTGTCTTTCGTTGCGCTGATCATGGCGCTCCTCGTGGCGCAGACGCGCGTCGAGTCCGGCATCCACACGACGACCGAGGTCCTCCTCGGCGCGGTGATCGGTACGCTCGTGACGATGATCCTCTTCCAGGTGCTCGCATGACGGACGCGGAGCTCGTCCAGCATGCTCGGATTGCGGCCGCGAATGCCTACGCGCCGTACTCCAAGTTTCACGTCGGGGCCGCCGCGCTCCTGCGGGACGGCCGAGTCATCACCGGCGTGAACGTCGAGAACGCCTCGTATCCACTCGGAGTCTGTGCGGAGCGCTGTGCCCTCGCCCGGGCGGTCGCGGAAGGCGTTCGGCCCGGTGAGGTCGAGGCCGTCGCGATCACCGCGTCGCCGTGCGGCGGCTGCCGGCAGTGGTTCCACGAGTTCGGTGTCGACCGGGTCGTCTTCCTGCACGAGGGCGAGCTCCTCGCCCGCCGTCCCGACGAGCTCTTGCCGGACTCGTTCGTCCTGTGAGATCGGGCTTCGTCGCCGTCGCTGGGCGGCCGAACGTCGGAAAGTCGACGCTCGTGAACGCGCTCGCCGGGGAGAAGGTGGCGATCGTCTCGGACAAGCCGCAGACGACGCGACGCCGGATCTCGGCGGCGGTGAACGGGGCGCTGGACGGGGAGCCCTACCAACTCGTCCTCGTCGACCTACCAGGCTTCCAGCGCCCGCGCGACGCGCTGACCGAGCACATGCAGCACACCGTCGACGTGGCGCTCGCGAACGTGGACGGGTTCCTCTTCGTCCTCGCCGTCGACGAGCGGATCGGCGGCGGAGACCGCTTCATCGCCGACAGGGTCTTCGCGGCCGGTCCGCCTGTCGTCATGGCGCTCAACAAGGTCGACCGCGTTCCTCCGGCCCGAATCGCGGAGCAGATCACCGAGGCGGCGGCGCTCGGCGACCTCCACGCCCTCCATCCGGTGAGCGCGCTCGTCGGGGACGGGCTCGCGCCGCTCCTCCGCGACCTCGCGGGTCTCCTCCCCGAAGGACCCGCCTACTTCGGGGACGGGCGGCGCACCGATCTCCCACTCGAGGCGCAGATCGCCGAGATCGTCCGCGAGAAGGCGCTCGAGCTGACGCGGGAGGAGGTGCCGCACGCGATCTCGGTCGAGATGGAGGAGCTCGATGCCGACGCCGGGAGGGTGAGCGCTCGCGTCTGGGTGGAGACGGAGTCGCAGAAGGGAATAGTCGTCGGGAAGGGCGGCGTTATGATCAGGACAATCGGCACGCGCGCCAGGCCGGAGGTGGAGTTGCTCCTGGGGCGCCCGGTGTATCTCGACCTCCGTGTCAAGGTGAAGCCGAGATGGCGCCGGGATGAAGGGGCGCTCGAGCGGCTCGGCATCTGATCAGATGGGAGCAGGGATGGCTGTCGTCAGGACACCGGATCGATTTGAGGCAGAGCTGGCGCAGTTCCTTTACGAGCGCTCCGAGGAAGCGAGGGAGGTCCGCGTCGGCGAGAAGGAGACGAGCGACCAAGCCGCCATCGTCGAGCGCTATGCGGACCTCTTCACGCCGGAGCAGCACGACGCCTTGCGTGGTGAGGAGGAGGAAGCCCGAGGCGAGGCCCGCGAGCGGCTCTACCGGCTGCGCGAGGCGTGCGCGGGGGGCGTCATCGTCCGCCAGCTCGCCGAGGCCTCCGACCGGCTCGAGAACGCGATCCTCGCGGAGCGCGTCGAGTTTCGGGGCGAGTCGCTTCCCATCCGCTCGGCGCAGGCCCAGCTCGCCGTCCTGGACGACTATCACGGGCGCGACGAGCTGGGCGAGCTCGCGGCGGATGCCTCCGCGCGCTTCAACTGCGACCGCTACGGGCTCATGCAGCGTGCGGAGGCCCTCGACGCCGACCTCTCCGGCAACCCCGACCCGGTCGGCCGCAGCGCGGCGCGCAAGGGCATCGACCTCCACGCGCTCGCGGACGCGCTCGAGGACGCCTCCCGCCGGCAGGTCGAGTCCTGGGAGCCGCTGCGCGAGCACTGGCTCGAGCGCATCCTCGGCTCTGAGCGGGACGCGGAGCCGGCCTCGTATCACGTCTCCTACCTTCGGCGGATGTCCCCCCTCGCGGATCTCTATGCGAAGGAGCGCTGCGTGCCCATCTGCCTGGCGACGCTCTCGAGCCTCGGCTTCGACCTCGCCGCCAACGACCGCATCCGGCTCGATCTGGACGACCGGCCGCAGAAGAGCCCGCGCGCCTGCGTGATCGCCTCGGACCCGCCCACGGTCGTCCACCTGATCACGCGCGCGCAGGGCGGGCTCCACGACTACCAGGCTTTCCTGCACGAAGCCGGTCACGCTCTCCACTACGCGGGCCTCGACGCCGATCTCCCCTACACGTTCCGCCGTCTCTCGCGCGACCACGCGCTCACGGAGATCTACTCCTTCCTGCTCGAATCGATCACACGCGAGCCCGGCTGGCACGCCCTTCACTTCGGCCTCTCGGAGGAGGAGGACGCCGAGCGCGCCGAGGCGGCCCGCTTCCTCGAGGTGCTCCTCTTCCGCCGCTACGCGGCGAAGCTCCGGTACGAGCTCGAGCTCTGGGCGGACTTCGAGAACGCTTCCGATCACGCGCAGACCTACGCCGACAATCTGCGCGCCGCGGTCGGCTTCCGCTACCGCGCGGACGGCTACCTCGCGGACCTGGACGGCGACTTCTACTCGGCCGACTACCTGCGCGCGTGGATCCGCACGGCGCAGATGCGTGCCCACCTGCGCGAGACGATCGGGGAAGACTGGTGGCGTCGGCCGCAGACGGGCGAGCTCCTGCGCGCTCTCTTTGCGGAGGGCACGCGGCCGACGAGCGAGGAGATCGCCGACCGCATCGGCTACGAGCCGCTCGACACGGCTCCGCTCCTCGACGAGCTCGTCGCCGTCTAGCCCGTCAACGGCGCGGGCCGAAGTACGCGACGGTCGCGACCGCGAACCCGGCGAGCGACGTGGCGAGGCCGACGAGGGCGGCCTTCGTGCTCATCTGGCGCTTCATGCCGACGTCATCGGCACGAAGCGTCGCTGCCATGAGAGCTAGCGGTACTTGACGTGCCGCGAGCTGCGGAAGACGGCGACCTGCCAGGGCTGGAGGCGCTCGCCCATGGCCTTCGGGAGCATCAGGTTCTCCGCCGAGTCCGAGTGCGGGAGCCCGCAGGCGTGGCCCAGCTCGTGCGCGAGGACACGGAGCCTCCGGCCCGTGAGCGCGGTCATGTCCACGGTGACGTGATCGACGAGCGGCCCGAGCGAGCAGCCCGCCTTGCCCAGCACGTCACGCACGACGAACACCGTGATCGGAGTGCCCGAGCCGGTCGCGGGCCCGCGCTGCGCGAAGCGGCGGAAGAAGGCGCCGCCCTCGCCGAAGTCGGCACGCCAGGAGCCCTCGGCGCAGGGTGAGTCGAGCGCGCCCTTGGGAGCGGGAACCTCGAGGGTCGTTACCATCGGCTCCGCCGCGGGGAGGAGCTCGATCGCCAGTTGCTCGCGGAGGACTCGGCGGGCCTCGGCGAGGCTCGGCTCGACGTCCGTCTGCGTCGCCACGGCGTTCCCCTGCTCGTCGCGGAGGATCACGACCCTGACGCGCAGCTTCTTCGGGCGGCGGGAGCCGGCGAGGCTGCCTGCGAGCTCCGGGATCCCGAGGACGCGGTTCCCGGTCTCTCGCAGCACATTGGCCGTCTGGGCGAGGGCGGCGGCGAGGGCGAGGCGCGGCACGAGGCGAGACTACGGGAGGGCTACACTTTCTGCCATGGCGCAGGCTCCCGCCCTGCCGAGCGGGTTCGAGCTGCCGCTCGAGCCCCGGCTGCCGCGGATCGGCTCCGTCGACCAGGTCGCGGTCGAGGAGCGGGCGGCGACGCTCGCGCGCCGCTCGATCAAGCGGGAGTCGAAGCTCTTCGCGCTCGATCTCGCCGTGCGCATGATGGACCTGACGACGCTCGAGGGCGCCGACACGCCCGGTAAGGCCGCCGCGCTCTGCTCGAAGGCGATGCGGCCCGATCCGACCGACCTGACGGTGCCGCCGGTCGCCGCCGTCTGCGTCTACCCGAACCTCGTCCCGCACGCGCTCGAGCGGGTGCGGGGGAGCGGCGTAAAGGTCGCCTCGGTCGCGACCGCGTTCCCCTCCGGGCAGGTTCCGACCGAGCTGAAGATCGAGGAAGCCGCGCGCGTGGCCGAGCTGGGGGCCGACGAGATCGACATGGTCATCGACCGCGGCGCGTTCCTCTCCGGCCACTACGCGAAGGTCTACGACGAGGTGCGGCGCGTGAAGGAGGTCGGCGGCCGGGCGCACCTGAAGGTGATCCTCGAGACCGGCGAGCTGGGCACGTACGACAACGTCCGCCGGGCGAGCCTCCTGGCGATCGCGGGGGGAGCGGACTTCGTCAAGACGTCCACCGGAAAGATCCAGCCGGCCGCGACGCTCCCGGTCACGCTCGTCATGCTCGAGGCGATCCGGGACGTCTACGAGGAGACCGGGAAGAGGATCGGCATGAAGCCGGCCGGCGGCATTCGCCACGCGAAGCAGGCGGTCCAGTACCTCGTTCTCCTCCACGAGACGCTCGGCACCGAGTGGCTCACGCCCGACCTCTTCCGCTTCGGCGCGTCCTCGCTCCTGAACGACATACTCATGCAGATCCGCAAGGAGAGAACCGGGCGCTACCAGAGCCCGGACTACTTCACGATCGACTGACGCCGGGCTTGCGCAGGACGAACTGGTTGGCGGCCAGCGAGACCACCTCGTAGCCGCGACCCGCAACGAACTCGTCGACCGCCCGCGTCACCCCGTCCTCCCACCAGCCTTGCACGCCGTAGTCGTCGCCCGCGAGCAGGCCTCCGTCGCGCACCTTCGGGCCGTAGAGCTCGAGGTCGGCCGAGACGAACTCGTACAGGTGGTTGCCGTCCACGTAGACCCAGTCGAAGTACCCGTCCTGGAAGAGGTCGGCCGCCGCTTCGGACCCGCACCGGTGCACCTCGACGACGCCGTCCGCAATCGGCCCGGCGAAGCGCTGCACGACCTCCTCGTAGAGCCGATCCATCGCGTTCTGGTCGGCGGCGACCTTGCCGCCGTAGCGGGCCTCGCCGTAGGCCTCTCCGGTCATGAACACCCACGGGTCGACGAGGTGCAGCTTGGCGGGGCGCACCGTGCGGAGGATCTGCGCCGAGAAGTCCCCGCGCCAGACGCCGATCTCGGCGCAGACGGAGCCGCGGGCCGTCAACTTCAGGACGAACCGCCGGCGGTCGCGCCGAGGGCGTCGCACGGGCCCGACGGTACCATTCCCCCCAACCGTGAGCGAGGTCGAAAAACGCCAGGACCGCTCGCCGGTCCCGTCCGCCTTCGAGTACGCGTCCGCGCCCGAGTCGCGCGAGATCGTTCGCCTCGAGGAGCGCTACGGCCTCTTCGTCGGCGGAGAGTGGGTCGAGCCGCGCTCAGAGGAGTACGCGCCGAGCGTCTCGCCCCGCGACGAGGAGCCGCTCGCGGAGGTCGCCTACGCCGGCCCCGAGGACGTCGACCTCGCCGTCCGCGCGGCGCGGGACGCCTACGAGAACGGCTGGTCCGACCTCGCCCCGAGCGAGCGCGCGAAGTACCTCTTCCGCATCGCGCGCATCCTTCAGGAGCGCTCGCGGGAGTTCGCCGTGCTCGAGTCGCTGGACGGCGGCAAGCCAATTCGAGAGTCGCGCGACGTCGACCTGCCGCTCGCCGCGGCGCACTTCTTCTACTACGCAGGCTGGGCGGACAAGCTCGAGTACGCCTTCCCCAACCGCAGGCCGCGCCCCGTCGGCGTCGCGGGCCAGGTGATCCCGTGGAACTTCCCGCTCCTCATGCTCGCGTGGAAGGTCGCGCCGGCGCTCGCGGCGGGGAACACGGTCGTCCTCAAGCCGGCCGAGACGACACCGCTCACGGCGCTCCTCTTCTGCGACGTCCTCCGGCAGGCCGAGCTCCCGGCCGGCGTCGTCAACATCGTCACGGGCGACGGCCGCGCGGGCGCCGAGATCGTCAAGCACCCGGACGTCGATAAGGTCGCCTTCACCGGCTCCACCGAGGTCGGCAAGGAGATCCAGAGGGCCGTCGCCGGCACGTCAAAGCGCCTCACGCTCGAGCTCGGCGGCAAGGCCGCGAACATCATCTTCGACGACGCGCCGCTCGACCAGGCGGTCGAGGGGATCATCAACGGCATCTACTTCAACCAGGGCCACGTCTGCTGCGCGGGCTCGCGGCTCTTCGTCCAGGAGTCGGTCTCCAAGGAGGTCGTGGCGAAGCTGAAGCGCCGGATGGGCACGCTTCGCGTCGGCGACCCGCTCGACAAGAACACCGACGTCGGCGCCATCAACTCGCAGGAGCAGCTGGAGCGGATCCGAGCGCTCGTGGCGATCGGCGAGGAGGAGGGCGCTGAGATCTACCAGCCGCCGTGCCGGCTTCCGGAGAAGGGCTGGTGGTTCCCGCCGACGGTCTTCACGAACGTCGCGCAGAGCTACCGGATCGCGCAGGAGGAGATCTTCGGCCCCGTGCTCTCCGTCCTCACCTTCCGGACGCCCGCCGAGGCGGTCGAGAAGGCCAACAACACGCCGTACGGGCTCTCGGCCGGCGTCTGGACGGAGAAGGGCTCGCGCATCCTCTCCATGGCGTCGCGCCTCCGCGCCGGCGTGATCTGGGCGAACACGTACAACCGCTTCGACCCGGCCTCGCCCTTCGGCGGCTACAAGGAGTCCGGCTTCGGCCGCGAGGGCGGCCTCCACGGCCTCGCGCCGTACCTGGAGTTCGACGAGTCGTGAGCCGGCTTCCGGTCAAGAAGACGTACAAGCTCTACCTGGGCGGCGCGTTCCCGCGCTCCGAGTCCGGGCGCACGTACGAGGTCGAGGGCGCGAACGTCGCGCTCGCTTCGCGCAAGGATCTCCGCGACGCCGTGCGGGCCGCGCGCGAAGCCTTCCCCAGGTGGGCGGGGATGACGGCGTACAACCGCGGCCAGGTCCTCTACCGGGTGGCCGAGATGATGGAGGGGCGGAAGGGTCAGTTCGCGGAGCTGACCGGGAGCGAGGCGGAGGTCAACTCGGCCATCGACCGCTGGGTCTGGTACGCGGGGTGGGCGGACAAGCTCGCGCAGGTGCTCGGCTCCTCGAATCCGGTCGCCGGCCCGTACTTCAACTTCACCATCCCGGAGCCGACCGGCGTCGTCGGGATCGTCGCGCCCGAGGAGCCGCCGCTGGCCGGCCTCGTCTCGCGTCTCGCACCCGCCGTCGTGGGGGGAAACGTCGCCGTCGTGATCGCCTCCGAGCGGCGTCCGCTCGCGGCCGTCACGCTCTCGGAAGTGCTCGCCACAGCGGACGTCCCCGGCGGCGTCGTCAACGTCCTCACCGGCCGCAAGGGTGAGCTCTCGCCGGTGCTCGCGGGCCACATGGACGTGAACGCGCTCGATCTCGACGGCGCGGGGGACAACATCGCGGAGCTCGAGCGCCTGGCCGCCGAGAACGTGAAGCGGATCGTCCGCAACGGGGAGGGTCAGTCGCCCTGGCATGCGGCCGCCTTCCTCGAGCTGAAGACCGTCTGGCACCCGATCGGCGTCTAGTGCCAGAGGCACCAGGAGGGTTTGACGAAACGCAGGCTGTGCCGCCGGGCCGCGCTGCTCGCCCCGAGGCGGCGTCCTCGGTCGCGCCCGTAGCTTCCTGCTACGAGCGCTCCCTGCGTTCTTGCCTCGGAACGACCATCGCACCCCGGCGACGAGCGACGTTCCGCCAAACCCTCCTAGTACTCTTCGCCCTCCATTCGTGAGCCGCTTCAGCCAGGCGATCTCGGAAGGCGACGGCATCTCCGTCATCCCCGTGCTCGAGGGTGACGTCGACGCGCTCGCGGCCCTCGCGGAGGCGGCCGGCGCGGAGGCGCTCGCCCTTCGAGTCGGGGACGTCGAGCGTGCACGGACGCGCACAGGGCTCCCGATCGTCGCCCGTGACGGAGACCCGAGCACGGTCTCCGCCGCCGGCGCCGACGCAGTCGTCGTTGAGTTCGAGGCCGTCTCTGACGAGGGCCGGCTCGAGCGACTCTACGGCCTGGCGCTCGAGCTCGGACTCGATTGCGCCGTCGACGTTCGTGAGGAGGAGGAGCTCCAGGAGGCTCTCGACCGGGTCGATCCCGAGATCGTCCTCATCTCGGAGCGGGGGCTGGGGGAGGATGAGGAGGATCTCGAGCGGACGCTCGACCTGCTCGCCGACATCCCCGCCGGCAAGCTCGTCGTCTCGGAGGCGCGGATCGTCTCGCGCGAGCAGGTGCTGGCGCTCGAGCGGGCAGGAGTCGACGCGATCCTCGTCCACGGCCTCGCGCGCGACCCCGACTTCGGAGCGGCCCTCGAGGAGCTCGTGAGTGGCCCAGAGATCGGGAGCTAGCTCTACTACGCGCCGACTGACGCGCTTCTGCTCCTCTTCCCATAGACCCGCCGCGGGAGCCGTGCGGCGCGTCTACCCGAAGAACGTCCTCGCCGCCTCGTAGAACTCGGGCGGAACGGTCTTCAGCTCGGCGACCGCGTCCCGGAGAGGCACCTCGACGATCGCGTCGCCCCGCAGCGCCGTCATCGTGCCCCACCGCTCCGCCTCCACTAGGTCGGCGGCCTTGAGCCCGTACCGCGTGGCCAGGATCCGGTCCCGCGCGGTCGGCGTCCCGCCTCGCTGCACGTGCCCGAGGACGGTGACGCGCGTCTCGTAGCCGGTCCGCTCCTCGATCTCACGGGCGAGGACGTCGCCGACGCCCCCCAGGCGCACGTGGCCGAACTGGTCAGTCGCCGCGGGCTCCTGGGCGATCTGGTGCTTCTCGCCCGAGGCGTAGGTGAGCTCGTAACCCTCGCTGACGACCACGATCGAGAAGTCCTTGCCGCGCTCGTGCCGCCGCTGGAGATCACGGCACGCCTCCTCGACCGTGATCGGCTGCTCGGGGATGAGGATGACGTCGGCCCCGCCCGCGATGCCGCTCATGACCGCGATCCACCCCGTGTGCCGACCCATGACTTCGACGACCATGACGCGGTTGTGCGACTCCGCGGTCGTGTGCAGGCGGTCGATGGCCTCGGTCGCGACTGTCAGCGCGGTGTCGAACCCGAACGTGTAGTCAGTCGCGGACAGGTCGTTGTCGATCGTCTTGGGGACGCCGACGACCGGGAAGCCGTGCTCGTCGTGCAGTCGCGAGGCGACGCCGAGCGTGTCTTCACCGCCGATGGCGACCAGCGCGCCGAGGGCCTCACGGCCGAAGTGCTCGAGCACCCGCTCGACCCCGCCGTCGAGCTTGTACGGGTTCGTCCGGGACGTGCCGATGATCGTGCCTCCGCGGGGGAGGATTCCGGAGATGGCGAGGTCGTCGAGGGGCTCGAATTGAGCCTCGACGAGGCCGCGCCAGCCCTCGCGGACGCCGATCACCTCGCAACCGCGGTCGAGAGAGCGCCGCGTCACCGCGCGGATGACCGCGTTCAACCCAGGGCAATCGCCCCCTCCCGTCAGCAGTGCGACGCGCTCGGCCACGCCGTCTAACTTCGGCCGGGCTCGTTCGTCTTTGGGGACGTACCCGTCCTGTGCGCTGGTCCGCACACGAGCGTGAGGAGAGGTGAACGGATGCCGAAGGCGGGGATCGAACCCGCACGGGGCAGAGCCCCACTGGATTTTGAGTCCAGCGCGTCTTCCAATTCCGCCACTTCGGCGCGCTCCACTGCGGGACATCGTATCGGGAGGGGGTTGCAAGGGCGCTGAGCCGGCGTTCATAATCGGGCACCTTCGAACGGTGCTCGCCGGGTGCCAGCGCCGAAACAGGAATCGGGCGAAGAGGAGGAGTGGTGAAACGAAGGACGATTTTGG
>JAIBJN010000083.1 GCA_020029595.1 Actinomycetota bacterium | reverse complement strand
CTGGTTGAAGTTGCACGGCATCGTCTCGATCCACGTCGTGGCGACGCCGACGAGCGGGCGCGCGAGGTCGTCGTCCGTGAGCCCGATCCCCTTCAGCATTGCGCGCGCGGGCGCGCGCTCAGGGCCGTCGGTGAGCGCGGCGCTCCGCCGCTTGGCGGGGTCGGAGGGGCGGTCGTACGGGTCAGGGCTCATGTGACGAGCTCAGCTCCCTTCGGGGACGTCGAGAGCCACAGGACCTCGACGTCGGGGAAACGGCTGGAGAGCTCGACCGAGCACTCCTTCGCCTGGTGCGGATGCGCCCAAACGATCACGGTCGGGCCCGAGCCGGAGATGGTTGCGCCGAGCGCTCCAGCGGGGAGGTCGGCGCGCACCTCGGCCAGAAGCGGCGCCTTCGGCGCCCGGTAGGGCTCGTGGAGGCGGTCGTCGAGGGCGGCCGCGAAGAACTCCTCCGAGCGGGAGGCGAGGCCGGCGCCGAGCAGCGCAGCGCGCCCGAGGGAGAAGACCGCGTCTCCGAGCGGCACCTGCTCTGGAAGCGCAGCTCGCGCCTCTTCCGTGGCCACCGCCGTCTCCGGGACGAGCGCGATCGGAACCGCCGGCACGCCGTCGGCGACGCGGTGGATGCGACCCTCGGAGGTCAGGCAGGCTCCGCCGGCGAGGGCGGCGGCCAGGTTGTCCGCGTGCCCTTCCAGCGGGAGCCCCTCGCGGAGGAGCCACTCCGGATCGGCGTCGCGCCCGGCAACGTGCGCGGCAGCGACGAGGCCGAGGGCGATGACTGCGGCGCTCGACCCGAGTCCCCGCTCGCGCGGGATCCGGTCGAAGAACTCGAAGCGGAGGCCGTCGGCGGGGTCGATCCGCTCGAAGGCCCGGACGCCCAGGTGGGTCCGGTCCGGTGTGCCCCCGTCAGACACCTTGAGCTCGTTCCAGAGGTCGAGCGCGACGGCCGCGCAGTCGAAGCCGGCCCCGAGGTTGGCGGTGGTCGCGGGAGCGCGAACGCGGAGCTTCACGGAGCCCCTCCCGCACGAGCGCCTCGCCTGCCGGGCCCACCCCCGCGCCCGCGGCAGAACGAAGAGCCCAAGTAACAGTGTGTTACTTGGGTGAGCGGGCTCGCCGAGGAGGGCGGGTTCGAGGTCACGATGCGGCCTCTGCGATCGCCTCGGGATCGGGGTCGACGACCACCGGCGGCGGCGCGAGCCATCCCGCGCTCTCGGGGTCCTTGAGCCCGTGCCCCGTGATCACGCAGACCACGGTGGCGCCCGGCTCGGGCGGCTCCTTCGCCAGGGCGGCCAGCCCCGCGGCGGAGCACAGCTCGCAGAAGAGCCCCTCCGAAGCGGCGAGGTCGTGCCAGGCGGCGAGGATCTCGTCGTCCGAGAGCGTCACGACGTGGCCGCCGGTACGCTCGAGCGCCTCCTGGACCGAGGCGGCGTGCACGGGCTCCGAGATGCGGATGGCCGAGGCCAGCGTCCCGGCCCGGTCGATCGCCTCGGCGGCCACGAGCCGCGAGGGCCGGCCGTCGAGCTCGAGGAAGGCCTGGCCGTAGGCGGTCGTGTTCCCGCCGCCCCCGTAGGGGAGGTAGACGGCGTCGGGCGCGCCGCCGAGCTCGTCGACGATCTCGAACACGGCCGTCTTCTGGCCCTCCCGTCGGTGCGGGTTGAGGGAGTTCACGAGCGAGTGCGTCCCTACCGCGGCCAGTTCGCGCGCCGCCTCGAGCGCCTCGTCGAAGGTGCCGCGCAGCTCGAGGATGCGCGCGCCGTACATGCGCGTCTGCGCGAGCTTGGCCGAGGCGACGGCGCCCTTCGGCTGGAGGATGACGGCTGGAATGCCCGCGCGCGCGGCGTAGGCTGCGGCCGACGACGCCGTGTTTCCTGTGGAGGCGCAGACGATCGCCTGCGCGCCCTCCTCGACCGCCTTCGAGACGGCGACGGTCATCCCGCGATCCTTGAAGCTCCCGGTCGGGTTGGCGGCCTCCCATTTGAGCCAGAGCTCGACGCCCAGGCGCCGTGAGAGCCTCGGCGCTGGCAAGAGCGGCGTCGAGCCTTCCCCGAGGGACACCACCGGCGTCGCATCGGTGAACGGGAGGCGGTCGCGGTAGCGCTCTGCGAGCGGGATCACCAAGCCGGGGACCCTACTCGCGGACCGCATGTCTCCTTACGCCCAGCCGAGGCCCGGCACGCCACGGTCGGAGACGACTGGGAGAGCCGAGGGCGCGCCGCGCGTCTCCGGCAGCCCGGCGATCGCGCCGAGGGCGGCCTGGAGGTGGCCCGTCGACGCCTCGTGCGTGACGATGTGGAGCGCCGCCTCGCCGTTCGCCTGGTGCTGGATCAGACGAGCGATGGAGACGTCCTGCTCGGCCAGCCGCAGGGCGACGTGGGCGAGCACGCCCGCGCGGTCGTCCACGTCGATGCGAACGTAGTAGGGCGAGCGCGCCTCCTCCGGCGGGAGTCGCGGAAGCTCGCGCCAACAGGCGTCGTTCTGGAGGAACCCGGTGCCCGTCGTCCCGATGACGCTGACCATGTCGGCGACGACCGCGGAGGCGGTCTCCATGCCGCCTGCTCCCGGGCCCTCGAGGGTGATCTCCCGGATCGCGTCCCCCTGGAGCATGACCGCGTTCATGGCGCCCTCGACGGCGGCGAGCGGGTGGTGGCGGTCGACCAGAGCCGGGCCGACGCGCACGTCGAGCTTCCCGTCCACGAGCGTCGCCGCCCCGATCAGGCGCACGACCATCTCCATCTCGCGGGCGGCGGCGACGTGCGCGCCCGTCACGGCCTCGATCCCGTCGTACGCGACGTCGGCGAGCGTCACGCGCGAACCGAAGGCGATCGTGGCGAGGATGGCCATCTTCGCAGCCGCATCGGCGCCGTTGACGTCCTCGGTCGGATCCGCCTCGGCGTAGCCGAGCCGCTTGGCCTCGGCGAGCGCCTCGAAGTACTCGGCGCCCTCCTCCATCTTCGTGAGGATGAAGTTCGTCGTCCCGTTCACGATCCCGAGCACCCGGTGCACGTTCGTGGCGACGAGCGCCTCTCGCAGGATCTTGATCACGGGGATGGCGGCGCAGACGCTCGCCTCGAAACGCAGCTGCACGCCGGCCTCCGAGGCCGTGCGGAAGAGCTCGGCGCCCTCACGGGCGATGAGCTGCTTGTTGGCCGAGACGACCGGCTTGCCGGCCCGGAGGAGGTCGAGGACGTAGCCGCCGGTGGGCTCGATCCCGCCCATGACCTCGGCGACGAGGGCGACCGACGGGTCCTCGCGGATGGCTGCGAAGTCGGTCGTGAGGACGCCCGCCGGCGGCCGGTGGGGCCGCTCCTTCTCCGGGTCGCGGACGAGCGCGTGCACCACGCGGAGGCGGTGCCCCGTGGCGCGCTCGATGTCCTCTGCGTTCTCGGCGAGGAGCCGGTCGACGGCCGAGCCGACGGTTCCGTAGCCCAGAAGGGCTACGGGGACGTCAACTGCGGACATGCGCCTCCGCGCCGAGAAGCCCCTCGCGGCCCGCCAGCTCGCGCAGCTCGCTGCCGACCGCCTCCACCGGGTGGCGGGCCGCCATGCGGCGCAGAGCGGTCATGCGGGGCCGCCCGGCCTCCTCCTCGGCGATCAGCTCGCGCGCGAAGGAGCCGTTGCGGATGTCCTCGAGAAGCTGTCTCATCGTCGTCCTCACGTGCTCGTCGATCACGACCTGCCCGCGCGTGAGGTCCCCGTACTCTGCCACGTCGGAGATCGAGTCGCGCATATGGCCGAAGCCGCCCTCGTAGATGAGGTCGACGATGAGCTTCATCTCGTTGATGCACTCGTAGTAGGCGATCTCCGGCGCGTAGCCGGCGTCCACGAGCGTCTCGAACCCCGCCTGCATCAGCGCGCAGACGCCGCCGCAGAGGACGGCCTGCTCGCCGAAGAGATCGCTCTCGGTCTCCTCCGCGAAGGTCGTGGCGATCATGCCGGCGCGACCGCAGCCGATGGCCGTCCCGTACGCGACCGCGAGGTCGAAGGCGCCTCCGCTCGCGTCCTGCGCCACGGCGACGAGGCCCGGCGTGCCCGCGCCCGCCTCGAAGAGCTGGCGGACTCGGTGGCCCGGCCCCTTGGGGGCGACCATGATCACGTCGTGTCCCGGCTCGGGCTGGATCTGCTCGAAGTGGACGTTGAAGCCGTGGGCGAAGAGCACGGCGGCGTCCGGCCCCAGGTTCGGGGCGACGTCGCGCTCGTAGACACCCTTCTGGACGTGGTCGGGGAGGAGGATCGCTACGAGCTGCGCGCCGCGCACCGCTTCGGGGAAAGTCCGCACGGTGAGCCCGGCGTCCTCGGCAGCCGCCCACGAGGAGCTCCCCTCGCGCAGCCCGACCTCGACCTCGACGCCGGAGTCGCGCAGGTTGAGAGCGTGGGCGTGCCCCTGGCTGCCGTAGCCGAGGACGGCCACCTTGCCGGAGAGGAGCTCGACGTTGCCTTCGCGATAGACGGTTGCCATGGGATTCCTTTCCTAGATGTCAGACATCTAACGGAGGACGTGCTGTGGACGTGGCGCGCGGCTCGCCGAGGCGCGAGCGAGGCCGATCCGGCCGGTGCGGGCGAGCTCGGTGAGGCCGTGCGGGCGCAGGAGCTCCTCGAAGGACTCGAGCTGCTCGGGCGTGCCGACGACCTCGAAGATCATCGAGTCGGGGCCGAGGTCGGCGACCCGGGCGTCGAAGACCTCGGAGAGGGCGATCAGCTCCGCGCGGCGGCTCGGCTCCGCGCTCACTCGAACGAGCGCGAGCTCCCGCTCGACGGCCTCGCCGGCCTCGAGCGTCGACACGCGGAGGACGTTCACGAGCTTGTGCATCTGCTTCTCGATCTGCTCGAGCAGGTCGGCCGGGCAGTCGACAGTGAGCGTGATGCGCGAGACGTCGTGCCGCTCGGTCGGGCCGACGGCGAGGCTCTCGATGTTGAAGCCCCGCCGCGCGAACATGTTCGAGACGCGGGCGAGCGCGCCAGGCCTGTTCTCGACGAGCACGGAGACCGTGTGCCTCACGCCTCGACTGCCTTCTCCTCGGAGAACTCGATCACGTCGATCGCAGCCGCGCCCGCCGGGATCATCGGGAAGCACTTCTCCTCGGGATCGCACCGGGCGTCGACGACGGCCGTGCGCCCGCAGGTGAGCGCCTCCTCGAGGACGCCCTCGAGCTCGTCGTCGGCCTCGACGGTGAAGCCGGCGGCGCCGTAGGCCTCGGCGAGCTGGGCGTAGTCCGGCACCTGGTGAGTCAGGTGCGTCTCGGCGAAGCGGTTGTCGTAGAACATCTCCTGCCACTGCCGCACCATCCCGAGCCAGCCGTTGTTGACGATGACGACGACGATCGGCAGGCCTTCGAGCACCGAGGTGGCCAGCTCCTGGCAGGTCATCTGGAAGCAGCCGTCGCCGTCGATGCAGACGACGGTGGCGTCGGGCCGGGCAGCCTTCGCCCCGATCGCGGCCGGGAGTCCGTAGCCCATCGTCCCGAGGCCGCCGGAGGTGATGAAGGTGCGAGGCCGGTCGCAGACGAGGTACTGCATCGCCCACATCTGATGCTGGCCCACGCCGGTCGTCCAGACGACGTCGTCGCGACCGAGGGTGAGGTCGCGGAGGGTCTCCACGATGGCCTGCGGCTTCAGGTAGTCGCCCTCGCGGCGGTAGCGGTAGGGGAACGCCTCACGCCACTCCTCGAGCTGGCGCCTCCAGGCGACGGGTCCTTCGTGCCCGGGCTCCTCCTCCTCTCGCACCGCCTTGGTCAGCTCGGCCAGCGCGAGCCGAAGCGGACCGGTGACGGGGATGTCGGCGCGGCGGAGCTTCCCGATCTCGGCGGCGTCGATGTCGAAGTGGATCACTTTGGCCCCCGGCGCGAACGCCGAGAGCTTGCCGGTGACTCGGTCGTCGAAGCGTGCGCCGACGGCGACGATCAGGTCAGACTTGTTCAGGCCCCAGTTCGCCCACTTCGACCCGTGCATGCCGGGCGGCCCGTAGCAAAGCGGGTGCGTCTCGGGGAACGAGCCCTTCGCCATCAGCGTCGCGATCACCGGGATTCCGCCGACCTCCGCGAGCTCGCGCAGCTCGTCGCAGGCGTCCCCGTTGATCACGCCCCCGCCGACGTACAGAACAGGCCGGGAGGCGGCGAGCAGTGCTCTCGCCGCCTCGCGAACCTGTCGCGGGTGGACACCGGCAGGTGGTCTCCACCCAGGGAGATCGACTTGATGGGGGTAGGTGAAGTCGATCTCCGTCTCCTGCACGTCCTTGGCGACGTCCACGAGGACCGGGCCTGAGCGCCCGGTTCGGGCGACGTGAAAGGCCGCTTTCAGCACGTGCGGGAGCTCCTGGACGTCCTGGACGAGCCAGGAGTGCTTGACGATGGGAAGGGTGATACCGGTCGCGTCTGTCTCCTGGAACGCGTCGGTCCCGATCAGCGTCGTGCGCACCTGGCCGGTGATGCAGACGAGCGGCGTCGAGTCCATCCAGGCGTCGGCGATCGGCGTGACGAGGTTCGTGACGCCCGGGCCGGAGGTCGCCACGGCGACGCCCACCTTCCCGGAGGCACGGGCATAGCCCTCCGCCATGTGCCCGGCGCCCTGCTCGTGGCGGGCGAGGACGTGGCGGACGGTCGAACCGCGTGCGAACGCGTCGTAGAGCGGGAGGATGGCCCCGCCGGGGATGCCGAAGACGACGTCGATGCCCTCGGCCTCGAGCGAGCGGAGGATCGCGTCAGAGCCCAGCATCTTCACGCTGCCGCCTCCGCGAACTCCGTGTCCCTCCGGGCGGAGGGGAGCGCGGCCAGGAGCGCGTCCGTGAACTCCCGTGTCGTCGCGCCCGCCCCCGAGGAGACCAGGTCCGGCGTTCGGACGCCGGTCTCGAGCGTGTCCAGGACGGCGCCCTCGAGCGTTCGAGCGGCGCTCCGCTCGCCGAGGCCCTCGCCGAGCATGAGCGCCGTCGCGAGGAGCATCGCGCTCGGGTTGGCGACGCCCTGGCCCGCGATCTCGAGCGCCGATCCGTGCGTCGGCCCGAATATCCCCCTGCCGTCGGGGCCGACCCGGCCCGAGGCGACCATGCGCGTTCCCTCGTGCGCGAACGCGGCCGTGCTCGCGAGCGCCTCGGCGAAGGGCTGCTCGCTGGCGATCACGTCGAAGTCGGCGGGATCGCGGAGCAGCCCGGTCACGGCGGCCTCGAACGGCACGTGCTCGACGAGGACGCCCTCCCAGCGCTCCGCCGCCATGTCGATGGCTGCGTGCCAGCGCGCGCTCGAGCCGACCGAGGTGAGCCTGGCACGCCGGCTGAACGCGAGCCGAAAGGCGCTGTCGACGGCGAGCTCCGCGGCGTCGTCGGGCACCGGGCTGACGACGGCGAGCTCGCTCCCGCGCGCGCAGACGCGGGTGATCCGCCAGCGGAGGTCGAGCTCCGCCTTCACGACCTCGAGCGCCGGCTCTCGGGTCGTCGCCACGAGCACGGCGTCGGCCTCGAGGCACGCCGCCCGCGTCACCGTCGGCAGCGGGTGCCCGAAGCGGCGGACGGCGTCCCCGCCGAACGGCGCGTGCAGCTCGTCCACCTGAAACCCGTGCATCCCCGAGACGGCAACGAGCGCGCGGCTCGCCTCGGCCGTCAGCTCCGGCCCGATGCCGTCGCCGGAGAGACAGGCGACCGTGTAGCGCTTCTTCCTCATCGCACGCTCACCTCCTCGAGCACGTCGGCGAGGGTCACGTGCTTCCGTGTATCGGCAAGACGCTTGAAGCGCGCGAACGCTTCGTTCAGCGCCTCGCGGTCGAGCTCGATGCCCGCCTCCGTGCAGGCGCGGGCGAACGCGTGCCGGCCGGAGTGCTTGCCGAGCGGGAGCGACATCACGAGGCCCAGCTCGGTGGGATCCATGATCTGGTAGGTCTCGGCGTCCTTGAGCATCCCGTCCTGGTGGATGCCGGCCTCGTGCGCGAAGGCGCTCGCGCCGACGATCGCCTTGTTGCGCTGGACGCGGTAGCCGGTGAGCTCCTCGACGAGCCGTGAGGAGCGCCCGATCTCGGCGACGTTCACGCCCGTCTCACAGTCGAAGGTCCCCTTGCGGACGCGCAGAGCCATGACGACCTCCTCGAGCGCGGCGTTACCCGCCCGCTCGCCCAGGCCGTTGACGGTGGCCTCGACCTGCGTCGCCCCCGCCTGCACGCCGGCGAGGGTGTTGGCCACGGCGAGCCCGAGGTCGTCGTGGCAGTGGACCGAGAGCGTCGCCTGCTCGAGCTCGGGACAGAGGCGCTGCATCTCGCGCAGGAACGCCGCGTACTCCTCCGGGAGGCAGTAGCCGACCGTGTCCGGAAGGTTGATCGTCGTCGCGCCGGCGCGGACCGCCTCGCCGCAGACGCGCGCGGCGAACGCGGGATCGGAGCGGGTCGCGTCCTCGCAGGAGAACTCGACCTCGTCCACGAGGCTGCGGGCGTAGCCGACCGCCCAGCGGGCCTGCTCGACGACCTCCTCCGGGTCGAGGCGGAGCTTGCGCTCCATGTGGATGGGGCTCGTGGCGAGAAAGACGTGGATGCGCGACCTGCGCGCGTCCGCGAGCGCCTCCGCGGCCGCGTCGAGGTCCTCCTTGCGCGTGCGCGCGAGGGAGGCGATCGTGGGACGCTCGACTGCGGCGGCGACGGCCTTGATGCCTTCGAAGTCTCCCGGCGAGGAGACAGCGAACCCAGCCTCGACGATGTCGACTCCGAGCCTGTCGAGCTGCGTCCCGATCTCCGCCTTCTCGTCCGGCGTGAGCGCGATGCCGGGCGATTGCTCGCCGTCGCGCAACGTCGTGTCGAAGATCGTGATTCTGCGGCTCACTGCTCATCCTCCTTGCCTCCGGGCGGAGGCGTACTACTCCTGTGTGTCGGTCGGCGTGTGCGCCCGGATTGGCGCGTGAGTCGCGTTCTCCCCCTAGAGGGGGAGAATGGCGATGAGGATGACGACGAGGAGGAGCGCGGACGCCGCGGCGGGGCCGATGGCGCGATGCGATGTGGTCTCGAACCTCGTCAAGATGCATCAAGTGTGGTGAACGCGGGGTGGGCTTGTCAAGCCCCAATCGCGTGTCGTCTCCCGCCCGGCTTGCAAGCAGCCTCCTTCCGGCTTAGCCTCGCGGCGAGTTTTCGCTAGGAAGGGGGACTGCATGGCCGCCAGATATCTGCACGTGACGAGCCCGCTCATGACTGGCTCGGAAGTGACGAGGATTCAAGAGAAGCTGACGATGCTCGGCTACGCGCCGGGGCCGATCGACGGCGAGTACGGGCCCGCCACCGCGGCGGCCGTGACCGCCTACCAGCGGGACAACAAGCTGGAGGTGGACGGCGTCGTCGGGCCGGAGACCCGGAAGGCGCTGCGGAGCAAGGCGACGCCTCGCGAGAAGCAGCCCATTCGCCGGCGGCCCGGCCGCTACGGGGAGCAGGCGCTCGCGGAGGCCCTCAAGCACGTCGGCAAGAAGGAACGGCCTGCAAACTCGAACCGGACCGAGTTCGGGCGCTGGTTCGGCGTCGACGGCGTCCCCTGGTGCGCGATCTTCGTCAGCTACTGCTTCAACGAGGGTGCGAGGTACGCCGTGGCGAAGCGTTTCCGCGGCGCGGGCGTCTACGCGAAGGGGTGCACGTACGTCCCCACCGTCGAGGCGTGGCTCCGCGTCACGGGACAGTGGCGGGGCCGGACGACCCGACCACATCGGCATCGTCGAGCGCTACCTCGGCGGGGGCAAGTTCTACTGCATCGAGGGCAACACGTCGTACGGCAGCAACTCGAACGGCGGCCAGGTCATGCGCCGGACGCGGTACCTGAGCCAGGTGAACGGCTTCGGCCGGGTCTCGAGAAAGTAGTCAGATGAGCGACACGCACTTCGACGCCGTCGTCGTCGGCTCGGGCTTCGGCGGCTCCGTTCTCGCCTACCGGCTCGCCGAGGCCGGGAAGTCGGTCTGCGTGCTCGAGCGGGGAAAGCCGTACCCGCCGCTCTCGTTCCCCCGTGGCCCCCGCGCGACGGCGAAGGCCTTCTGGGATCCCAGCGCGGGCCTCTATGGGATGTTCAACCTCTGGTCGTTCAAGGGGATCGGGGCGCTCGTCTCCAGCGGGCTCGGGGGCGGCTCGCTCATCTACGCGAACGTCCTCCTGCGCAAGGACGAGCGCTGGTTCGTCCAGGAGGATCTCGCGAAGGGCGGCTACGAGCACTGGCCGGTGACGCGGGCCGAGCTCGATCCGCACTACGACCGCGCCGAGCGGATGCTGAACGCCCAGCGCTACCCCTTCGAGCGCCCACCCTATGACAGGACGCAGAAGACGGCCGCGTTCAAGGAGGCTGCCGAGAAGCTCGGCCGCGAGTGGATCCTGCCTCCGCTCGCCGTCACGTTCGCGAACGACGGCGAGAAGCCCGCGATCGGCGTGCCGATCAGGGAGGAGCATCCGAACCTGCACGGGGCCCAGCGCTACACGTGCCGGCTCGTCGGCGAGTGCGACATCGGCTGCAACTTCGGCTCGAAGAACACGCTCGACTACAACTACCTCTCCGAGGCGAAGCGCCTCGGCGCCGAGATCTGGACGCGGCGCGAGGTGCGTTCCTTCGCGCCGAGGCACGGCGGAGGCTACGCCGTTCGCTACGTCGAGCACGACGTCGCGGACGAGGGGCGGAAGATCGACACGGGCGACGCACGCGTGCGCCCGGAACGGGAGCTCACCTGCGACCGGCTCGTGCTCTCCGCCGGGACGCTCGGCTCGACGTACCTCCTGCTCAAGAGCCGCGAGGCCTTCCCGAGCCTGAGCGGGAAGCTGGGCACCCGCTTCGGCGGCAACGGCGACCTGCTCACGTTCGCGCTCGGCTCGTCGCGCCCGCTCGAGCCGAGCTATGGGCCGGTGATCACGAGCGCGATCCGCATGCCCGACGCCCTCGACGGCGGCGAGGGGCGCGGGTTCTACGTCGAGGACGCCGGCTATCCCGACTTCGTCACCTGGATCGTCCAGGCGGCGCAGGGCCCGGGCGCGCTCTGGCGCTTCCGCCGCATCGGGCTCCGGCTCCTCGTCGGCCTGCTCCGCCGACGGCCCGAGGTCGACCTCTCCGCCGAGGTCTCCGCGCTCCTCTCCGACACCCGCCTCTCGGCCGGGTCAGTGCCCTTGCTGGGGATGGGCCGCGACATCCCGAACGGGACCATCACCCTCTCCGACGGGAGGCTCCAGGTGGACTGGGTGAAGGGGAAGTCGGGGCCGTTCTTCGACCGGCTGCGCGCCTTCTCGGAGTCGATCGCCCACGCTTTCGGGGCCGACTTCAAGGAGAACCCGACGTGGTACCTCGGCCGCCTGATCACCGTGCATCCACTCGGCGGCTGCCCCATGGGGCGGGCCCCGGAGGAGGGCGTCGTCGATCCCTACGGCGAGGTCTTCGGCTACCCGGGTTTCACGATCGCGGACGGCTCGGTCATGCCGGGCCCGGTGGGGCCGAATCCGTCCCTGACGATCGCCGCCCTCGCCGACCGCTTCGCCGACCGCGCGACCGGGAACGCCTAGCGATAGCGCCTGATCAGCGCCCGGGCGCCGGCGGCGAGGATGAGCGCGCCGAAGGCGAGCGCCATCAGCTCGCCGATCGCGTGTGTCGCGTCGGGCGACTCGGTGCGATCGAGGACGCCGCTCGCGACGATCGCCCCTCCCCAAAGGACTCCGATCCATCCAAGGATCGTCGCGCGCACGTCCCCCTCATCGGCGGCGAAAGCGCTCGGCTTGAGACTCGGCTTCCGCATACTGATGCGATGGCGCGAGAAGAGGGGAAGGACGGGCGTCCGGTCGTCGCGTTCTCGTCGCAGCAGGAGTGGGAGTCCTGGCTCGGGGCCGAGCACGAGACGTCCGACGGCGTCTGGCTGAGGTTCGCGAAGAAGGGCTCGGGGATCGCGAGCGTCTCGTACGACGAGGCGCTCGCGAGCGCGCTCTGCTTCGGCTGGATCGACAGCCAGGTTTCGTCCTACGACGAGCGCTTCTACCTGCAGCGGTTCACGCCGCGCCGCGCCAGGAGCAAGTGGTCGCGGATCAACCGCGACAAGGTCACGGAGCTCGCAAAGCAGGGCCGGATGAAGCCGGCCGGTGTCGCACAGGTGGAGCTCGCCAAGGCGGACGGAAGGTGGGACGCGGCCTACGCGTCACTGGCCAACGCGACCGTCCCGGACGACCTGCAGCATGCGCTCGACGAAAATCCAAAGGCCGCGGAGTTCTTTGCGACGCTCAACAGCCAGAACCGCTACGCGATCCTCTACCAGCTCGAGGACGCGAAGCGGCCCGAGACCCGGGCGCGGCGGCTGGAGAAGTTCGTGGCGATGCTCGAGCGCGGCGAGAAGCTTTACTAGCTTTGCGGGTGCCCAAGTCGTAGAGTCGCGCGGTCTGGCACAAGGAGGAAGTGATGTCTGCGGTGACCGAGCAAGAGCTGGAGGGCTTGGACGCGTTCTCGGGAGAGGTCCTTCGGCCCGGGGAGGCTGGATACGACGAGGCGAGGCGCGGCTTCAACGGACTGATCGACAAGCGGCCGGCCCTGATCCTCCGCTGCCGCGGGGAGGCCGACATCGTCGACGCGGTCGCCGTCGCGCGGGACAGCGGCCTCGAAGTCTCGGTGCGCGGAGGCGGCCACAACGTCGGCGGGAGGTGCTTCACCGACGGCGGCGTGATGATCGATCTCTCGCTGATGAAGGGCATCTCCGTCGATCCGTCGGCCCGCACCGCCCGCGTGCAGCCGGGGGTCAACTGGGCTCAGCTGAACCGCGAGACCCAGCTGCACGGCCTGGCCGTCACCGGTGGTGTGATCTCTACGACCGGAATCGCCGGGCTGACGCTCGGCGGCGGCCTCGGCTGGCTCATGCCGAAGTTCGGCCTGGCCACGGACAACCTGATCTCCGCCCGGATCGTCACGGCGGATGGACGGACGCTCACGGTGAGCGAGCATGAGAACGCCGACCTCTTCTGGGGGCTGCGCGGCGCGGGGGCCAACTTCGGCGTCGTCTCGTCTTTCGAGTACCGCCTGCACGAGGTCGGCCCCACCGTCATCGGCGGGCTGGTCGCGCATCCGTTCGATGTCGCCGCGGACGTGCTGCGCTTCTACAGGGAGTTCACGGCCGACGCTCCGGACGAGCTCATGACCTTCGCGGGAGTCGGGCATGCCCCCGACGGCTCCGGCACGAAGCTCGCGCTCGTCGTCGCCTGCCACATCGGCGCTCCGGAGCAGGCGGAGGAAGACCTGCGACCGCTCAGGGAGTTCGGGTCCCCGGTCATGGTCGAGCTCGGGCCGCTGCCCTACACGGTCATCAACGCGATGCTGGACGGCGGCTACCCCACGGGAAGCCTGAACTACTGGAAGTCCGGCTTCCTGAGCGGGTTGTCGGACGAGGCCATCGACGAGCTGCTCGCGCGCTTCGCGGTCTGCCCGTCGCCCATGACCGCGGCCCTCCTCGAGCACTTCCACGGCAAGGTGACGCGGGTGGCGGTGGACGCGACCGCGGTGCCCCACCGGGAGCCGGGCTACAACCTGGTGATCACCTCGGTCTGGACCGACCCGGCGGCAACCGAGGAGAACGTCGCCTGGACGAAGGAGATCTACGCCGCGATGGAGCCCTTCCTCGTGGGCCGTCGGTACCTGAACTACTTCTCCGAGGACGACGTCGGCGACGACCCGGTGCGCGCCGCGTACGGGCAGAACTACGAGCGCCTGGTCGAGCTCAAGACGACCTACGACCCGAGGAACCTCTTCCGCCTGAACGCGAACGTGCCTCCCGACTGAGTCCTCGGCAGCCGCGCCAGGGTTAGGTCTTGCTATCGGGCGAACGCTAATCCCGCGTACGAGTCGGAGCACACTGGGCTCACTCCCGAGTCTCACTAGTCCCCAAGGAAGCTCCTCGTCGGCTGACGTGAACCGTGTTCTACTCGCTCGTGATCCAGATTGCTCTAGCAGAACGCGGGCTACTTACAAGCTTCTTACAGCAGGCTCTAAGTGCTGCAGCCACAAGCGCTCAGGGCCATTTTCATTGCAGAACGCGATCGCCGTTTCGACGTCCCGGCCTTCGAACGTTCCCTCGATTCCAATATATGGCGATTGAAACTCTCCCGGGCACGTAAAAAGCGGCTCAGCAGGCAGCATCTCGTCCGTGTGCTCCTCAAGGCTTCGACACAAGCCGGCCGGGCTCGGTGCGCTGCCACCTGAGGGATTGCAGGTGAGAGAGAACGTAGTCTGGTCGGCTGAGACGGGATCGAGGAGTGTCAGATTGAGACGCGTCTCGGAATCACCTCCACCGCCGCACGCTCCCGCGAAGACCAGGAGTGCGATCCCGATCGCCTCAAGCAGCCGACTAACGCCGTGCCTACGCTGTCGATCGGTACCGCCGGCTCGGCGATCCCCCTATTCATCTCCGTTAGAAGCCTCGTCATGAGGCGGTCAGTGACGGTCGCGTCCCATGAGCCGGGGGAAATGAATCGGGCGTAGCCTCCGCGTTGACCTGGAAGTCGACGAGGAGGTACGCCCTGATGGCGAGCATAGCCC
>JAIBJN010000125.1 GCA_020029595.1 Actinomycetota bacterium | reverse complement strand
TGCAGTTCCTGAGCTTCCGCGACCGGCTCGAGTCCGCGAGCGGCTTCCAGTCGGCGCAGTTCCGGGAGCTCGAGGCGGTGCTCGGCCGGCGCGAACGGAAGGTGCTCCGCGCGTACGAGGAGGAGAGCGACTCGTACCGGCGCATCGAGGCCGCGCTCGGGCGGCGCTCGCTCTACGACTCGTTCCTCGCCTACCTCTCGCTGCGCGGCTACGACGTCCCCGGCGATCGGCTCGAGCGCGACGTGACCTTGCCGGTCGAGGATTCGGAAGGCGTCCACCGGGCAATCCTCGCGGCCTACCGCGACGACGGAGAGGCGGCGATGGTCTGCGAGCGGATGGTCGACCTCGACGAGGGCTTCCAGGAGTGGCGCTACCGGCACGTCAAGATGGTCGAGCGGACGATCGGCGACAAGATGGGCACGGGCGGCTCGCTCGGTGCGCCCTACCTGCGCACAACTCTCTCCCAGCCGGTCTTCCCCGACCTCTGGGCCGTCCGCAGCGAGCTGTGATCGAGCTCGACGACCTGCGGCGGACGCCGAACTCGCTGGCCTCCGACTACTCGGCCTTCCGCGTCGCCGATCGGCTTCTCCTTACCGGCCATTCCCACCAGGCCTGGCCGGACGTGGCGCGCGAGGGGCAGATCGAGGCGTTCGAGGACGCGGCGCTCTGCGTCGACGAGAAGTGGGATCGCGCCTTCGCGAAGGCCGAGCGCGTGCGAGATGGGTTCAGGCGCCTACTCGGCGATCCAGGCGCCGAGATCGCGCTCGCGCAGAACACGCACGAGCTCGTGACGCGCTTCCTCTCGGCGCTCGATCTCCGCCGGCGTCCTCGGCTGATCACGTCGGACGGCGAGTTCCATACGCTTCGACGGCAGCTCGCGAGACTGGACGAGGCGGGGCTCGAGGTGGTTCGCCTGAGCGCTCGACGTGCCGAGACGCTGGCTGAGCGGATGGCTGCGGCGCTCGACGAGCGCACAAGCGCGGTGCTCGTCTCCGCGGTGCTGTTCGAGACGGGCCGCATCGTGCCCAACGTCGGCGCGCTCGCACGCGCTTGTGCGGCGGCGGGCGCCGAGCTCCTCGTCGATGCCTATCACGCTCTCGGGGCGCTTCCCTTCAGGATCGCCGAGCTCGAGCTCGAGGCGGCGTGGATCGTTGGCGGCGGCTACAAGTACCTCCAGCTCGGCGAGGGCAACTGCTTCCTTCGACTGCCGCCGCAGGCAGAGACGATGCGGCCCGTGCTCACCGGCTGGTTCGCCGAGTTCGAGCAGCTGGCCGCGGAGGGAGAGGACAAGGCGGTGGCGTACGCGTCCGGCGGGGCCCGCTTCGCCGGCTCGACGTACGACCCGACGAGCCACTACCGCGGGGCGCGCGTCTTCGCCTTCTTCGAGGAGCGCGGCCTCTCGCCGGAGCTTCTCCGCACCGTGTACCTGCACCAGACCGGGCTGCTCGCGGACTGCTTCGACAAGCTCGACGCTCCGGAGCGGCTGATGCAGCGGGAGCGTGCCGTGCCACTGGATCACTTCGGAGGCTTCCTTGCCATCGAGTGCCCTCAGTCGGCAGCGGTCGCGGAGCGCCTGGCGGAAGACGGAGTCCAAGTCGATGCCCGCGGCCGCTACATCCGCCTGGGCCCGGCGCCGTACCTGTCAGACGCCCAGCTCGAAGCGGCGATGGAACGCCTCGAGGACGCTGTTTCCGCCCTCAGCTCCTCCTGAGCGACGCCGTTCCTCGCCCTGGCTCCCGAAAGGGATTATTCTCACCGGTCATGACCGAGACGAAATTTCTCTTGCCCGAATCTGCGATCCCCGAGCGCTGGTACAACATCCAGGCCGACATGCCGAACCGGCCCCAGCCGGTCCTCCACCCCGGCACCGGCCAGCCCATCGGCCCCGACGATCTCGCGCCCCTCTTCCCGATGGAGCTCATCCTCCAGGAGGTCTCGGGGGACGCCGAGATCCCCATCCCGGAGCCGATCCGCGGCATCTACCGCCTCTGGCGCCCGACTCCGCTCTACCGGGCACACCGGCTCGAGCAAGCCCTCGGCACGCGCTCGCGCATCTTCTACAAGTACGAGGGCGTCAGCCCGGCGGGGAGCCACAAGCCGAACACGGCCGTCGCCCAGGCCTACTACGTGAAGGAGTCGGGCCGGACGCGGATCGCCACCGAGACGGGCGCAGGGCAATGGGGAAGCGCGCTCGCGCTCGCCTGCCAGCTCTTCGGGCTCGAGTGCAAGGTGTACATGGTCAGGGTCTCCTACGAGCAGAAGCCCTACCGGCGCTCGATGATGGAGACGTGGGGCGCCACGGTCGTCGCGAGCCCCTCGGAGGATACGCAGTCCGGGCGGGCCATCCTCGAGGCCGATCCCGACTCTCCGGGTAGCCTCGGCATCGCCATCTCGGAGGCCGTCGAGGATGCCGCGCCGCGTGAGGATACCGCCTACTCGCTCGGGAGCGTCCTCAATCACGTGCTCATGCACCAGACGGTCATCGGGCAAGAGGCGCTCGCGCAGATGGAGGAGGCGGGCGCCTTCCCCGACCTCGTCGTTGGTTGCGTCGGAGGCGGCTCGAACTTCGCCGGGCTCGCCTTTCCCTTCCTGCGGGAGAAGATCGCCGGCCGCGAGATCGACGTGCTCGCCTGCGAGCCGGCCGCCTGCCCGACGCTCACGCGCGGGCCCTTCGCCTACGACTTCGGGGACACCGGGCAGCTGACGCCCCTCGTGCCGATGCACACGCTCGGGCACGACTTCGTCCCCGCGCCTATCCACGCGGGCGGCCTGCGGTACCACGGGATGGCGCCGCTCGTCTCCCAGCTCGTTCTCGACGGCCTCATTCGCGCCGAGGCATACACGCAGAGGGAGATCTTTTCCTCCGCCGTCAGGTTTGCCCGCAGCGAAGGGATCATCCCCGCGCCGGAGGCGGCCCACGCGATCCACGGCGTCCTCCGAGCGGCGGCCCAGGCCGACGAGGAAGGGCGCGAGCGCACCATCCTCTTCAACCTCTCCGGCCACGGGCACTTCGACCTGGGCGCCTACGACGCCCACCTCGCCGGCAAGCTCGAGGACATTGCCCTCCCCGAGGAGGAGCTCGAGCGGGCACTCAAGGCGATCGACGCGCTGCCGAAGCCCGCCGCCGGAGTACGCTAGGCCGGGGACGGCTGGTCCATTACGAACGGCGCCTGCTAGCGCACGTTCGGCCCTTCTGCCCTATTTGGTCTGTGCTAAGCGGCGTGGCGCGCCCGGAATGCCTTTCGGCCTCTCCGGAGCCTGCGTGGCATTAGCCAGGCGCCCCGGGCGATCGGGGCGCTCGCGGTGGAAGACCTCTTCGAGGCGTTCCCGCTCGTTGGCGATCCTCCAAGCCCCTCTTCGGCACCTGTTGGCCCCGGCTGGCTGCTGCGCGGGCAATCCGGCGACCGCTTCGAGCAGAAGAGATGAGTGAGGGATTGTTGGGCAAGAAAAGGAGGGGGCATGGAGACACGCTCGCAGGGCCACCGGATCTGGAGCGCGACGCTCGCGCTGGCCGTCGCAGCCGTTGCGGCTGCGGCTCTCGCGGGTTCGGCGCCGGCGGCCGAGAAAAACACCTACGTCGTGCACAACCTCGTCTCGGACCAGCCGGGGCAAGCCGATCACACCGATGCGAACCTGGTCAACGCCTGGGGCCTGACTGCCGGTCCGACGAG
>JAIBJN010000082.1 GCA_020029595.1 Actinomycetota bacterium | reverse complement strand
GATCATCTGCTTGACGCTCGACTCGCGCTCGGGCGAGGACATGCGGCCGCGGAAGTACTTCTGCGCGACGATGTTGGTCGCCGTCTGCGACCAGAACTTCGGGAACTCGACGCCCTTCTGCTCGAAGACGGGGCCGTCCTTGCCGGGGATGAAGGCGTCGCGGATCTCCCACTCGATCTCGTCGAAGGGGTCGCGGCCGGGGATCGTGAAGTAGCGCCGCACGCCGCAGGACCGCGCCCCGTCGGCGACGGTGTTGACGAGCGCCTCATCCTCGATGACGGGCGCGGTTCCGGTGCGCGCTGCGGACGCCATGCTCTCCTCCAAGGGTATCGGTCGGGCTGGGGTCTAAAGCTGCTGCCCCGGGTGAGCGGGGACCTGTGAGGGTAGAGCGGGAGTCGGACGGAATCGCCTTCCGGCAAACTAGGCGGGCGAGATGCCAAAACGGGGGATTGGGGCATCGGGGTGAGAGCGTCGATAGGAAGGTCGATGCGGCGCTCTCGACTCGTCCTGCTTGCGCTCTCCACGCTCGCGCTCGGCGCGGCGATCGCGCCCGGCACGGCCGCCGCGGCCTGCCCTCTCGGGCCCGCTCCCGTCTGGGCGGACTACGCGAGCGTCGGCGTCTACGGGACGCCGGTCGCGTCGATTCTCTCCCGGCCGAACACACTGCTCGGCGTCAGCAGGGACGACTGGGCGCAGGACTACCAGGCCGACGGGGCGGACACCGCCGGCTGGCACATGCAGCTCACGAACCTCGTCGGCCCGCCGACGAGCCCGAAGCCGAAGAGCCAGGTGCTCTCCCGGATCTCCGACCTCGCCGCGCTCGCGCGCAGCACGTCGGCCTGTGACCCCGCCTGGCTCACGCTCAACGAGATGGTGACGATCCAGGCGCCCGAGCCGCTCTCCTACGGCCGGCGCCGCTATCGCGAGAACGTCCTCCTCCTCGCCAAGGAGCTGAAGGCGGAAGGCGTGCGGGTCTTCATCCTGATGCCGCGCATCCCCCTGCCGTCGACCCGCTACACGAGCTACTGGCGCCAGCTTTCCCTGCACGCGAACCTCGTCTACGAGGCCTACACGTGGAGCTCGCGGACGGCGATCAGCCTCGGGGACACGGGCGGCCGGCGGTACCTGCGGAACAAGTGGACCGAGGCGATGAAGCGCCTGAAGCACTTCACCGTCACGCCGGGCCGGGCCGGGATCATGATCCCGTACTGGACGCACAACAAGGGCAGCGGGCGCGAGGGCCTCTCGGACACGGCCTGGTTCAGGCTGACGCGCATCAAGACGCTGGCCGTGGGCGACGTCGCGCGCGCGCAGGGGATCGGCACGGTCTGGTCGTGGGGCTGGCAGACGAACCCGAACGTCGGCGAGGTCGACCCCGACAAGCCGAAGGCGGCCTGCGTCTACCTGAACACGCGCGACCCCGCCCTCTGCGACCCGAGCTCGCTCTAGCGTCTCGGGCATCGGCCTCGCAGCGCTTGACAGCGTTGTGAGTGAGTGCTAACTTACCTTTCGTGGCTACGCCCGCGACAGAACGAAAGAGCGCTGAGATCCGCCGCGAGGAGATCCTCGAGGCGGCCATGAAGGAGTTCGCCCACGGTGGGCTCCACGGCACGTCGACCGAGAAGATCGCTGAGCGTGCCGGCATCTCCCAGCCGTACCTCTTCCGTCTTTTCGGGACGAAGAAGGGCCTTTTCATCGCCAGCTCACGGCGCTGCTTCGGCCGCGTGCTCGGCTCCTTCCAGGAGGCCGCCGAGGGGAAGACGGGCGCCGAGGCCATGAAGGCCATGGGCCGGGCATACGACCAGCTGCTCGCCGACCGCGAGATGCTCCTCGGGCAGATGCAGATGTACGCGGCGTGCGCCGACCCCGAGATCCGCGACGCCACCCGGTCCGGGTTCGCCGAGCTCTTCCGCTACGTCGAGCAGGTCACCGGCGCGAGCACCGTGGAGATCCGCGACTTCTTCGCCATGGGCATGCTGATGAACGTCGCCGCGGCGATGGATCTCCCCCAGATCTGCAGCGAAGACGACTCGTGGGCCCAGGAGCTCAGGGCGGCACACTAACTCTCTTTTTTTCGGAGCTAAGTAAGTGACTACTCAGTATCAGGAAGGAGCACCGATGAGCAGGACGACGACCATCTGGACCTTCGTGATCACCTCCGTGGCGCTCTTCATGGCCACGCTGGACAACCTCGTGGTCACCACCGCCCTGCCGGTGATCCGCGCTGATCTCGGCGCCTCGATCGAGGACCTGGAGTGGACGGTGAACGCCTACACGCTCACCTTCGCGGTCTTCCTACTCACCGGAGCCGCGCTCGGCGACCGCTTCGGCCGCCGGCGGCTCTTCGCGATCGGGCTTGGCATCTTCACGGCGGCCTCCGTGGCGGCCGCGCTCGCGCCCTCGGTGGAGGCGCTCATCGTCGCACGCGCGGTGCAGGGGCTCGGCGGCGCGATCGTGACTCCGCTCACCCTGACCATCCTGAGCGCGGCTGTGTCGCCCGAGAGGCGCGGCGTCGCGCTCGGCGCGTGGGGCGGGATCGGCGGCCTTGCCGTGGCGAGCGGCCCGCTGGTCGGCGGCGCCGTCGTCGAGGGCATCTCCTGGCAGTGGATCTTCTGGCTGAACGTGCCGATCGGGCTCGCGCTCATCCCGCTCGCCCTTCTGCGGCTGAAGGAGAGCTACGGCCCCTCCACGCGGCTCGACCTGCCGGGTCTCGCGCTGGTCAGCACGGGACTCTTCGGAATCGTGTGGGGCGTCGTTCGCGGCAACGCGGAGGGCTGGGCAAGCCCCGAGATCCTGACCGCGCTGACGCTGGGGACGGTCCTCACCGTCGCCTTCGTCCTCTGGGAGCTCCGCGCGCCGGCGCCCATGCTGCCGATGCGGTTCTTCCGCAACAGGACGTTCTCGGCGGCGAACGCGGCCTCGCTCTTCATGTTCTTCGGGATGTTCGGCTCGATCTTCCTGCTCGCCCAGTTCCTGCAGACCGTGCAGGGCTACGGGCCGCTCGACGCGGGGCTCCGCATCCTCCCGTGGACGGCGATGCCGATCTTCATCGCTCCGATCGCCGGCGCGCTCTCCGACCGGATCGGCGGGCGCCCGCTCATGGCCGCCGGCCTCGGGCTCCAGGCGATCGCGCTCGGCTGGCTCGCGGCGGTCTCCACGCCGACCGTCCCTTACATGTCCCTCGTACCCGCCTTCGTGATGGCCGGGGTGGGGATGGCGCTCTTCTTCGCCCCGGTGGCGAACGTCGTCCTCTCCGCGGTGCTCCCGCGCGAGGAAGGCCAGGCCTCCGGCGCGAACAACGCCATCCGTGAGCTCGGCGGCGTCTTCGGCGTCGCGGTGCTCGCCTCTGTCTTCACGAGCTACGGCGGCTACGAGTCCGGGCAGGCGTTCGTGGACGGGCTCGTCCCCGCCGTCTGGGTCGGCGCGGTCGTCGTGGGGATCGGAGCGATCGCCGCCCTCTTCATCCCGCGGAAGCCGCGGGCGGCCGAGGCGGTCGTGGACGAGCGCGAGCTCGTTCCAGAGGCGGCTTAGGAAGCCTTCTCTCCGGCGGCGGCGGTTGCGGCCGTCGCCGCCGGCACCGTCTCGAGGGCGGCCTCCTGGCTGCCCTCGTAGACGAGCACGATGCGCGCCCCGGCGGGCAGCTCGAGCGGGCGCCCCACCTCGAGGCCGACCGCGAGCCCCTTGTTCGACTCCATGTCGAACCACATGGCGAAGAGGAGGAGCTGGAGGCCCGAGACGACGAGCAGGGCGACGAGGACGATCGTTGCCACGGGAATCGGGTTCCCCAGGAAGCGAAGGACGACCTCGGCGAGACCGAGTGCGAAGCCGGCCCCCGAGAGCGACATCCCGAGCAGGTAGAAGAGGACGAGTGGGTGGAAGTCGCGGATGACGTACTTCTCCTTCATTCGCCAGAAGAAGCCCTTGAGGAGGAGCCACGAGATCGTGGGCACGACCCTCCGCAGCCGGATCCCGCTCTGCTCGCCGACCCCGTAGATCGGCCGCGACGGGTAGTCGCGCACACGGCGGTTCCAGACGTTCAGGTGGACGAGCAGGTCGTTGGGGAAGCCGTAGCGCGCGTAGAGACGGTCGAGGTCGAGGAGGCGCAGCGTCTCGAGGCTCACGGCCGTGTAGCCGGACTGCGAGTCGGCGACGTGCCAGTAGCCGGACGCGATCTTCGTCAGGAAGGACAGGATCGCGTTGCCGAGGTAGCGCGTCCGCGGGATGAGCTGCCAGGCCTGACCGGTGAAGAGGCGGTTCGCCTTCGCGTAGTCGCACTCGCGCGCGGCGACGGGGCGGACGAGGGTCTCGAGATCGTCGGGGTCCATCTGCCCGTCGGCGGCCATCACGCACGTGACGTCCATGCTCTCGTCGCGGGCCCTCTTGTAGCCCGTGACGATGGCGGCGCCGACGCCGAGGTTCCGCTCGTGGCGGACGACTTCGACGCGGGGGTCGGCGGCGGCCGCGCGGTCCGCCGTCGTGTCGCGCGAGGCGTCGTCCACGACGACGATCCGGTCGACGAACGCCGGGATACCGCGCACGGTGGAGGCGACGAGGCGCTCCTCGTCGTAGGCGGGGACGACGACCGCCACGGTCTTCCCCTCGTACATGCCTCTCGTATCGGCGGGCGCCGGGCCCGCCTTGAGATGTCAGGAGGCTCGGAGGCGGGAAGCCGGCGCCCAGAGCAGCGCCGCGAGCGCAGCGAGGATGAGCCCGATGAAGGCGCCGACGACGATCGACGTCCGCGTGCTCCGCGCATCCACTTTGGTCGCGGCGGCGGGCGAGACGACCTTGCCGCGCTCGACCTCCTCGGCTGACTCGAGCAGCTGCTCGGTCGTGAAGATCCGGTCGGTGAGATCGGCCCGCTGCTGCTCGAGGACCTGGAGCAGGTTCGTGAGGAGGAGCTGCTCGGTCGGCGACGACCCCTCGCTCTGCTCGCTCCTCCTCGTGAGCTCGTCGATCCGGTCCTCGAGCGACGCGAGCTCGCTCTGCTGAGCGTCGAGCCGCTGCTGGAACGTCTCCACCTTCGAGTCGGCGTAGCTCGAGGTGCTCGCGACGACACGCTCGGCGATCAGGTTCGCCGCCTGCTCGACCCTGTCGGGGTCGCTTCCGCGCACGGTGATCCCGACCAGCGCAACATTCGTCGTCTGGCGGTTGCGCTCCCCGAGGACGCTCGCAGAGACGTTGCGGCGGAGCTTCGCGGGCGGGATCCCGACCTGGTCGGCGACCTCGTTGACGACCACCTGGCTGCGCGCGATCGTGGCGACTCCGGTCGGGTCACTAGAGAGCGTCTGCACCGGCGTTCCCTGGACCGAGAGCGGCTGGCCGAGGTAGACGGTCGCCTGCGCCTGGTAGGTCGAGCCCCCGGTCTGGCCGTAGAGATATCCGATCACCCCTCCGAGGACGACGCCGAGGAGGAGGAGCCACCATTTCCCGGCGATCGTCCGGGCGTACCGTCCGAAGTCCACCTCCCGCTCCGCGTCGAGCTCGGGCGCAGTCGGGACCCGACGAAGGGGCTCGGTCTCCGGGTTCATCGGGAAATCGACTCTACCAGCGGGGGTCGGCGGGGGGCGCTGGCATACTGGGTCGCAGGCCGCCCCAGGCTCCCCCGGCCATGTGGAAGAAGCTTCTCGTCGCCCTCGCCGTCCTCTTGGCCCTCCTCGTCGCCGGAGCCGCGACCGCGTACTTCGCCCTCCGGCCGGACCGGCCTCAGGGCCACCTGGTCACCGATTTCTCCGGCGTCTCGCTCTTCCAGGACACCGGGGCCGTCGGGGAGACGGTGGAGACCACGACGGAGGAGGAGTCCGAGCCCGATGCGCCACCGCCGGAGCGCTGCTGGCCGAACTTCGGCGGGAATCCGAAGCGCTCGCTCTCGCTCCCTGACGTCCATCTCGGCCCCCCGGGGAAGATCATCTGGCGCCGCTACATGGGCGGCGTCCAGGAGTACTCGCCGAGCTTCTGCGACGGCGTGCTCTACGTGAACCTCACCCTGGGCAGGACCGTCGCGGTCGACGCCGAGACAGGTCGTGAGCTCTGGACGAAGATGCAGCCGGGCGCGTTGGCCTCGACGCCCGCGATCGACGGTCCCCGGGTGCTGGTCAGCTCCCACGGCGGAACCGTGACGGCGCACAGGCGCTCGGACGGAAGGATCCTCTGGCGCCTGCGGACGGGCGGAAAGGTCGAGTCCTCCCCCGTGGTGGTGGACGGCATCGCGTACTTCGGGACGACGGAGGGCCGACTCTTTGCGGTCAACTCGGCGACGGGGAACGTCCGCTGGGCCTACGACACCGGCGGCCGCATCAACTCGAGCCCGTCGGTGGTCGGCGACCACGTGTGCATCTCGACGTACGCAGGCTCGGTCCTCTGCGTCCGCAACGTGAACGGGCGGGAGCTCTGGACGACCTATATCCAGCGCGACGCCCTGCGGGCCGAGAGTTTCTACGCGAGCCCCTCCTCCGACGGGCTCCGGCTCTTCACCGTGTCGCGCTCGGGCAAGGCGGTCGCGCTCTCGATCTCCTCGGGGAAGGTGCTCTGGACGTACCAGATGAGCGGCTGGGGGTACTCGACGCCGGCGGTCTCGGACGGGACGGTCTACGTGAGCGCCTTCGACGGCGGCATCCGGGCGCTGCGCGCCGCGGACGGCCGCGTCCGCTGGCAGCGCTTCGTCCCGGGGAGGATCCTGGGGCCGGCGCTCGTCGTCGGCGACCTCGTCTTCTTCTCAACTCTTGAGAGGAAGTCGTACGGCCTCGACCGGAGAACGGGGCGCATCGTCTGGCGGACCAACCGCGGCAGGTACGTGGTCGGGATCGCCACGGATCGCTACTACTACTTCTCGCTCAACGGCTCTCTGATCAAGTACCGCCCACGCGGCGGATCCGAATAGCGCGCTACCCGTCGAGCCAGTGGCCGAGCGGGCGCTCGAGGAGCCGTTCGAGCTCGGCGACGTCCTCGCGGTAGACCTCGACGAGCCGTCGCCGGTGCTCCGGCGCGAGGTCCGGGCGGTCGAGCCCTCGCGCGAGCGCCGACTTCGCGCGGCGACGCGCCCGCTGGGGGAGGAGAGGCGCGACGCGACGCCCGCCGCGGACTGCCGCGCCGACGAGCGCGTTGCGGGGGACGCCGGACACGTTGGCGGCGCGCTCGGGCGCCTCTCCGAGCTCTGGGTCGACGCCGAGGAAGACGAAGAGGCGCTCGAGCACGGCGTCCGGGTCGCCCGCGAAGTCCTCGAAGAGATGCACCTGGATACGCTCTCGCGGAAAGGCCTCGAAGTACGGGCGGAGCTGGCGGCCATAGAGGCCCGTCTCGACGTAGTAGCCGGTGGGCGTCCCCGCCCGGCGCCGCTCCTCCTGCTCGTCCAGCGCGCGCCCGAAGTCCTCCTGCTCGAGCCCGTCTCGGACGTACATGAGGTAGTCGGAGAACGCACGCTCGACCGGGTTCCGCAGAATGGCGACGAGCCGTGCCTCGGGCACGCGTGCGCGGATGCGGTCGCACGACCAGGGATTGGCGAGATACTCGGGGGAGACCTCGCCGCGCACGGAGCCCTCGGGTGCGTCCGCGAAGAGCGCCCGGTAGGAGTCCCAGTCGCGCACCGCCCCGGACGGGAGGGGGCGGTCGATCGCCGGCGCCTCGTCGAAGGCGAAGAAGCTCGGCCCCTTGGCGGACACGAAGACCCCTGGATGGGCGTCGAGCACGTCGTGGATCGCGGTCGAGCCGCTCTTGTACGCGCCGATGACGAGGAAGTCCGGGAGGACCATGGCTAGCGGCGGACGATCTCCTCGTAGACCCGCTCGTGCGCCTCCGCCGCGGCGTCCCACGTGAGCGCCCGCCGCGCGGCCTCGACCCCCTCGACGGCCGCCGCCAGCAGGCTTTCGTCGCCGAGGAGGCGGACGCACGCGGCGGCGAGCGCGTCGGGATCCTCGGGTGGGACGGCCTCCCCCGCGCCGAAGCGGCGCACGACCTCCCCGATGAAGCCGATGTCGCTCACGACCGCCGGGCGGCCGTGGCCGATCGCGTCCGCGAACACGCCGGAGGCCTCGATGCGCCTGTACGGGAGGACGACGATCGTCGCCGACTCCATCAGCTCCGGGATCCGCTCGCCGGGGACGTAGCCGAGGCGCCACTCGATGCGGTCGGCGACGCCGAGACCCACGGCCAGGTCGCGGAGCGGCTCGACGGGATCCAGGGCGTCTCCGGCGACCACGAGCCGGGCCTCGGGGACCGCGCGCACGACCTCGGGAAGGGCCTGGATGAGAATGTCGAGCCCCTTGTACTCCCGGATGAGCCCGAAGAAGAGGAGCGTCGTCCCCCGCGGCGGGGCAATCGGCGTCCCGTTGGAGGTCTCGAAGGCCGGATGCGGGATCTCCTCGATCTTCCCGGGGTCGACGCCGAGGGCTTCGAGCCGCTCGCCGGAGACGCGGGCGTGCACGACGACCCGGTCGACGGTGGCGAAGATCTCCAGCCAGAAGTCCACCTGGTGCTCGGAGCGGCGGGGCAGGACTTCGTGGGCGGTCAGCACGGTCGGGTAGGAATCCGCGAGCTTGCGCAACCAGCGGCGGTCGTACCTCGGGATCCCGAGCCACTGAACGTGCACGACGTCAGGGGCGAGCTCGTCGATCCGCCGGCGCGCCCGAGCGACGCTCGGCGCGTACTCGAGCCCCCGGAGGACGACGCCGGCGCGGGAGCGCTTCCGCCCCCTGAGGAGCCGGCTCGAGCGGGGGAGGAAGACGTCCTCGCGCGCGTAGCCGGCCGGGACCGGCGAGGGCCCGTGCAGGAAGGGGGACGCGAGCAGACAAACCTGGTGCCCACGCCGGGCGAGGGCCGCGGAGAGGGCGTGGTCGTACGGCAGCGTCCAGCTGGGTGGATCCAGCACGACGACGTCCACGCCGCGATCATAGTGACGCGATGGGCACCGGAGCCGAGACCGCAGGAGAGGCGCCGTTCTTCGTTGTCGGGAACGACCGCTCGGGGACGACCATGCTCCGCCTCGTGCTCGACCGGAGCGACGAGGCCGCGGTCCCGCCCGAGTCGATGTTCCTCCTGGACCTCGCCCCGGTGCGGCGCCGCGGCGGGCTCGACGACCCGGAGGCGGCGGCCCGCTTCGTGGCGGAGGTGTGGAACCACCCCAAGGTGCGGCTCTGGGAGCTGCCGGGCGCGCCGCCGCCCGTCCCGCCCGGCCTGAGCCACGCGGAGGCCTACCGCTTCGCCGTCGAGTCGCCTTTCCGCGCCTACGCGCGCGTCGCGGGGAAGCAGCGCTTCGGCGACAAGACTCCGGCCTACCTCCACGCCGTCGACGAGCTGCTCACCGTGTGGCCGGACGCTCGGGTCGTCGTGCTGGTGCGCGACGCCCGCGACGTCGCGCTGTCGGTCACGGCCATGCCGTTCGGGCCCAACAACGCCTACGCGGCGGCGCAGTGGTGGGCCAGGGGCATCCGGCGCGGCCTCGAGGCGGAGTCGCGCCACCCCGAGCACGTGCTGACCGTCCGCTACGAGGACCTCGTCGCAGACCCGGCGGTGCAGGTCGAACGCATCTGCGAGCACCTGAACCTCGGCTATAACAGCGAGATGCTGGCCATCGAGCGCTCCGATCCGGCCAAGATCGTCCAGGACCAGGCCGCCTGGTTCACGCAGGTGTCGGCGGGGATCACGACGGCAGGAGTCGGCAGGTGGCGCACGGAGATGTGCGCCGCGGACCGACGGGTGATCGCCGCGGTCGCCGGCCCCGAGCTGCGGGAGCTCGGCTACGACTCGGATGACGACGCCGAGCCGGTCGGACGCGCCCGTGCGCTCGGCTACACCGCCCAGGACGCCGCGCAGCGGGCC
>JAIBJN010000012.1 GCA_020029595.1 Actinomycetota bacterium | reverse complement strand
GTCGAGACGACGCCGCGATGGTCGGTGGGATAGGGCCGGACGGCGATGTCGACGTCGGGGCCGCCGTCCTCCCCGACGATCTCGCTCGCAAGCGGGCGGGCCCGGCCGGAGACGAGGACCCAGTCGATCCGGTCGTGCACCTCGTCCTCCACGGATTCGGGTCCGCCGGGAGTCCAGGTGAACCCCGGCACGGCGACCGGATCCGGGTGGACCTCCCGGTAGGAGTCCCGGAAGCCGGCGTCCGCGAGAGCCCTGCTCACGGGCCAGTCGAAGGGGAAGCGCACGTCGTCGCGGACCGCGGCCACGGCCGGTGTCCAGTCGAGGTGCGAAGGCGAGTTGAAGTCACCGGTCAGGAACACGGGGATGCCTTCCGCGACGAGCTCCGGCAGGACCGCGAGCCGGTCTTGAATCGCCGGAAGGCGCGTCGAGCGCTCGAGCTCGTCGAGCTCAGTCGGCGTGCCGCCGTCCCGCACCAGGTAGGGCCCGTACGGGTCGGACGGAAGGTGGGCGTTCGCTATCGCCACCACCCGGCCGGGCTCGAGCTCGACGTAGACGTAGATCCCGCGACCCTCCGGCGGGTCGATCAGCCGATAGCGGGAGACGATCTGGAGCCGCTCACTCGCGAACCAGTCCAGGGCGCGGGCGATCCGGCGCGTCGAGTGCTCGGCCTCCTCGAGGCCGACGACGTCGGCCCCCGACGCGCGGATGGCCTCCAGGACCTTGGCGAAGGTCCCCTCACAGCCGCGGCGCTTCGCGCAGTAGTCGCCGGTCCGGAGGTCGAGCTCGTCGCCTCCGTAAAAGATGTTCAGCGTCATCACACGCAGGCGAAAGGAGCCCTGGCCGCCGTCGCCCTCCCTCGCCGCGGGCGAGGCGGTCGCCAACGTGCCGCAGACCACGAGCCCGACGGCGAGAAGCCGTGCGGCCCGCCAGATGACTCCATGCGCGGTGATAGGCAGGAGACCGTAAGCCTCGCCCTCCAACGTGTCAACGACGGAAGAGACCTCCCCGCCCGGCCGTCCTGGAGGCATGACTGGAAAGGCACAAGCGTCGGGAGGCGCGCACTTCGAGATCCCGAGCCAGTCGGGCGGCTCGATCCAGAACGTCGGCGGGAACCTCTACGTCGGCGAGGGCCGCAGGCGAAGCGCCTCGATCGGACGCGCATTGGCCGCCCTCGGGCTGGCGCTCTTCTTCGCCGGCTTGTTCCTGCTCGGCTGGGCCGGCACGGACGTCTACGAGCAGGCGGACGAGCTCCGGCACGGCGAGACGCTCGAGGTCCCCGCCCACGCCGTCCAAGCGGGCGCGCTCCTCCTCGCAGGCATCGTCCTGAACCGCTTCGGCAGGCTGTTCGCCGGTCACTGAGGAGACCAATGGCGACCTTCGACATCGGCAGTCAGAACGCCGGCTCGATCCAGAACGTCGGCGGCGACCTGACGATCGGCCAGCTCCACGCCGAGGCTGCTTGGAGCGCGGTTGAGGTGCGACAAGAGCTCACGCGGCTCGCGGAGGAGATCGCGAGGACCTCGCTGCCCCACTCCTCGCTTGTGGCCGCGGAAGGCGCGCTCGCCGCCGCAGCCGCCGAAGCCGCGGGCCCAACGGCTGACCGCGCCCGAATCGTCCAGCTGCTCGAGCGCGCGACGCACGTTCTCGACGACGCAGGCGCGCTTTCGACCGCGGGCAGGGGAGTGGTCGAGTCGCTGCGGCGGACGGCGGTCGTCCTCGGGCCCGCCGGAAAGGCCCTGCTTGCACTCCTGCCGCTCCTCTAGCGGGGCCTACGAGAACGTACAATCCTGGCATGGGAGTCACCTTCAGCTCCCCCGACTCGGCGCTCACGCGGATCACCGTCGTCTACCGCTGCCCGTGCGGCGCGGCCGTGTCCGAGGTGGGTCGGCACGCCGGCGAGCTCCCGCACGGCTGGGAGCGCCTCGCGGACGACGCGTGCATCTGCGAGCACTGCGCCGAGCGCAAGCGCGCCGCCGAAGCCGGCACTAAGCCCTCCGCCACCGCCTGAACGTCGCCGCCGCCTCGGCGTGACCGACGAACGCGCCTAGGCGACGATCTCGGCCGCCGGCCCCTCCAGGCGCGCGAACCGCGGGACAACGTCGACGACGCTCTCGCGCGCGCACCAGGAGATGTCCTCGTCGAGCTTGGCATGCTCCGGGTTCTCGGACGCGCGCAGGCCCTCCTCCGCGGTCGCGAACGAGCGGGCAAGGCGCACGGCGGCCTCGGCGGCGTCCGACCGGGTCCCGCCGACGAGCTCGGCGAGGCGGCCGGCGCAGTACGCGTCCTCGATCGTGAACCTCCCTTGCAAGCCGGCGCAGACGATCTCGAGGTCGTCGCCCGACTCGCGCGCCGCCGCGGCGACCGCCCCGAGGTTGAGCAGGCTGCCGACGAGCACGGACTCCGCGTTCGCCGCCGCCGCGACGATCGCACGCGTGCCGTTCGTCGTCGTGAGGATGAGCGTCTCGCCGAGGGGCTCTGCGAATTCGCGAGGCGAGTTCCCCAGGTCGAAGCCGGGGATCGGCTCCGCGCGCCGCTCGCCCGCGAGCACGCCCTCGCCCAGACGTTCACGGAGCCCGCGCGCCTCCTCGACCTCCGCGCAGCAGAGGACGCGGCGGTAGCCGGAAGCGAGCGCCTGGGCGATCGTCGAGGTCGCGCGCACGACGTCGACGACGACCGCCGCCGGCGCGCGCTCCGCCTCGTCCGGCGTGAAGGCGACGTGCACGCGCATCGGCTCGTGACCTTACACGGCGCCGATACGATGGCCCGAATGGCCACCCCGGAGCAGACGCAGACGCGGACGTGCTACCGGCACCCGGGCCGAGAGACCGCGGTCAGCTGCTCGAACTGCGGGAGGCCCATCTGCCCCGACTGCATGGTCTACGCGGCCGTCGGAATCAAGTGCCCGGAGTGCGCGGGCCAGCGGACGGGGGCGCAGGCGGCCGCCCGGCGCGTGGGTCGCACCGCCGGCGCTCGGACGGGCGCCCTCGTCACGAAGTCGCTCATCGGAATCAACGTCGCCGTCTACCTCATCTCCGTTGCGCAGGGATCCGGCGGCCTCTCGCCCTCGCGCGCGTTCATCGACCGCTGGGCGCTCAACGGCTACGCCGTCGCCGACGGCGAGTGGTACCGGCTCATCACGAGCGCGTTCCTCCACGCGAGCCCCATCCATCTCGCGTTCAACATGCTCATGCTCTGGTGGTTCGGGCAGGCGCTCGAGGCCGCGCTCGGGCGCGGCCGCTTCCTCGGCGTCTACCTCGTCTCCGCCCTCTCGGGAGCGGCGGGGGCGCTCCTCCTCACTCCTCCCGCGGTGAACACGGTGGGCGCCTCCGGCGCCGTCTTCGGGATCCTCGGCGCCGGACTCGTCCTCGAGCGGCGCCAGATCTACGTGTTCGGCGGAGGAGCCCTCTTCGTCGTCATCCTAAACGTCGCCTTCACCTTCGCGGTCTCCAACATCTCGATCGGCGGCCACCTGGGCGGCCTCGTGGGCGGGGTGCTCGCCATGCTCGTGCTCTCGGCCGGAGGCCGCCACCCGGTGTACGGGCGCTTCGACCTGCTCAGCGTCCTGGGGCTCCTCGGGATCGCGGCCGGTAGCGTCCTCGTCGCGTACCTGCGCGTGCGCGGCTACTCCTGAGCGGGAACTTCATTCCCGTTCCATCGTCCAAACAGGTGTGAGAGCTCTTGCGCTCGGGCTCGCTCTGAGCCTCGGCCTGACGGCCTGCGGAGCCGGGGAGACGACCGGCGGTGTCGGCTCGACCGAGGGCTCTGAGCCGGAGGCGGCGCTCCCGGACGTTGCCCGCGTCGTCTGCGAGGACGGCGCGACGCGAGTCGAGACACCGTCGGTCAAGCCGCAGGAGGACGGCATTCACCTCCAGATCGTCAACGAGACCGCCGAGGATCTCGGGCTGGAGATCGGGGAGGCGCAGGGGGAACCCGTCATGGGAACGAATGCGGACAGGGGAACCTCGACAGAGATCCTCGAGCTCCCGCCCGGCTCGATCTGGCTCGCGTGCCGTCATCGTGAGGCGGTGGACCCGTGGGTGGAGATCCAGGTCGTCGATCAGGATGGTCTCTGGCTCGAGGGCACGGGCGCACCGATGCCCTGCACGGTCGGTGCGCTCGGGACCAGCGACTACGGTCCGGACACACGCGGCTACCCGACCCCGATCGAAGCCGTTCGGCGACATTACGAGGAACGGATTCGTCCCGGCGACGTTCTGGAGCAGCTCGGCTACCCGGACGAGGTGACACCGAACTTCGCTCTCATCCGGGACGGCGTCACGATCGCGGCATTCGAGGTCGGGAGCTACGCCGGCGGGTGGCTCGTCGAATCCGACACGTCCTGCGGCGCTTAGCCGCCGACCTGGACCGCCGTGACGCCGCGCTCGGCGAGGGTCGCCTGCGCCGCGGCCAGGCGTGCGAGGGGGACCCGATACGGCGAGCAGGAGACGTACGCGAGACCGAGCTCGTGGCAGAAGGCCACCGAGCGCGCGTCGCCACCGTGCTCGCCGCAGATTCCCAGCTTGATCTCGGGGTCGATCTCGCGGGCGCGCTCGACGGCGATCCGCATCAGGTCGCCGACGCCGCTCACGTCCAGCGTCTCGAAGGGGTTCGCGTCGAGGATGCGGTCTTCGAGGTAGCGGGTTAGGAACTTGCCCTCGGCATCGTCGCGCGAGAAGCCGAGCGTCGTTTGCGTGAGGTCGTTCGTGCCGAAGCTGAAGAAGTCGGCCTCGGCGGCGATCTCGTCCGCACGCACGCACGCGCGCGGGAGCTCGATCATCGTCCCCACGAGGTAGTCGAGCTGCCTCTCGGCCTGCTCGAGCTCGGACGAGGCCGTGTCGAGCGTGAGCCGGCGCAGGCGCCGCAACTCCTCGGCGAAGCCGACGAGTGGGTGCATGATCTCGACGAGCGGCGCCTCGCCGGTGCGCCCCGCGACGGCCAGCGCGGCGCGCACGATCGCCCGCACCTGCATCTCGTAGATCTCCGGATAGAGGAGCCCGAGCCGGCAGCCGCGGGTCCCGAGCATCGGGTTCGCCTCGCGGAGCGCGCGGATGCGGCGGGCCATCTCCGCGGACTCGGCTTCCTCGAGCGGCGGCAGGAACTCGTGCAGCGGGGGGTCGAGGAGCCGGATCGTCACCGGGAGTCCGGCCATCGCCGCGAGGATCCCCTCGAAGTCTTCCTGCTGGAACGGGAGGAGCCGGTCGAGAGCGGCGCGCCGCTCGTCCTCCGAGGTCGCGAGGATCATTGCGCGCACGAGCGGCAGGCGCTCCTCGGCCATGAACATGTGCTCCGTCCGGCAGAGGCCGATGCCCTCGGCGCCGAACTCCCGCGCCTTCGCCGCGTCCTCGGGCGTGTCCGCGTTGGCGCGCACGCGCAGGCGACGCACGTCGTCCGCCCAGCCGAGCAGCGTTCCGAAGTTCTCGTCGATCTGCGGAGGCACGAGGTCGACCTCCCCGAGGATGACGTCGCCGGTGCCGCCGTCGATCGTGATCACGTCGCCCTCGGCCAGGTCGTGCGCTCCGAGCCGGAGGCGGCGCGCGGAGAGGTCGATCGAAAGCGCCTCGCAGCCGGCGACGCACGGTTTCCCCATCCCGCGCGCGACGACGGCCGCGTGCGACGTCATGCCCCCGTGCGCCGTCAGGACGCCGCGTGCCTCGATGACGCCGTGAATGTCGTCCGGGGTCGTCTCCGTGCGGACGAGGACGACAGCCTCGCCGGCCTTCCCCTGCTCCTCGGCCCGGTCCGCGTCGAGGACGATCTTCCCCGTCGCCGCGCCCGGCGAGGCGTTGAGCCCTCTCGCGGCGACCTCGTACTCCGCCTGCGGGTCGATCATCGGGTGGAGGAGCTGGTCGAGCTGGCTCGGATCGACGCGTGCGACCGCCTCCTCGCGCGTCAGCAGGCTCTCCGTGACCATGTCGACCGCGATGCGCAGGGCCGCCGCCGCCGTGCGCTTCCCGGTTCGCGTCTGGAGGAGGTAGAGCGTGCCCTCCTCGATCGTGAACTCGATGTCCTGCATCTCGCGGTAGTGCTCCTCGAGACGCGCCATCGTCTCCGTGAGCCGATCGTGGGCCCCCGGGAAGCGCTTCCTCATCGCCGCGATCGGCTCGGGCGTGCGGATGCCGGCGACGACGTCCTCACCCTGCGCGTTCACGAGGAACTCGCCCCACATGCCCGGCTCGCCCGTGGACGGGTCGCGCGTGAAGGCGACGCCGGTGCCCGAGTCCTCGCCCTTGTTCCCGAAGACCATTTGGACGACGTTCACGGCCGTCCCGAGGTCGTCGGGGATCCCGTTCGCGCGCCGGTACACCTGGGCGCGCGGCGTGTTCCAGGAGTCGAAGACGGCGCGGACCGCCCGCTCAAGCTGGTCCCGCGCGTCCTGCGGGAACGGCCCGCCCGTGTGCCGGCTGTAGATCTCCCCGAACCGTCCCACCAGCTCGCGCAAGTCCCCCGACTCGAGCTCGACGTCCTGCGTCGCGCCGCGCCGCGCCTTCAGCGCCGTGAGCTCGCGCTCGAAGAGCTCGGCCTCGATGCCGTCGACGACGTCTCCAAACATCTGGACGAGCCGCCGGTAGGCGTCGAGGGCGAAGCGCTCGTTCCCGGTCGCGCGCGCCAGGCCCTCGACAGCCTCGTCGTTGAGGCCGAGGTTGAGGATCGTGTCCATCATCCCGGGCATCGAGACCGCCGCGCCCGAGCGGACCGAGACGAGCAGCGGGTCGGACGGGTCGCCGAAGCGCTTTCCCGCCGCTTCCTCGAGCCGACCTACGTGCTCTTGCACCTCCTCGGCGAGACCGTCGGGGAGTCGGCCGCCGCGGCGCATGTACTCGCGGCAGGCCTCCGTCGTCACGGTGAATCCCGCCGGAACCGGGAGCCCGATCGACGTCATCTCCGCCAGGCCGGCGCCCTTGCCGCCGAGCAGCTCGCGCCCGAGCTCGCCCCCCTCGGAGAAGTCGTAGATGTACCGCCTGTCCATCGCCCTCAACTCGAATTCTCCCATCGGGCCGAGTCCCATGCCACGCGGAGGCCTCCGAGCGGATCCCCCGCCAGGGGAATAGCGCGCTTCGCGGCTCTCGCCCATCGTCAGAGGGCGGGCTAGGCAGACGCGGGGCGCCGCAGCCTACGTCTCGGCCCGAGAAAGAGGCGGCTCGCACCACGGCCGCCTCTTGCTATGTGGGGGGAGCAGGCTCGCCCGCGTGGTTTCGCCGCTCGGCGAGCCAGGAGACCAGCCGGATCCCGATCCACACCGGCGTAAAGAGTACGTAGAAGACGAAGAGCCCCGCGGCCAGGATCGTCATCCAGAGCGGCCACCAGTACCAGGGGATCGGCCGCTTCTCCCTCATGCAGGCGTCTCCGCGCGCAGGCGGCGCTCCTCGACGAGGCGGACGATCCGGCGCGCCGTCTCCTCGATGGCGAGGTTGGAGACCTCGATCACCGGGCAGCCCAGCCGTTTGTGGACGGCCGCCGCGTACTCGAGCTCGTCGTAGATCTCCGCGAGGTCGGCGTAGCGCCCGCCACCCCCCATGCCGCGCGCGCGCTCGCCGCGGATGGCCGCGAGCGCCTCCGCGTCGATGGTGAGCCCGACGACCTTGGCGGGGTCGAGCTTCGCGAGCTCCTTGGGCGGCTCGATGCCCTTCACGATCGGCACGTTGGCGGTCTTGTACCCGAGATAGGCGAGATACATCGAAAGCGGCGTCTTCGAGCTGCGCGAGACCCCGACGAGGACGATGTCCGCCTCTTGCAGCTGTTGAGCCCCCGCGCCGTCGTCGTAGCGCACGGCGAACTCGATCGCCGCGATACGCTTGAAGTAGCTCGAGTCGAGGACGGTGCGGGCCCCGGGGCGGTGCGTCGCGGGCGAGCCGGAGACGCGCGCCACGGCCTCGATCGGGTGGCCGAGGAGGTCGCAGTAGTGGAGCCTGTAGCGCTTGCAAAGAGCGCGCATCAGCTCGCGAAGCTCGGGCTCGACGAGCGTGAAGAGGACGACGGCACGGCGACCGCGGGCGCGCGCGGCGGCGAGGTGAACGTCCTCGACGGCCGCGATCCGCGGATGGCGGACGACCTCGAACTCCTGCCCGGGGAACTGCGCCTCGACCGCATCCACGACGCGGGCGGCGGTCTCCCCGGTCGAATCGGAGACGACGTGCAGCTCGACCGGCTCTGGCCCGGACACTCCCCTACCTCGGGATCTGCGAGAGATCGCCGAGCGCGCCGACGGCGTCGCGGACGTCGAGAAGGAGACGGAGGCGGTTGGCGCGCACCGAGGAATCCTCGGTCATCACGAGCACCTCGTCGAAGAAGCGGTCGACGGGCGGGCCGAGCTCGGCCGCGGCCGCGATCGCACCGGGGAAATCGCGCTCGGCGACCGCCGCCTCGATGCGCGGCGACGCCTGGCCGAGCGTCTCGATGAGCGCCAGCTCGGCCTCGTCGGTCGCGAGCGAGGAATCGAGCGTACCCGCGGCGCCGTCCGCCTTGCCCGCGAGGCGGTTGGAGCGGTCGAACGCGACGTAGGCGTGCTCGAACTCCTCCGTGGAAGCCTGGGCGGTGAGCGCCTCCGCGAGCTGGGCGACGGCGCCGAGCTCGGTGACGGCGCCCGCACGGGCGGCGCGCACGAACTCCACCGGCGCGTTGAGGAGCCCTTCGAGCCGCTCGAGGACGAAGTCGGCGACGTCCGAGGGATCGTCGGTCACCTCGGCCTGCTGCTCGACGAGGAGCGCGAGATCGCGCTGGACGAGCTGAGCGACGTTGATCGCGAGCCCGCCCTCGACGGCCAACCGGCAAAGGCCGATGGCGGCGCGGCGGAGGCCACTTGGGTCGCGCGACCCGGTCGGCCTCTGGCTGAGCGCGAAGGCGACCGTGAGGTTGTCGATCCTCTCGGCTGTGGCGAGTACGCGCCCCGGCTCCGTGTGGGGGAGCGGGCCGTCAGCGGAATCGGGAAGGTACTGCTCCTCGATCGCCGAGCAGACGGCCTCGGGGAACCCGGCGAGGCGCGCGTACTCCGCGCCGATGTGCCCCTCGAGGTCCGGAAACTCGCGCACGAGCTCGGCCGCCTGGTCGGCCTTCGCCAGGCGGGCGGCCTCGCGAGAGGCCTCTCCCCCGCCCAGCTCGCCGACGAGCTCCTGGAGCCGCGCCGCCTTGTCGGCGAAGCTCCCGGCTCCCGCAACGAACGTGATCGAGTCGAGCTCCTCGGCGAGCGCTTCGATTCCCTTCGCCACGTCACGCTCGAAGCTGAAGTGGGCGTCCCCTAGCCGGCCCTCGAGCACGCGCTCGTTGCCGGCGATCACCGTGGCCGGGTCGCCGCCGTTCGCGACGAAGGCGAAGCGCGCGCCCTCGAGCGGGAAGTAGCGCTGATGGGACTGCATCGCGGTCTCGACGACACGCTGCGGCAGCTCCAGGAAGCGCTCGTCGAAGCTGCCCGCGAGAACGGCGGGGCTCTCGACGAGGTAGACGACCTCGTCGATGACGCCGGCGGGGTCGCGCCAGCCGCCGATCTCGTCGAGCCCCTCGAGGATCAGACGTCGGCGCTCCTCCTGCTCGGGCTCCACGCCGGCGGCTCGGAGCGTCTCCGCGTAGTCGTCCGCCCGCGGCACCTCGACCTCGCCGCCCGTGAAGCGGTGTCCGAATGTGAGGTGCCCGGATCGGATTCCGGCGACCTCGAGCTCGATCGTCTTCTTGTCGAGCTTCGCGCAGAGCCATCGGATAGGGCGGGAGAAGCGCAAGCCCCCCCTCTCCCACGCCATCGACTTACCGAAGGCGAGACCGCGGACGATCGCCTCGAGCTGCTCCGGGACCGCCTCCTCGATCGGGCGTCCGGGCACGACCAGACCGAGGAAGCCTTCGCGCACCTCGAGGTCGTCGACCGAGACGCTCTGCTTGCGCGCGAAGCCCTCGGCCGCCTTCTCCCACAGGTTCTCCGGCGGCCCCTGAAGCCATTCGTCCGGCGTGCGCTCGGGCACCTCGGTGACGAGCAGCGCGATGCGGCGCGGGCCGACGAACACGTCGCCCTGCTCCCCGCCGATCGTCGTCAGCCAGCGCTCGCGGAGCTGCGCCTCGGCCTCGCGACACGCCGAAGCAGGGAGCTCCTCGCAGCCGATCTCAAACAGCAGGCTCGGCAAGGGACTCCAGGTAGAGCTCCGCGACGGCCCGGGCGAGGTTCCGGACGCGGCCGATGTAGGAGGCGCGCTCGGTCACCGAGATCGCCCCACGGGCGTCGAGCAGGTTGAAGGCGTGGGAGCACTTGAGCACCTGGTCGTAGGCGGGAAGCGAAAGGCTCCGCTCGACGAGGGCGCGGCACTCGGCCTCGTGGTCCGCGAAGCGCCGCATGAGCGCGTCGACCGGCGCCTCCTCGAAGTTGTAGATCGACCACTGACGCTCGTTCTCGCGGTAGACGTCGCCCCAGGTGAACCCGGGCGCCCACTCGAGCTCGAAGGCGCTTCGCTTGTTCTGGAGGAACATGGCCAGCCGCTCGAGCCCATAGGAGATCTCCGCCGGAATGAGGTCGAGCTCGAGCCCGCCGAGCTGCTGGAAGTACGTGAACTGCGTCACCTCCATGCCGTCGACCCAGATCTCCCACCCGAGGCCCCAGGCGCCGAGCGTCGGGCCCTCCCAGTCGTCCTCGACGAGCCTCACGTCGTGCTTCTGGAGGTCGATACCCACCGCCTCGAGCGACGCGAAGTAACGGTCGAGCACGTCGTCCGGCGACGGCTTGAGGACGACCTGATACTGGAAGAATTGCTGGAAGCGGAAGGGGTTGTCGGCGTAGCGGCCGTCCGTGGGGCGGATCGACGGCTCGACGTAAGCGGTCTTCCAGGGCTCCGGACCGAGACAGCGGAGGAAGGTCGCGGGGTTGAACGTGCCCGCGCCGACCTCCGTGTGGTACGGCTGCATGAGCACGCACCCCTCGTCCGCCCAGTACCGCTCCAGGCTGGCGATCATCTCCTGGTAGGTGGGCGCGCTCATGAGACGCACCATGGTACTCAGCGCGTCTGGGCGAGCGTCCTCAGCCGGAAGCCGCCGTGCTCCTCGTACGAGGCCTCGATCACTCGGAGGCACTGCCGCAGCGCGTCCTCCTCCAGGCCTGCCTCGCGCGCACCCGCGAGCGGCTGCTCGAGGAGCGCCCTGATCCCGAGGAAGCCCGCTTCGGAGACGGGCAGCGCGTCGGCGGCGCACTCCCGGCAGACCGCGCCCCCGGCGCGCGCGGAGAACGCAACCAGCGGCTTCGCCTCGCCGCAGGCCGCGCAGCCGGCCAGGTGCGGGAGGTAGCCGGACAGCCAGAGGAGCTTGAGCTGGAAGGAGAGGACGAGCGGCTCCAGCGCCGGCTGCGCGGGCAGCTCCGCCTCGACCTCGTCCAGGAGGTCGAGGAAGCGCGTGAGCGCGTGGAACGCCTGCGGCTGCGCCTCCTCCTCGACGAAGAGGCGGAGGACGGCCTCGAGCCCGATGTGCCCGGCGGCGAGCCTGTACGGATCCGTGCGGGAGGGGTCGTGCGAGCGAACGAGCTCCGCGCCGCGCACCGTGTGCAGGTCGCCGCGGCCCTCGTGGAGGAGAAGCTCGACGTGGCTCAGCGGCTCCAGGCGCGCTCCGAAGCGCGAGCGCGTCTTGCGGACCCCCTTGGCGATGGCGCCGACCCGCCCCTTCTCCAGCGTGTAGAGGTGGAGAACGCAGTCCGCTTCCGAGAAGCGGATGGAGCGGAGCACGACCGCCTCGGTCGTGAGCGTGCGCGACGCCATCCGGGCCAGTCTAGTCGCGGACTCGGGGGAATCCGGGTGTCACCGAGAGCGTGTCTCCTGCTCATCGTAGGGGATTCAGATCTAGGTCTCCGGCGCGAGCCGCTCGGCAAGGTACTTCAGGCTGAGCGGGTACCTGTACTCAATCGCCATGTGCCCGGCGTCGAAGAGCTCGAAGTGGACGTCGGTCACGCCGATCTCGGCTAGGGCGCGCCGGAACGCCTCCGCTCCGAGATCGAGGAACCACTCGTCCTTCGTGCCGGCGTCGACGTAGATCGCGCGGAGCGAGCGGAGAGCGTCCGCGTACTGCGGCACCATCCGGACGGGATCCCAGGCCAGCCAGCGCTCCCAGACCTCGGGAACGAGCTCGCCCGTGTCCGTGTCGAACGGCAGGCGCACCGTCCCGTTCGGGTCGGCGGAGTAGCACGCTGCCATGCACCAGCTGTTGACGAGGACGTGGTCGCTCTCCTTCGAGAGCGCCGGACGGCTCCGGAAGTCCTCCCAGAAGCGCTCGTACGAGCCCTCGTACTCGTCTCGAAGCGCGCGCGCGACCTCGCGGAACTCCGACAGATAGGACGTCTCGAAGAGCGCGTCGCCCGCGTGCGTGGCGAGGCCGCCGAAGAGGTCCGGGCGGAGCATCGGCGTCACCATGGCGCCGTAGCCGCCGCTCGACTTCCCGGCGATCCCCCGATGCTCCGGGGCGGGGAGCGTCCGGTAGTTGGCGTCGACCCAGGGGACGACCTCCTCGCACAGGTACGTGTGGTAGCTCCCCGTGCCGGGCGAGTCGAGGAACTGGCTTCCACCGAGCGACGTCCAGCAGTCCACCCAGACAAGGACGCACGGCGGCGCCTCTCCGCGGGCGAAGAGGCCGTCGGCGAGCTCGGGGAAGTTCCGGCGGAAGGCCGCTCGATTCCGCCACATGTCGAGCTGGCCGGTGAGGCCCTGGATCATGTAGACGGACGCGTAGCGGCGTTCCGTCTCGTCGTCGTAGCCGGGCGGGAGGTAGACCCAGAGCGGTCGGTCGTGAGGGTCGCCGAGCGGGTTCCCGCGCAGGACTTCGCTCGCGAAGAGGGTCTCCTCGAAGCGTCCGGCCGGCTCGAATGACCACGGCTCCATAGCCGGTGATGCTAATCGCCGGGCTGGCAGCTCGGGCAGTACCACGTGCCCCGGCCGCCCGCCCGCGTCTTCACGATGGCCGTGCCGCAGCGCTCGCACGGCTCGCCGTCGCGCCCGTAGACGCGGAACTCGTCCTGCATGCGGCCGCGCAGCCCGTCGGCGCCACGGTAGTTGCGGACGCTCGCCCCTTGGCGCCGGATGCCGAGCCGGAGCGCCTTGCGGATCCCGTCGCGAAGCGCCGCGACCTGCTCCTCGTCCAGCTCGCCGGCCGGCGTCAGCGGGTGGACGCGCGCGTACCAGAGCGCCTCGTCCGCGTAGATGTTCCCGACCCCGGCCGCCGCCCGCTGGTCGAGCAGAGCGGCCTTCACGGGCGCCCGCCGGCCCTCGAGGGCTCCGCCGAGGCTCGCCGCGGTAAACGCACGCCCGAGCGGCTCCGGGCCGAGACGCCTGACGGCGAAGTACTCCTTCAGCTCGCCAGGCTCGAGCAGCTCCCACGTCCCGAAGCGGCGGACGTCGTGATAGACGACATCCGACCCGTCGTCTAATCTGACGACAGCCCGCACGTGCAGATCGTTCTCGTGCCCATCAGGCGCCGGGTGGAGGACGTTCCCGGTCATCCGCAGGTGAACGAGGAGGTGCCGCCCGCTTTCGAAGACGACAACCAAATACTTGCCCCGACGGCGCACAGCCGACACGCGCTCCCGCTCGAGCGCGGCCGCGACGAGCTCCGGCGGCTCAGGCCTCGTCAGCCGGGGATCGAGGATCTCGACGCGCTCGAGCTTCCGCCCCGTTAGCCCCGGCGCGAGCGCTGAGCGAATCGTCTCGACCTCAGGCAGCTCGGGCACGTCGGCTCAGGAGAGGACGTCGAGGACGATCGGCCGATGCTCGGGCTTCTCGTCGCCGAGGATGTAACAGGCTGCGATCTCCTCCACGGCCACGGCGGCGGACGTCTCGTCGCGGGCGTGGACCTCGGCGAGCGGCTCCCCGGCCTCGACACGGTCACCCCGCTTGGCCAGGCAGACGACTCCGACCGCATGGTCGACGGTGTCCTCCTTGCGCACACGCCCCGCGCCGAGGTGGAGCGCCGCGAGGCCGACCGCGGTGGTGGCCATGGCCTGGACGTAGCCCGCGGCGGGAGCCGGGACGGGGCGGATCACGGCTGCCCGCGGAAGAGCCTCCCGACGGGGGTCGCCTCCCTGCGCACGAACCCAGCGGTCGTACGCCTCCCGCCCGGCCCCGCTCGCCAGGGCCTCCACGGCCCGCCGGCGACCCTCCGCCTCGTCCACGCCGAGATCGGAGAGCGCGAGCAGGTGTGCGGCCGCGCCGGCGACGAGCTCGACGAGGTCGGGCGGGCCCGAGCCCTCGAGCGTGTCGAGAGTCTCTGAGATCTCGAGCGCGTTCCCGACGGCGTGCCCCAGAGGCTGGTCCATGTCAGTCAGCTCGCAGACGACGCGACGGCCGGCCAGGCCGCCGAGCTCCACCATGGTCCTCGCGAGCCCGCGCGCCTCGTCGAGCGTCTTCATGAAGGCGCCGTCGCCGACCTTGACGTCGAGCACGATCGCGTCGGCCCCGCCTGCGATCTTCTTCGACATGATCGAGGAGGCGATCAGAGGGATGATGTCGACGGTCGCGGTCACGTCCCGCAGGGCGTAGAGCTTCTTGTCCGCCGGAACGAGGTCTGCCGTCTGGCCGACGATCGCCATCCCGACCTCCCGCACCTGCCGGATGAGCTCGTCGCTGCCGAGCTCAATGCGGAAGCCCGGGATCGACTCGAGCTTGTCGAGCGTCCCGCCGGTGTGGCCGAGGCCGCGGCCGCTCATCTTTGCGAACGGCACGCCGCAGGCGGCGACGACAGGGCCGAGCGCGATCGAGGTCTTGTCGCCGACACCGCCGGTCGAGTGCTTGTCCACGACCCTGCGCCCGAGGGCCGAGAGGTCGATCGTCTCACCGCTCCGCACCATCGCGTCCGTCAGCGCGTGGGTCTCGGCAGGAGTCAGCCCCTTGAAGTACACGGCCATGCAGAACGCGGCCATCTGGTAGTCGGGAACCTCGTCGCGCGCATAGGCGAGCACGAGCTCCACGATCTCCTCCGCGGAGAGCTCGGCCCCGTCCCGCTTGCGCTGGATGAGCTCGGCCGCAGGGATCATGTCGCGCGCCCCGCGCCGCGCCTCACGGCTCGAGCACCGGCACGCCCGGAATCCCTCGCCCGGGCGCCTTCCCGCCGAGCCAGGCGTTGACGGTCGCGCCCACGTCTGCGAACTCGCCCTCGTGGCGCCTCCCGTCTGCGTTCCTGCCCTCGACGTACGCGAGGAAGAGAGCGTGCTCCCGGGAATGGTCGGTCGAGGGCGTCGTCGGGTCGCAGCCGTGGTCGGAGGTGAGGATGAGGAGGTCGGCAGGTCGAAGCGCGTCGAGGAGGTCGGGCAGGCGCCGGTCGAAGTCCTGGAGGCAGCGGTGGAAGTTGACCGGGTCGTTGCGGTGACCCCAGAGCATGTCCGTCTCGACGAGGTTGGCGAAGACGAGGCCGCCGTCGAGCTCGCGCAGGAGCGTCTCGATCCGCTTGGTTCCTTCGATGTTCGACTTCGTTGGGTGCGAGTCGTCGATGTCGACCCCCGCGAAGATGTCATGGATCTTGCCGACTCCGTGCACTTCGTTCCCGGCCTCACGCACGAGCGTGAGGTAGTTCGGCTGGCGCGGCCGGAGCGACCAGTCGTGACGGTTCGGCGTACGCGTGTAGCTTCCAGGCCCACCGACGAACGGGCGGGCGATCACGCGTCCGACGGCGTGCTTCCCCGTCAGGATCTCGCGCGCGATCCCACATGCCTCGTAGAGCTCCTCGAGCGGGATCGTCTCCTCGTGCGCCGCCACCTGGAAGACAGAGTCGGCAGAGGTGTAGACGATCCACTTCCCGGTTCGCTGGTGCTCCTCGCCAAGCTCCTCGATGATCTCCGTCCCCGAGGCGGCCTTGTTTCCGAGCACCCCACGGCCGGTGCGGTGCGCGAACTCCTCGATCACCTCGAAGGGGAAACCGTGCGGGTACGTCGGCATGGCGACGGGCGTAACGATGCCCATCAGCTCCCAGTGGCCGGTCGTCGTGTCCTTTCCCTTCGAGCGCTCGAAGAGCCGGCCGGCGACGGCGGGCGCGTGCTCCATCGGCGGACAGCCCTCCAGAGCCTCGACGTTCCCGAAGCCAAGCTGCTCGAGGTTGGGAAGGTCGAGCCCGCCGACAGCCTTGGCGACGTTGGCCAGCGTGTTCGAGCCTTCGTCGCCGTACTCGGATGCATCCGGCAGCTCACCCGCACCAACCGCGTCCAGCACGATCACGCAGGCTCGCGGCATGAGGCTATTCTAAGGTCGTCATGGATACCGTCCTCGGCCTCTTCGGCATGGCACTCTGGATCGTCGGGACCATCTCCTTCGCCGCGGCCGTGACCTTCGTCGTCATCCGGCTCTTCCCCGGCGCCGACGACCTGAAGCGCGAGTCCCAGTCGTAATCCGCGCGCCTACGGGACGCGCTCGAGCCGGAGGGCCTGCTCGAGCGGTGAGTATTCGAGGCCGTGAGCGTCCGCGACGGCCTCGTAGGTCAGCTTCCCGTCGAGGACATTGACGCCGCGCGCGAGCGCCCGGTCGCGGGTGACGGCCTCCCGGAGGCCGTGGTCGGCGATGGCCTCGACGTACGGGAGCGTGACGTTGGTGAGCGCAAATGTCGACGTGACGGGCACCGCGCCGGGCATGTTCGCGACGCAGTAGTGGACGACCCGGTCGACCTCGTAGATCGGATCGGAGTGCGTCGTCGGGTGCGACGTCTCGAAACAGCCGCCCTGGTCGATGGCGACGTCGACGAGCACGGCACCCGGCTTGAGCCCGCCGAGCATGTCTCTCGTGATCAGCTTCGGCGCGCGGGCGCCCGGGATGAGCACCGCGCCGATGATCAGGTCGGCGTCGGCCGCCACCTGCTCGATCTGAAGCCGGTTCGACATTGCCAGCGTGATCCGCCCGTCGAGCATCATCTCCAGGTCGCGCATGCGCTCGACCGACCTGTCGAGGATCCACACGTCGGCCTGCATGCCGACCGCGATCAGCGCCGCGTTGTAGCCGACGATCCCGCCGCCCAGGACGACGACCTTCGCCGGCGGCACGCCGGGGACCCCGCCGAGGAGGATGCCGCGGCCTCCCTGCGCCTTCTCCAGCGCCCAGGCCCCCATCTGAGTGGCGAGTCGTCCGGCCACCTCGCTCATCGGCGCGAGCAACGGAAGCCGTCCGTCGTCCGCCTCCACCGTCTCGTACGCGATGCAGGTGGCGCCGCTGTCGACGAGCGTCCGCGTGAGCCGCTCGTCGGCGGCGAGGTGCAGGTACGTGAAGAGGACGAGGCCGTCGCGAAGGCGCCCGTACTCGTCGGCCAGCGGCTCCTTGACCTTCAGCACCATCTCGGCGGTCGCCCACACTTCCTCGACCGACGAGATCTGCGCGCCGACGGCCTCGTAGTCAGAGTCCGGAAAGGCGCTGCCGACGCCGGCCCCGGTCTCGACGACGACCTCGTGGCCCCTCAGACCGAGCTCCCCTGCGCCGGCCGGAGTGAGGGCGACGCGGTACTCGTCCTGCTTGATCTCCTTGACGACGCCGATCCGCATGAGGCGCGCCAACGATAGCCGAAGCAGTGTGCCCGGATGGCCTCATTTGCACGGAGTTCCTTGCCCGAGGTCGAACTGAGCTCTGGCCTGGACGTCAGCGAACGAGCGTCCGCGCGAGCGCGCCGGCCGCGAACGACGCCGCGAAGAACCAGGGATCGTCGTCCGGCCCGCGCCCCATGTGCGAGAGCGGGAGCCCCGAGCACGCCTCTCGCCAGTCCGACGCGTCGACGACCTCGACCTCTCGAAGTCCTTCCGGCAGCCCCAGGCCGTCCGGCCAAGCGATCGTCACGGGCTCGCGGATGAGCTCGAGCACCGCGAGCGTGTGGTGGGAGAGCCCGCGGTGGCGGTCTCGCGCGTCCGCGTCCGACACCCGCGCAGCGAGGACGGGGCTGCCGCCCAGGGCGCTCGCCGCGTTGGCCGCGTCGGCGGCTGCGAGGCCTCCGTGGCCGAAGCGGGAGCCCGTGCCCACGACCCCCGGCCCGATCGCGCAGACGACCGCGTCCATGCCCGCGCGGGCGCACTCCAGGAGCGCCGAGGCCGGCGAGACGCACGCGACCTCCCCGCCGAGGCAGGGCCCGACCGCGACCGTCGTCCGCACGTACCCCTCGTGGAGGAGAGTGCGCACCGCATCGGAGAGCGGCACAGGCAGCGACCCCCCCGGTAGCTGCACGTAGGCGACGGCGAGCTCCCGGCCGAGCCCCGCGCATGCGGGGGCAACTTGGCTGTGCAGCGAGCAGCAGACGACCGGCGTGCCGCTGACATCGCCGGCGGCGTCTTCGGGCGCGCGCTCCTCCGCATGAACGACGGCGTGCTGGAGCGGCGTGTACGGGAGCTTCATGACATGGGCGCCCTCCTCCGGCGGCAGGTCGAGGCCGCGAGTGAGGTTCGCGTAGAGCACGTCGAAGCCGCCCGTGCCGAGTCCCAACTCGAGGGCCTGGACGTTCACGAGCACCTCGTCGCCGAGGGCGACGGGCCCGGTCAGCTCGGGATACGCGACGCAGGGGCGTCCGTCGACCTCGAGCCTGACGAGGCCGTCATGCCGCTCTGCGATCGCCGTGACGGCGCCTCGCCGAAGCGTGACCGGCATGCTCTTCAGGCTCCGCGGGCGGCGTCGACGAGCGCGAGCGTGACGGCAACCATCGCCTCGAGATCGGCGACGGCGATCTCCTCCTCGGCGGTGTGCACCTTCGCCATCCCGTTGGCGACGTTCACGCAATGGAGGCCGCGCTCGTTGAAGACGTTCGCATCGGCCCCGCCGCCCACCTCCACGTCGAGCGGCGCAAAGCCGGCGCGCTCGAGCGCCGAGCGGGCAAGGGTCAGAGCGGGGTCGTCCGGGGCGAGCTTGTAGCCGCGGTACTTGTCCTCGACGGTGGTCTCGAGCTCACACTCCGCGACCGCGGCCGCGAAGGCGAAGCAGTCGAGCATCTCCTGGACGAGCTCCGCGAGCTTCCGCTCGTCGCGCGAGCGGGCCTCCGCGGCGAGGCGGCACCGCGCGGGGACGACGTTGAGCGCGCTCCCACCCTCGATCAGGCCGACGTTCGCAGTCGTCTCCTCGTCGATGCGCCCGAGGCGCAAATCGGAGATCGCGCGAGCGGCCGCGGCAATCGCCGAACGCCCGTCCTCGGGATTGATGCCGGCGTGCGCCGGCCGACCGGTGAAGACGACGTCGATTGCCCGCCCCGAGGGTGCAGCGACCACGACCTCGCCGACCGCGCCGGAGTAGTCGTACACGAAGCCGAGCCGGGCCTCGAGGCGGGACTCGTCGAACGCGAACGCGCCCTCCAGCCCGGTCTCCTCCCGGGTCGTGAAGAGGAGCTCGACGCCTGCGTGCGGTCGGCCCTCGCTCAGCAGGAGCCTGGTCGCCTCGAGGAGGACGGCGACGGCGGCCTTGTCGTCGGCGCCGAGGATCGTCGCGGCGCCGTTCGTGACGACGCCGTCCTCGACCACCGGCTCGATCGGGCCCAAGGGAGGGACCGTGTCGAGGTGGGCGCAGAGGAAGATCGGCTCGCCGGTCCCCTCGCTCGTCCCGGGCAGGCGCGCGAGGAGGTTGCCCGCCTCGTCTTCCTCCGTCTCGATTCCCAGATCGCGGAGGTACGCCCGCACCCGCCCGGCGACCGCCTCTTCTTCCCCGGACGGGCTCGGGATCGCCGCGAGCTCGAGGAACAGCGGGAGGACGTCGGAGGCCCAGGTGGTCGTCACCGGGCCGATTCTAGGCGTCGTTCCCGCGGAGACCGGCACAGATCCGGCACGATCCGCGCACCACGCGTGCGCCCTTGCGCGTTACGCTCGAAGCGGGTGGTGGTCCGGGGTGGCCCCGGGAAGGGCTACCGTGCCGTCGCTTCCGCCACGCGCCCCCGCTCGCGGGCGCGGGCGAGCGCGGCTCCGACGAAGTCCCGGAACAGCGGCGCCGGGCGGGTCGGGCGCGACTTGAACTCCGGATGGAACTGGCTCGCCACGAACCACGGGTGATCGGCGAGCTCGATCACCTCGACGAGGCGGCCGGCCTGGAACGTCCCGGAGACGACGAGCCCCGCCTCGACGAGACGTGGGCGGAAGTGGTTGTTGACCTCGTACCGGTGCCGATGGCGCTCGTGAATCACGCCGTCGCCGTAGGCGGTGTGGGCGCGCGTACCCTCGACGAGGTCGACGGCGTCGGCGCCGAGCCGCATCGTGCCGCCGAGGTCCTCGATCTCCTTCTGCTCGGGCAGGAGGTCGATGACCGGGAACGGCGTCTCCGGATCCATCTCCGTCGAGTTCGCGCCCTCGAGCCCGCAGACGTGGCGCGCGTACTCCGAGACCGCGACCTGCATTCCGAGGCAGATCCCCAGGTACGGGACGCCGCGCTCGCGCGCGACCCGGCAGGCCGTGATCTTCCCCTCCCAGCCGCGCGAGCCGAAGCCGCCCGGGACGAGGACGCCGTCGACGCTCTCGAGCTCCGCGGCGGCCTCCTCGAGGCTCATGCCCTCGGCGTCGAACCAGCGGACGTTGACGTCCACGCCGTGGTGGATGCCGGAGTGCTTGAGCGCCTCGTGGACGGAGAGGTACGCGTCGTGGAGCTTGACGTACTTGCCGACGAGTGCGATCTGTACCTCGCCGGTCCGCTGGGCGATCCTGGTTGCCAGCTCGTCCCATTCGCCTAGCTCGGGCTCGACGTCGGGCAGCCCGAGCTTGCCCGCGACGAGCGCGTCGAGGCCTTCGTTGCGGAGCGCCTGGGGCACGAGGTAGACGTCGCTCACATCCTCGTTCGCGATCACCGCCTCGGGGTCGACGTCGGCGAAGAGCGCGATCTTCTCCCGGATGTCGCGGGAGAGGGGGTCGGCCGACCGGCAGATGACGACGTCGGGGTGGATGCCGATGCGCCGCAGCTCGTTGACGGAGTGCTGGGTCGGCTTCGTCTTCAGCTCGCCGGCCGTCTCGATGAACGGGACGAAGGTGACATGCAGGTAGACGACGTTCTCGGGCCCGACCTCGCGCCGGAACTGGCGGATCGCCTCGAGGAACGGGAGCGACTCGATGTCGCCGACCGTGCCGCCGATCTCGGAGATGACGACGTCCGTGTCGCTGACATCGGCGACGCGCCGGATCCGCGACTTGATCTCGTTCGTGATGTGCGGGATGACCTGCACCGTGGAGCCGAGGTACTCGCCCTTGCGCTCCTTGCGGATGACCGCGTACCAGATCGAGCCGGACGTGTGGTTCGCGTTGCGGGAGAGGTTCTCGTCGACGAAGCGCTCGTAGTGGCCGATGTCGAGGTCAGTCTCGGCCCCGTCCTCGGTGACGAACACCTCGCCGTGCTGGAAGGGACTCATCGTCCCCGGGTCGACGTTCAGGTACGGGTCGAACTTCTGCACCTGCACGCTGAGCCCGCGCGCCTTGAGCAGCCGGCCGAGCGAGGCGGCGCTGATTCCCTTCCCGAGCGACGAGACGACGCCGCCCGTCACGAAGACGTACTTCGTGGGCCGCTCTCTCATCGAGCCCGTCCCAGCCGATCGAGCCCGCGCAGCCCCGGCGTGCGCTCGATCGTCCGGCCGAGGGACGTGCGCTCTCCGAGGACGTTGAGGCCCGCGAGCGTTCCGATCGCAGCCCAGCGAGCCCGTCCGTGGAGCCGTTCCACGGACTTCAAGCCTAGCATGGCCCCGAGCGCATTCGATCCGGCGTCCCCCAGCATGACCCTCTCGCGAAGATCGTAGGGAAGGAGCAGGACAGCGACTTTCGCGGACCCGCCCTCGCCCCTTCGGCGCAGGAGTAGCGCCCCGAGGAGGAACGCCTTCAGGCACCTCCCGGGCCGGGTGTCGAGCTGGTTCAGGAGGTTCGCGGAGAGCCCGAAGAGCAAGGCCCCGCCGAGCGAGCGAGTCCGCAGGAGGCCGACGAGCGGGATGCCCACGAGCTTGAGCATGCCCGTCGTCCGGCCGGCACGAAGGTGCTCCCGGAAGCCGCGCTCCTCTCCGCCGAGCACATCGTCGAGAAAGCCGAGGAGCATCACGAGCGTGATGCCCGGATCGCTTCGGTTGAACGTCGTCCAGCCCACGAGCGGGAGGCGGAGCCCTCGGTAGTTCACGGCCAGTGGCCCGGCCGCGAGGACGGCGTCGACGAGCTGGCGCCCGCGGTGGATGAAGCCGGTTGCGTCGCGACCCGTCGCACGGTGGTCGAGATCGAGGTCGATCTCCTCGAACGTGAGTCCGCTGCGGAGGGCGTCGATCGTCATCCGCACCTCGCAGCCGAAGCCCGGCGCGAGCGGGAAGCAGACGGCCCTGGCTCGGGCGCTCAGGAAGCGCTGGCCGGAGAGCGGCTCGCGCGGAGCGACGCCCGTCGACAGGCGTATGAGCCCCCGCCCCACGCGCTTGGCGACCCCGAAGCCTCCGCCCACGCGCCGCCGGAAGGCTGCGACGGCCAGGTCGGCCTCGCTCCCCTGGAGCGGTAGCAGGGAGCCGCACAGGTCGGCGTCGCAGAGGAGAAGCGGCCCCGCCGCAGCCGCCCTCTCGCCGGCCGACAGCGCCTCGCCCTTCCCAAGTCGCTCGACGCAGAGGACGACGGCCCCGGCCGCCTCGGCCCGCTCCGCGGTCCGATCCTGCGAGCGCCCGTCCACAACGATGACCTCCGCCTCGGGAAAGTCGCGGCGCAGCGCCGCCACCGTCTCGCCGATCCGCTCCTCCTCGTTGCGCGCGGCGACGAGGACGGTCAGGCCGTCGGCCGTCGCACTCACTCGATCGTGAGCGGCTCGATGGGGGGAACGACGCCGTCCGACGCACCGTCCCCCAGCCCGTAGTGGCCGGGCTCTGCGCCGGCGAGCAGGAGGGCGAGCGCGAGCCGGCCGGCCGGGACGTCGATGTCGTCGACGCTCGAGATGCCCTGGTCGCGGTAGAGCTCGATGATCTCGGGAGGGTCGTCGCCGGCGGCGACGCCGACCACGGGGACTCCCACCCCGTCGAGCCCGCGGACGAGGCCCTCCAGCAGGGACGACGTCGCTTCCGTCTGCGCTGCAGCCTCCTCGTCGCCGTTTGCCTCGTCGGGCGGCGTCCAGGTCGTGACGACGACGGTCGCATCGACCGGGAGCGAGCTGGAGCCGGACCGCTCCTCCACGAGACGGGTCGAGAGCGCGGCCCAGAGCGGCGTGTCCCCGCCCTCCACGAGCTCGCGGCCGAGCTCGCGCCCGAGGTCGGAGAAGTCTCCCCCGTCGTCGGCGTATGCGGCGAGCACCTCGTCTCCCTCGAGCGCGGCCGCGAGGTCGGTGTCGTCGACCGGGACGTCGAGCGCGACGACGCGGGCTGGCGCCCCGCCGTCGGCGTCGGCCAGCGAGCGCTCCACCTCCGAGCGCAGGCTCCCGTCCGCGGGCCCGAGGAAGAGGACCGCGACGTCCTTGCCGTCGAGGCGGTTCTCCATCAGGGCGGGGTAGGCGCGCGCGAAGAGCTCCTCGGAGCCCTCCCCTTGCTGGGTCGCCGCCTCCGCCGCCGCCTGCGCGGCGTCGAGGTCCTGCTGCAGCCTCTCGTTCCGGTCCTGCAGGTTCTGCAGCTCGGCGGCTTCCCCCGCGTCGGTCACCTTCCCCGAGACGGCGACTCCGAGGAGGATGCCGACGGCGAGCGCGACGAACACCGCCGCCAGCGAGGCCACGTGGTAGCGGAGACCGAACATCCGCCAAGAGCCTAGATGCTTGATCGGTACTTGGCGTGCTCGTCGGGGACGGCTGCGACCAAGCTGGGCGTCGCGATCGTCCGCGGCCCGTACCGGTTGGGTACGGGCAAGGGCGAGCGCGGCGATCCGGCGCCGCGTCGCAGCCGCCAGCCGCGAGTGCGGTAATTGCCGGTCGTATCGAGAACGTCAGAGCGTCGCGGCGGTCTGGCAGAGGTCGCGCAGACGGGTGAGCGCCTGCTCGGGATGGCCTCGGGCGCCCTCGGCGACGAGGCGGAGCCAGGGACCGGCCACGAAGGTCGTCGCCCGCGTGCGGCCCGTGCCCGCGTTGTCGAGCCGAACCCCCGCCTCGAGCTCCTGCTTCAGGTCGTGCCAGCGCAGCTCCCAGCCCTCGAGCACGCTCGTGATGACGATCAGCCCTCGTCCCTCGGGGCGGCGGAGGAAGCCGGGCACCTTACCCCGCACCACCTCCCAGCGCGCGTTCTCGGCGAGCCCGCGCCGGTCCGGCTTGACGCCCGTGTAGGCGGGCCACCAGTCCGGGAGGTGGTACGGCTCGGCCACGAGCGCCCACACGTCCCGCCTGTCCGAGGCGAGCTCGCCCGTCGCCTCGATCAGGCTCATTCGATCCCGACGAGGGACCGGAGGCGTTCGACGAGTGTGGAGACCAGGTCCCGGAGCTCGGGCGAGGCGATGAGCACGGCGGCGATCACGGCGATCGAGGCGAGTGCGAACGCCGTCACCATCCCGAGCCCGACCCGCGGGCGGAAGAGGCGCGAGACGCCCCGCGCGTCGACGAGCTTCTCGCCCACCTTGAGCCGGGTGAGGAACGTCGAGGACATGCCCGCTCGGTTGCGCTCGAGGAACTCGATCACGTTGAAGCGCGTGCCCACCGCGACGATCAGCTCGGCGCCCTTCTCGAAGGCCAGGAGCATCGCGGCGTCCTCCGAGATCCCCGGCGTCGGCAGGACCGTCGAGGAGAGGCCGAGCCGGTCGAGGCGGGCCCGCCCGGGCGCATCTCCATCGGGGTAGGCGTGGACGACAAGCTCGGCGCCCGAGAGGAGGGTCTTGTCCGAGACGGAGTCCATGTCGCCGACGATGATGTCGGGCTTGTAGCCCGCGGCCACGAGCGCGTCCGCGCCTCCGTCCACTCCGACGAGCACGGGCTTGAAGTCGCCGATGTACGGGCCGACGATGGAGAGGTCGCGCTTCGTCTCCGGGCTGCGGGCGACGACGAGAGCGTGCCGGTCGCGGAAGCGCGTGCGCAGCTGCGGCATCTGTACGCCCCCGGCGAGCAGCGCGGTCTCTTCGCGCAGGTGGCGAAGGGTGTTTTCCGCGAAGGCCTCGAGCGCCTCGCTCACCCGGCTCCGCTGGTCGGCGAGGTCCCGCGCGAGCTCGTCCTCCACGCGCTCACTCCCGGCGGCGAGCCGCGAGCCGTTGCGGAAGAGACTCGCGCCGCGGACGACGAGCGGCTCGCCGTCCTTCACCTCGTCGAAGAGCTCCGCGCCGGGCGCGTCGATCAGGCACACGCCGCCCCGTACGAGCGCCAGCGGCCCGGCGTTCGGGTAGTCCCCGGTCGACGAAGGCGAGACGTTGACGACTACCCGCACGCCGCTCTCCAGGAGCTCCTCGGCCGAGATGCGGTCGAGGTTGGGGTGGTCGATGATGGCGATGTCGTCCGGACCGAGGCGCCTGACGAGGCGCTTGGTGCGCCTGTCCAGCCTCGCGGTCCCGGTGAACTCGACGAAGGTCGGCATTAGTGCACTCCTGCTAACCCTGGCGCACGGTGGAGAGGAACTCGGCCCCGCCCAGCATACGTTCCAACTCCTCCCGCCGCTCCTCGTCGGACAGCCTGTGGATCTGCGTGTGGGTCGGGTCGCCGGGCACCTTCTCGACCCGGAAGTGCGCCTCCGCGGCACTCGCGATCTGCGGCAGGTGAGTGATCGTCAGGACCTGCGCGCGTCCGGCGAGCCGGGCGAGCGCGTCCGCGACGGAGTGGGCCGTGTGCCCGCCGATGCCGGCATCGATCTCGTCGAAGACGATCGTCGGCTCCCCGGCGGAGGCGTGCGCCCCGGCGCGAAGCGCGAGCGCGATGCGCGAGAGCTCGCCGCCCGAGGCGGTCTCGGCGGCCGGCGCGAAGGGTAAGCCCGGGTTCGGGCGAACGAGGAAGGAAACGGCGTCGGAGCCGCTCGGCCCGGGCTCGCGCGACGAGAGCTCGGCGCGGAACTCGCCGTCGCCCATCCCAAGCCCCTGGAGCTCCGCGGCGACCGCCTCCGCGAACGCGGGCACGGCCTGGGAGCGAGCCGTGGAGAGCGCGGCGGAAAGCTCCTCCACGCGCGCCTCCGACTCGCCGACCGCACGCCCGGCCGCCTCCAGAGGATCGACGCCCGCCTCGAGCTGATCGAGCTCCGCCCGAGCGGCCGCGGCGCGCGCGAGCAGCTCCTCGGTCGTCCCCGCATCGAAGCGCCGGCGCGCCTCCGCGATCGTCTCGAGCTCGGCCTCGACCGCCTCGAGCCGTCCCGGCTCCGCCTCGAGTGAGGCGAGAAAAGCGCGGAGCGTCGAGGCTCCTTCACGGACGCGGATCTCGGCCTCGCCGAGATCGGCGGCGACATCCACCAGCTCGGGGGCGTGAGGCGCGACGGCCTCGAGCGCGCGGACGGCCTCCGCCACCCGCTCGGCCGCGCCCGCGGAGTCCACCTGCTCCGGGGCGAGCGCCTCCGCTCCTGCGGCTGCGGCCTCCGCGAGCTCGCTGACGTGGCGGAGCCGCTCGCGCTCCGCGAGCAACCGCTCGTCTCGTCCCGCCTCCATCCCCTCGGTGCGGGCGACGAGCTCGGCGAGCTCCTCGAGGCGCTGCGCGCGGCCCGCGGCGGCGCTCGCCAGCTCGTCGCGGCGCCGGCCGGCGGCGAGGAGCTCCCGCCAGGCCCGCTGGAGCTCGCCCCGGCGGCGAAGCTGTTCCTCGCCCACGAAGGCGTCCAGGACGTCGAGCTGGTGCGCCGGCCGGGCCAGGCGGCGCTGCTCGAACTGGCCTGACATGGCGAGGAGGCGTTCGACGAGCGCGGCCAGGTCCTCCCGCGGCACGGCCCGACCCCACGCGTACGCCCGGGTGCGCCCGTCTGCGAATACGCGGCGCGCCGCAACGAGGCCCTCCTCCCCGGCCGGCCGCAGCTCGGCGACTGCCTCGTGCGCCGGGTCGTCGAGGGTTCCCTCCGGAAGATCGAGCTCGGCCTCGACGTAGGCCTCCTCGGCGCCCGGGCCGAGGTAACCCGAGTCTCCGGGGGCTCCGAGCAGGAGTCCGACGGCCTGCGCCAGGATCGTCTTGCCGGCACCCGTCTCCCCTGTGACCGCGTTCAGGCCGGGCGCGAAGACGAGGTCCGCCTCCCGGATGAGGACGAAGCTCTCGATGCGAAGGCGGCGGAGCACTAGTCACCAAACTAGGGGAAGACCTCGTGGTAGCGCGAGAAGAACGTCACCTCGGGGACGATCGCTAGCCGACAATGCTCCGGACCGACGGCGACCGCGATCTCCCCGTCGCGCTCGAGCTCGCCGACCGCGCCGCCGTCGACGAGCACGGTCACGGGGAGATCCTTGGAGCGGTTCGCGATGCGGAGGTCGAGCCCGCGCGGGACGACGAGCGCGCGGGCGCGAAGCGAGTGCGGCGCGACGAACGTCATCGCCATCGCCTCCAAGCCCCACATCATCACGGGGCCCCCGTTCGAGAGGTTGTACGCCGTCGAGCCCGACGGCGTGCAGCAGATCATCCCGTCGCACGGCTGGTCGCCGAGCCGCTCGCCGCCGACCTCCCAGCCGAGCTCGACCATACGGCCGGGGCGCGAGCTCGTGACGACGACGTCGTTGACGGCCGCGTGCGTCCCACCCTCGAGCCACGCCTCGAGGGTGCAGAGCTCGACGACTCGGAAGTTCCCCCCGAGAGCACGCGTGAGGGCGGCGTCGAGCTCGTCGCCCTCCGCAGTCGTGAGGAATCCGACCCGTCCGAAGTTGATCCCGAACACGGGCGTCCCCGTTCCCAGCATGGCCCGGAGCGCGCGGAGCATCGTGCCGTCTCCTCCGAGAACGACGAGGAGGTCGAGCCCCCCGTCCTCGGCGTCGCCGACTTCGATGCCGGCCGCGGCGGCCGCCTCCTGGAGCCGGCGGCGAGCCTCGCCGACGACGTCGGGGCGCCCGCGGGTCGTCATGACGCCGAGCCTCCGGACTGCCTCCGTCACTGCTCCTCCCGATCCGCGTCGGCGAGGAGGACGAAGAACTCGCGGTTTCCCTTCGGCCCGCGTACGGGCGACTCGGCGACTCCGAGCGCGCGGGCTCCCCACTCCGGCGCGCGTCCCACGACGTCGTCGACCACGCGGCGATGGACCTCCGGGTCGCGGACGACCCCGCCCCTGCCCACCTCGGCGGGGCCGGCCTCGAACTGCGGCTTGACGAGGGCGAGCGCGCGCCAGCCCGCCGCCGCGCAGGCGAGCGCGGGGGGCAACGCCTTGGCGAGGCCGATGAAAGACACGTCGCACGCGACGAACGTCGGCCTGAACGGGAGGTCCTCGCAGCGGAGGTCCCGGACGTTCGTTCGCTCGAGCACGGTCACGCGCGGATCCTCGCGGAGCCTTGGGTGGAGCTGGCCGTAGCCGACGTCGAGCGCGACGACGCGCGCGGCGCCGGCCTGGAGAAGGCAGTCCGTGAAGCCGCCCGTCGACGCGCCGACGTCGAGGCAGTCCTCGCCGGCGACGCCGATCCCGAGCTCGCCGAGAGCGCCCGCGAGCTTCTCCCCGCCCCGCGAGACGAAGCGCGGCCCTTCCTCCATCTCGAGCTCGGCCGCCTCGTCCACCTGCTCTCCGGCCTTCGCGAAGCCCTTTACGCGGCCGGCGAGCACGAGCGCCTGCGCCTGCGACCGGCTCTCGGCGAGCCCGCGCTCGACGAGCAGCACGTCCAGGCGCTTCTTGGCGCTCATGGCGAGAGCGTACCCCGTCAGTCCGTGGGCGAACTGTCACGAATGAGCGGATGCCGAGCTCCGCGAGGCGCTCGACCTGCTCCCGCGTCGTGCCGGCCTGGCGGGCGAGCTCGCCGGCCGAGAGGCGGCTCAGCGCGGAGTCAGCCGGGTCGCGATCGTCACCCACGGCGCCCTCGCGAGTCCGCGCCTCATCTCCCTCTCGTCGGCGAAGGTCTCCGTGAGCAGGCGGCCTTCGCAGACCACGGCGACGGCATCGTCGCGGAAGGGCCACGGCGAGACGGTCACGCGCGTGGGGTCGCCGTCCACGCCTGCGAGGACGTGGCCTGCGGCCTTCCGCTCCTGCTCGACGCCGTGGAGGAGCGCGAGCGAGAGCCCGTCCCAAGCGAAGACGAGCTCCTGGTTCTTGGCAACGGCGTCCACAGTCGAGTGCGCTCCGTAGCGCGGGTCGCCTCGGAGCGTCTCGAGGATGCGCGCCTGGAAGGCGCGCTCTCGCTCGAGGTACGCCTCGAGCGAGACCCGTATCTCCTCCCCGCCCTCGGGCGGGAAGCGCTCGACGAGCAACGTCCCGTGCAGCGACACGAGGAGCGCGGCATACCGCGACTGTGGGAGCAGGAGCGCCGCGGCGCCGGACCAGAGCTCCAGGCGGCGGAGGCGCGGGAGCGCTGAGAAGGTGTAGGGCAGGCCCGTCGCCGGGTCGAGCTCGGGCGAGCGCTCCCAGGCGGTCCAGGCGACGTCGTGCTGGTCGGCCGCGAGGCAGACTTCCTCCCACGGCTCGAACCGCTCCGCCCAGGCCCGGGCGAGCTGGCCCGCGACCCAGGCGTGCGCGGGCTGGCCGATCACGAGGGTGCCTGCAGGAGTTGTTCGGTGGAGCATCGCCTCAGGCGCGCCTGTCGCGGATGGTGTCGACGATCGCCGCGAGCACCGTCGTGTCGCCGGAAAGGCTTGCGAGCTGCTGGAGGACGCGCGCGCGCGCCTCGTCCGCGAGCTCGCGCGCGTGCTCGAGGCCGTGCAGGGAGACGTACGTGACCTTGCCCGCCGCCTCGTCCTTGCCCGGCGTCTTCCCGAGCTCCTCGGCCGTCCCGGTCGCGTCGAGGATGTCGTCGACGATCTGGAAGAGGACGCCCACCTCCTCTCCGAAGACCCGCCAAGGCGCCCGCTCTGACTCCGCGAGGCCGGCGACGGCGGTCGCGGTCGTGACGGACGCGCGGAGGAGCCGGCCGGTCTTGAGCGCATGGAGCCGCCGGAGCCCCTCGGGATCGAACTCGCCGTCGGTCGTGACGTCGAGGTACTGGCCGCCGATCATCCCCAGCGTCGCCTCGGCGAGCTCGCGCGCCACGTCCGGAGACGGGTAGCGAAGCGCGAGGCGGAAGGCCTCGGCGAGGAGCGCGTCGCCGGCGAGGATGGCGACGTCCTCGCCGAAGCGGACGTGCGCGCTCGGCTGGCCGCGCCGGAGGTCGTCGTCGTCGAGCGCCGGCAGGTCGTCGTGAACGAGGCTGAAGGTGTGGACGAGCTCGAGCGAGCAGGCGGCCGGCAGGAGCTCCTCGGCGTCGCGACCCAGCGCCTCGCCGGTCGCGAGGCAGAGAACCGGGCGGATCCGCTTCCCGCCCGCGAGGAGCGAGTAGCGGAGCGCACCCTCGAGCTTCCCCAGCTCTCCGGCGAACGGGAGCCCTGCGAGAAAGCGGTCGGCCAGCCGGCGTAGGTCGTCAGGCTGATGCATCGGCCTCCCTGCGTGCGCTCTCGACCTCGGCCTGCACCTCCTTGGCCAGGTCGGCGAGCTCCTGGAGCACCTGGACGGCGCGCTCCGGGTCCTCCGTGCGCTCGAGCTCGGCACGAGCGGCCTCAACCTTCTCGAGCAGGTCCTGGAGGCGGGCGACGGCGTCGGGCTCGCTCACGGCTTCGGCGCCTCCCGGACGACCCGTCCGAGGATGCCGTTCACGAGGCGGCCGGCATCCTCGCTCGCATAGCGCTTGGCGAGCGAGACGGCCTCGTCGATCGCCACCTCGACGGGCACGTCGCCGCGGTCGAGCTCGAAGAGGCCGATGCGGACGACGTTCCGCTCGACCACGCCGAGCCGGTCGGCCCGCCACTCGTCGGACGCGTCGGTGATGCGCGCGTCGAGCTCGCCCGCGCGCGCCGCAACGCCCTCGGCGAGCTCGAGCGCGAACGGGTCGACGTCGCCCGCGTGCAGGCTCACGAGCGGCTGGCCCGTGAGATCCCACTGGTAGAGGAGCTCGAGGGCCGTGCGCCGGGCGGCGCGGCGGCTCGTCAAGACGCCTCTTCTCGGAGGGCGTCGAGGGAACCTCCGTCCTCGCTCAGGAAGGCGGTGGTGTAGCGACCGCTCGCGAATGCCTCGCTCTCCAGGATGTCGATCGCCAGGTCGCGTGTCGTCGGGACTCCCTCCAGCTCGAATTCTGTCAGTGCGCGACGCGCCCGGCGAAGCGCTGCCGGGCGATCCTCGGCCCAGACGATCACCTTGGCCACGAGCGAGTCGTAGAAGGACGGGATGTCGTAGCCGTCGACCACGTGAGTGTCGACGCGGACGCCGGGCCCCAGCGGCGGACGGAAGCGGGTGACCGTGCCGGGCGCGGGGAGGAAGTCGCGCGCGGGATCCTCCGCGTTGATGCGGAACTCAATCGCGTGGCCGCGGAGCTCCGCGCGCCCGCTGCGCGGGAGGCCGTCGCCGGCGGCGACGCGGATCTGTCCCTGCGCGAGGTCGATCCCGGTGAGGAGCTCGGTCACCGGGTGCTCGACCTGGAGGCGCGTGTTCATCTCGATGAAGTAGAAGCGGCCGTCCGCGTCGAGGAGGAACTCGATCGTCCCGGCGCCGCGGTAGCGGAGCACCTCGGTCGCCTGCCTCACGGCGTCCTCCATCTCGGCGCGCAGATCCAGTGAGACCGCCGGCGACGGGCCCTCCTCGACGAGCTTCTGGTGCCGACGCTGGATCGAGCAGTCGCGCTCGCCGAGCGTGAGCACGTGTCCCTCTCCGTCCCCGAGCACCTGAATCTCGACGTGACGAGCCCCGATGACCGCGCGCTCGACGTAGAGGGATCCGTCGGAAAAGGCAGCCTGCGCCTCGGACGCGGCGGTCTGGAAGGCTGGCTCGAGCTCGTCGGCGGCCGTGACCAGCCGCATCCCCCGCCCGCCACCTCCGGCGGCGGCCTTCAGAAGGAGGGGGAAGCCGACGTCGGCCGCGAGAGCGCGGGCCTGCTCGAGGGTCGCAGCGCCGTCGGAGCCCGGGACGAGCGGGAGGCCGGCCGCGGCGACTGCCTCCTTCGCACGGATCTTGTCGCCCATGACCTCGATCGTCTCCGGCCGCGGGCCGACGAAGGCTAGGTCGTTGCCCTCGCACGCCGCTGCGAACTCGGCATTCTCGGCCAGGAAGCCCCAGCCCGGGTGGACGGCCTCGCAGCCCGTCGTCGTCGCCGCCGCGACAAGCGAAGGGATGTTGAGATAGCTCTGCCCAGACGGCGGCGGGCCGACGTGCACCGCGTGGTCGGCAAGACGGACATGAAGCGACTCGCGGTCGGCGGTCGAATAGACGGCGACCGCCTCGACCCCGAGCTCGTGGCAGGCGCGCACGATGCGGACAGCGACCTCGCCGCGGTTGGCGATCAGGACGCGGCGGAACACCGGCGTGCCAGTCTCGTCGCGATCCCTCCGCCTTCCGGCACGATCCGCGCGCCACGCGCGCGCCTGGGGCGGTTACGCTCGATGCGGGTGGAGGCGCGGGGTGGCCCCGGGAAGATCGCGGCCTGCCGGCTCACCACTAGAGGGCGTCGAGCGGCCGGCCGTTCAGCGGCTCGAGCTCGAAGAGGACGTCCCCGTACTGGACCGGCGCCGCGTTGTCGACGCAGATCCGCCGAACGACGCCCTCGGACTCCGCTTTCACCTCGTTCATCAGCTTCATCGCCTCGAGGATGCAGAGCGTCTGTCCGAGCTCGACCGTGTCCCCCTCCTCGACGAACGGCGGGGCTCCCGGCTGGGGGGCGCGGTAGAACGTCCCGACCATCGGGGACTCGATGGGGATGATCTCGCTCGGCGGGGGCTCGGCCGTCCCCGCCGGCTCCTCGTGAACCGGTGCAGTCGGCACGGGAACGGACACCAGCGGCACCTCCCCGCGCTCGTCGGTTCGCCGCACGGTGACGCGCATCTCCCCCTCCTCGATCGTCACCTCGCCGATGCCCGACTCCTGGACGACCCGGATGATCTCCCGCAGGCGCTCGGCCTCGCTCGGCGTGAGCCCGGCGGTCTCGGACTCGTCCCGGCGCCCGCGCCCTCGCACCGAGCGCAGGAGCGGCTCGGCGTCGTCGCCGTAGAGCGCCAGGAGCAGCAGCTCCTCCTCGCTCGAGGCGAGGCCCTGCGCGTCTTCCCGCACCTCCTCGAGCGCCTCGGGCGGCTCCTCCTCCAGCTCGATTCCGTCTCCGAGAAGCTCCACCGCCCGCTGCACCGTCGGATCGATCTCGCCCGGTGGGGAGCCGTACCGTCCCTCGACCAAGTCGCGCAGCTCGTCGACGACGAAGCGCCAGCGCTGAGCAGCGAGGACGTGGAGAAGTGCCTGCGAGCCGAGCACCTGCCCGATCGGTGACGCGAGCGGCGGCCAGCCGCATTCGCGTCGAATGGTCGTCAGCTCCTCGAGGACCTCGTCGAGCCGGTCGGCCGACGCGTTCTCCCGCAGCCTCGCGTCGAGCTCCGCCACGAGCCCGGCCGGCAGGCTGTACTCGGCAGCACGCACGGCGACCCGCGGCGAGAGCGGCGGCACCGGCTCGTCGCCGAGCGCCTCGTCAACGAGCTCGGAGCAGCGCCAGAGGCGGTCGAGGTCGACTCCCGTGTCGAGGCCGACGCCAGCGAGCGATTGCGTCAGCGCCTCCGCCGAGACCCGATGGAGCGAGAGCGCGATCGGATAGAGCGCGCAGGCGATCCGCTCGGCGCCGGCCCGGACGGCCTCGATGGCCGCGGCCAAGCCCACGCCTCCGGCGCCCTGGCAATGGAGCCCGACCGGAAGACCGCTCGCCTCCCCGACGCGCTCGACGAGCTCTCGCGCCATCGCCGGATGGAGCGAGCTCGCCGGGTCGTGGATGAGCACGCGCGAGGCGCCCAGCTCGTTCAGGTGGTGGGCGCGCTCGAGGAGCACATCCGTCTCCCCACTCGGCCCCGGGCTGTGGACCAGCCCGACGGAGAGCTCCTTCTCCGCTGCGCGGATCGCGTCGGCCGCCTCGCGGAGATTCGCGAGGTCGTTGAGGGGGTCGTGGAGGCGGAAGACGTCGATCCCGCTCGCCGCTGCGCTCGCCACGAAGCGGCGGACGAGGTCGCCTGAAACCGGTCGGGAGCCGACGAGGAAGCGTCCTCGGAGCGCCATTCCGAGCGGCGTCGAGCACCGTGCCTTGATGGCGCGGATTCGCTCCCACGGACTCTCGATCCCGCGTCGAACGGCGCTGTCGAAGCACCCTCCCCCGGAGATCTCGAGGCACGCGAACCCCGCCGTGTCCAGCTCGGCCACCAGCTCGTAAAGCCCTGCCGCGGAGACCCGCTCGGCGAGCGGCTCCTGAGAGAGGAGCCTGATCGTCGTGTCGACGAGCTGGGGCACGGCTAGTGCCCCTGCAGGTGATGCTGCCCAGCTTCTGCGTCGCGAGCACCTAGCGTGATCGCGGGGAAGAGGCGGGCGTGTATTGCCTGGAGGGGCACTGACTACGCTCGGGAGATGTAGCGGCGTTCGCGCGTGTCGACCTTGATGCGGTCGCCGACGTTCACGAAGAGCGGCACCTGGACGACCGCGCCGGTCTCGAGCGTCGCCGGTTTCGTCACGTTCGAGACGGTGTCGCCGCGCACGCCGGGCTCCGTCTCGGCGACGGTGAGCGCGACCGAGGCCGGGAGCTGGACGCCGGCCGCGCGGCCGTCCACGGTCAGGAGCTGGACGGTGCTCGATGGCTGCAGGAAGTCGAGCTCGTCGGCGACCTCTGCGCGCGGAAGCGCCAGCTGCTCGTATGTCTCCTCGTCCATGAAGACGACGTCGTCGCCCGAGTCGTAGAGGTACTGGACGTTCTTCGTCTCCGTGCGGACCCGCGACATCTTCTCGCCGGCGCGGAACGTGCGCTCGACCACCGCGCCCGACTCGAGGGCCTTCAGCTTCGTCCGCACGAAGGCCCCGCCCTTGCCCGGCTTCACGTGCTGGAACTCGACGATGCGCCACACCTGCCCGTCGAGCTCGACGTGCATGCCGTTCTTGAACTGGTTCGTGGAGACC
>JAIBJN010000081.1 GCA_020029595.1 Actinomycetota bacterium | reverse complement strand
GCGCCCGCAGCCTCGATCAGCCGCTCGTGGCCGCCGATCACGTGGCCCATCGTCTCGCCGGCCGCAGGGCCCTTGCGCGCGCTGCGCATGCGCCGCGTGCGGGACCACAGATACGTGGCGGGCAGCTCCTCGTGACGAGAGTCGAAGCGCGAGTCCAGGAGCGGCCGCCAGATCCGCTCGACCACCCGGCGTCCGCAGTGGCGACGGAGCCACCGCTCGAGCGGCACATTCTCGAGGCTCTCATAGCCGCCGCGGAGCTGGCACTGGAGCACGAACCACGCCAGGCGGGCGCGCCCCCAGGGGGAGAGAGGGGGGAAGCGGAGGAAGTCGGCAATGCCGTTGAGCGGATACATCCGACCGTCGACCCAGAAGCCGACCCCGACGGGACGGAAACGCACCTGGTCGGCGAGCCCGACCTCCTCAGCGAGGGAGAGCATCCGCTCGTCGGAGGGGACGACCACGTGGTAGAAGCGGTCGACCCGATGGCCGCCGAAGTCCATCGTTCCCGCCAGTCCGCCGAGCGTGGGCGCCCGTTCGAGAAGCGTCACGCGCGCACCCGCCTGCGCGAGGCGGAGGGACAGCACCGTGCCGAGGATGCCACCCCCGACAACGCCGACCCGCGGGGGCGTGCTCATTCCTCCTCGCCGGCTAGGGGTGAGATCGGCGGGGGCTGGATGCGTCCCACGAGGTGCGCGGCCGCAAGCCGGCCGTAGGCCAGCGCGGTCGGCGTCAGGTTCATCTTCGAGGCCCCGGCGCGGCGGGACCAGTCGTTGACGGTCGGCACCTCGGCCACGTTCGCGCCTGCGTTGTAGAGCTTGAGGAGGAGCTCGACGTTGGCCGCGAAGCCCGGCTCCCGAACGAGCAGGTAGCCGTACGTCTCCGCGGCCCGGCGAAGCGTCCCGGCGCGATACACCCGGTAGAGCGACGAGAGCGTGTGGATCTGGCGCAGGCCGCCGAGGTAGCGGAACGTGTTGGAAACCGCCTTCGAGGCCAGCAGGCGCCAGGGTGCGACACCGAGGATCCCACCGCCCGGCGCGTACACCGAGGCGAGCACGACGTCGTACCCTTGCTCGAAGAGCTCGAGCATCCTCGGAAGGTCGTCGAGATCGGACGTGTTGTCCGCCTCGATCGTGACGATGGCGTCGTCGTCGTGCGCCTCGCCGAGCGCCGCGCGCAGGCCGCTGTTGAGAGCCGTGCCCAGTCCTCGGTTGTGCTTGTGGCGCACGACGGCGAGGTGGAGGCCGTCCCGGTGGGCATCGATGCTCTCGGCGGTGCCGTCGGTCGAGCCGTCGTCGACGAAGATGACCCGGGCGCCAAGCGCATGGGCGCGCGGAGCCAGGTCGACGAGGAGGCGCGAGATGTTCTCGGCCTCGTTGTACGCGGGAACGACGAAGCGGACCATGTGGTCAACGAACGAGGCCGTGGGTGCGGAACTCTCGCGCGGGGGAGCCTTCAGGCGGCGCGAACACGGGCGTCCTCCGGTGCTGTCGGCATCCCAAGCAGCTCCACGGGGCGGGAGCTGGCGGCGGAGTCGCGGACGGCCAGGGCCGCGATGAGCGCGCGGCAGCCGTCGTAGGCCGAGACCGGCTCCGGACGGTTCTCGAGGATGCAGGAGGCGAAGGCCTCGAGCTCGGCGCGGAGCGGCTCCACCTTGCGCAGGGCGAAGCGCACGGCAGCGCTCTCCGCGTCGCCGCGAAGACGCGCGAGCTCCTCCCACCCGGTGCGCGCGCCGTCCGCCTCCATGAGCCACACGTCCTGAGTCAGGTAGGAGGCGACGAGCATGCCGCTCTCCCCGATCACGGAGAGCTCACGGCGCTTTTCCGGCGTGATCCAGTTGACGTCGAGCAGCCCGAAGGGGCCGTCGTCCCCGAAGCGGAGCAGGCAGGCGAGCATGTCCTCGTGGCTCGGGTGCGTGAACCGAGTGCCCTCGGCAAAGACGCGGCTGATGTTCCGGCCCAGCACGTACTGCATGACGTCGAGATCGTGCGTTGCGAGATCGATCGCCACGCCGACGTCCGCGATCCGCGCCGGCAGCGGGCCCACGCGCGTAGCCTGGATGCGGAAGATGCGGCCGAGACGCCCCTCCCGGACGAGCTCGGCAACCTTGGCGACAGCAGGATTGAAGCGCTCGACGTGCCCGACCATCAGCTTCCGGCCGGACGGCCGCGCGGCCGCCGCCATGCGCAGCCCGTCCTCGAGCGCGGCCGCGATCGGCTTTTCGACCAGGACGTGCTTGCCGGCCGCGAGTGCCGCGAGAGCGATCTCGGCATGCTGCCCGGTCGGCGCTGCGATCGTGACGGCGTCGACGTCCGGCCGTTCCACGAGCTCCTGCCAGTCCACGTGCCAGTCGATCGGTCTCCGGCGGATGCAGGCTCGCGCTGCGGTCTCCCTCGGGTCGGCGACCGCCACGACTCGTGCTGTGTCGATGCGCTCCCACGCGTCGACGTGCCAGGTGCCCATCTGCCCCACGCCGATCACGCCCACGCCAAGCTCCGCCGTCATCCTCAGGCAGCCTCCTCCAGCTTCTCGCGCAGGAACTTGACGGTCAGGCGGGCGATTCGGGGCGCGGCCGCGCCGTCGCCGAAGAGCCGGGGCCGCTCCGCGGGAAGCGGGCGGGCGAGCGCCTCGGCGAAGGCGTCCGCATCCACGCCGACGAGCGCGTTCCAGCCGGTCTCCACCGTCTCGATCCATTCGGTCTCCTCGCGCAGCGTGAGGCAGGGCACCCCCCAGAGGTACGCCTCGCGCTGGACGCCGCCGGAGTCCGTCGCGACTGCCCGCGCCCCGCGCTCGAGCTCGAGCATCCGCGGATAGGTCACCGGCTCGACGAGTGTCACGTTGGCGGGCACGGCCAGGTCCCAGGCGGCGATGCTCGTCCGCGTGCGCGGGTGTACAGGAAAGATCACCGGCCACGGAGCGCGGGCCAAGCAGCCGAGCACGGAGGCAAGCCTTGCCGGGTCGTTCGTGTTGTAGTCCCGGTGCACAGTGGCCAGGACGTAGTCGCCTGCGGCAGGCCGGATGCGGTCGCGCAGCGACTCGAGGATGTCGCAGAGGGGATCCCCCGTCACGTGAACGGCCCCTCGCGCGCCCTCCGCGCGGAGCGTCCGGGCCGCGTGCTCGGTGGGGGCGAAGAGCACGTCGGCGAGTCGGTCTGTCTCGACGCGGTTCCGCTCCTCGGGCATGTCGACGCGGTAGGAGCGAAGGCCGGCCTCGACGTGCAACAACGGCAGACCCGCGGCGGCGGCCGCTCTCGCACCGGAGAGCGTGCCGTTCGTGTCCCCGCGGACGAGGACTGCGTCGGGTCGCTCGAGCGCGATGATCCGCAGGAGGCGCTCGGTGCCGACGGCGAGCTGCTCGAGGTCCGGCCGCGAGCCGACTTCGAGGTTGTGACGAGGAGATGGAAGGCGGATGGCCAGGATCTGGTTCTCCGACATCGCGGCGTCGTAGTGCTGGCCCGTGTGGACGAGCACCTCGTCGGCGAGAGGCGCGAGCGCGACGGAGAGCGGCGCCGCCTGGATGATCTCCGGCCGAGCGCCGATGACCGAGAGGATCTGCGGCGGCCGTCGCCCGGGGGCAAGGCGGCCGGCGGTCACGACGCGGCCTCCACGGTACGACGATCGCCGCCCGACAGGCCGAGAATGCCCAATCCGAGTCTCTGCTCTGGGTCGAGAATGAGCCTCACGGCCTCGTGGCGGGAGCGCACACCGAGCTTGGCGAACACTGACGACAAGTGGCACTTGACCGTGCTCTCGGCCACGTACAGCCGGGAGGCGATCTCACGGTTGGAAAGGTCCATTACGACCAGGCCGAGCACCTGCTTCTCGCGCCCGGAAAGCGTGGGCGCATCGAGCTCGCGCCGCTGCGTCGCGGGAACGGCGACCTGGCCTACCGAGATCGCCCAGACCGTCGGCCCGAGCGCTCGTTCGACATCGCAGTCGAAGACGAGACCATCCGCGCCGGCCTCGATCGTCGTGCGGACCGCGGCGCGCGAGTCCGGTGGGCCGACGACGAGGAGCCGCGCATCAGGCAGGCGCTGCCGCAGACGCCTCAGAAGCACGCGCCGGGCCGAGATCGAGCGGCCGCCGAAGACGACGAGGACGTCGACGGCGGGGACGTCGATGAGAGCGTCGACGTCGGTGACGACGCGTGAGACGCCGATCCCGCACGCCTCGAGAGCCGCCTCCGCCCGCCGACCCGCGAGCTCCTCGGTCGCGAGGACGGCGACCGCTGGACCGCCGCCTTCGGGGCGCTGGCCCACGAAGGCGTTGCCGTTCGGAGCGGTCCTCCTGTGGGAGACGCGGTGGATGGAGGGATCTCGCACGTCTAAGAAACGTCGTAGGCCACTCGAAGCTCGCGGAGTCGGAGGTGGGAAGAGTCGGACCTCACGCGGCGATCTCGACCTCGAGGAGCCCGAGCTCCTCCAGCTCGCGAGCGAGCTCGCTCAGGTCGCCTTCGACCTCGCCTGCTGGTCCCCATCCACCCACCGCCAGCGCCCGTGCAGCCTCAGCGACAATGCCGTGTTCGACCAGGGCAGCGAGCATGGCGCCGCCGACACGATCGAGGCTGAAGTACCTTGCAGTGCCGACGTCCATCAGCACCGTCTCGGTCACGAAGCTCTGGACGACGACGTGGAGCGGCACCCGGACGCTCACGGAAGCGGCGGCCGCCTCCAGCATGCTGCCCGTCAACCTCTTTACCCTCCGATCTCGACGACGGGGCGACGGCCCGATCGGGCACGAGAGTCGAAAGGCATCGTCGCCCACCGGCGGGACGCTCGGAGCGAGGCGGACGCCGGCTGGTCGATGCGGGCGCCGGCGGGGGCGGCGCCCACCGCCGTGAGGGCATCCCGGAGGTTGGCGCTACCCCTGTGGTGCAGAGTGTTCACCGCGGCTTCGCTTCGATCCAGTCGCTCGGCGATCTCGACTGGCGAGAGGCCGGCGAGGTGCCGCAGCACGAGCACATCACGCTGCGCCGGGGGCAAGCTTGCGAGTGCATCCGCAATCCTGCCGGTGCGAGCGTCGGGGTCGAGCTCGACCGCACCGTCGCCCTCGGCCAGCTGGGCCGCCGTCGCGGCACGGCGGCGCCGCAGCTCGTCGAGCGCTGCATTCCGGGCGACGCGCAGCAGCCAGGCTTCGAAGGGCGCTTCTCCTGGTTCGTAGCGGTCGAGGCTCGTCAGGAGCTTCAGGAAGGTCGTCTGGGTGACGTCCTCGGCGTCGTCCGGGTCTCGAAGCAGCGCCGCGACGTAGCGACGGACGACGGGCGAATACCTGCAGTAGAGGAATCGCAGCGCGACACGGTCGCCCCGCTTGGCGAGCACGACGGCGCGTCGGACCCGCGCACGATCCTCCGGCGAGTCAGGCCGCGACGGAGGTGAAAGCCGCAGTCTCATCTCCTCTTGTAAGCCGGCCATGCCGGCTCTCGAACTCCCCTCGTCGGTAATCGCGGGCAGAAGGCACTCGTGGTGCTTCGTCCCGAGGTGCTTCGAAGAGCCTAGAAACCCGACGAGCCGCGTTCCAGGCCAGAAAGCGAAACTCTCCGGGCGGCCAGGAGCTACCCGATCGGGGGGTCGGCGCCGCACAAGAGGCTGCGGCCGCCCCCCGACCAATCGGGGGCGGCCGCGCACGCCCTGGAGGAGCGCCCCGGAACCATTGCCGCTCCGCGCGTGCGCGTCATCCCCCGGAAGGGGTAAGCGGGCGCTTCCCGCTTGGTCTCCGGGAGTGCCCGCTCACCCTGCGCGAGAGCGGTACGGAGGGAAGGTTCACGACGCGCCCTCGCTGAACGAGCGACGGCTGCGGCCAACCGGCGCTGTCCGGCGAGACTATTCCACGGGTCGGTCGGCGACTACTGGCCGTTCGGCGAGACTGAGGTCGCCAGACTGCCCGGTCCCTAGAAGACCGGGGTTTCGCGCCAGGTTCCCCACACCCCGCGCAGAGCCTCGCACATCTCGCCCATCGTCACGTAGGCCTTGGCAGCGTCGATGATCGCCGGCATCAGGTTCCGGCCTTCGTCGGCCGCGTCGGCCTTGAGCCTCGTCAGCGCGTCCTCGACGGCGCTCGCGTCGCGACGAGCGCGAAGCGACCCCACCCGCTCGACCTGCTTCGACTCCAGCGCCTGGTCGATCTTCAGGATCTCGATCGGGCGCTCGGCCGGCTCCTGGTAGCGGTTGACGCCGACGATGATGCGCCGGCCGGCCTCCAGCTCGCTCTGGTACCGGAAGGAGGCCTCCGCGATCTCGCGCTGGAAGAAGTTCTCCTTGATCGCGGGCACGACGCCTCCCAGCCGCCGGATGCGCTCGAAGTAGTCGTAGGCCTCCCCTTCGAGGCGGTTCGTGAGCTCCTCGACGAAGTACGAGCCGCCCAGGGGGTCGATCGTGCTCGCCACCCCGGTCTCGTGCGCGAGCACCTGCTGTGTCCGGAGCGCGATCTTGACCGCGTGCTCGGTCGGGAGGGCGAGCGCCTCGTCAAAGGAGTTCGTGTGCAGCGACTGGCAGCCGCCGAGCACGGCGGCGAGCGCCTCCACGGCCGTGCGGACGATGTTGACCTCGGGCTGCTGCGCCGTCAGCGAGACGCCGGCCGTCTGGGCGTGGAAGCGCATCAGCCACGAGCGCGGGTTCTTCGCGCCGTACCGCTCGCGGAGCTCTCGGGCCCAGATCCGCCGCGCGGCCCGGTACTTGGCGATCTCCTCGAAGAAGTCGATGTGCGCGTTGAAGAAGAACGAGAGGCGCGGGGCGAAGTCGTCGACCTCGAGGCCGCGCGCCATCGCCGCCTCGACGTACGCGAACCCGTCGGCGAGCGTGAAGGCGAGCTCCTGGGCGGCAGTCGAGCCGGCCTCGCGAATGTGGTAGCCGGAGATCGAGACCGGATGCCAGAGCGGCACCTCTCGCGCGCAGAACTCGATCATGTCCACGCACAGCCGCATGGACGGCTCCGGCGGGAAGATCCACTCCTTCTGCGCGATGTACTCCTTGAGGATGTCCGTCTGGATCGTCCCGCGGAGCTTGTCGCGCGCAACGCCCTGCTCTTCGGCGACGCAGATGTAGAAGGCGAGCAGCATCGCGGCGGGAGCGTTGATCGTCATCGACGTCGAGACGCCGTCGAGCGGGATCTCCGCGTACAGCTGCTCCATGTCCTCGAGCGAGTCGATCGCGACGCCCTCGCGGCCGACCTCCCCGAGCGACTTCGGATGATCCGAGTCGTAGCCCATCAGGGTCGGCATGTCGAAGGCCGTCGAGAGGCCCGTCTGCCCGTGCTCGAGCAGGTAGCGGAAGCGGACGTTCGTCTCCTCGGCCGTGCCGAAGCCGGCGAACTGCCTCATCGTCCACAGCTTCCCCCGGTACATGGACGGATAGACCCCGCGCGTGTATGGATAGACGCCCGGGTACCCGACGTCGCGGTCGTAGTCCACCTCGACCACGTCGGGCGTGTAGAGAGGCTCGACCGGGAGACCCGACATCGTGGTGAAGAGGGCGTCCCGCTCGGGCTTCGCCTCGTAGAGGTCCCGGCGCCACTCCTCCGTGGCGCCGAGGCCCGGGCGGTCCTCGGTCGCGGCCATGTGCCGGGAATTCTACGCGGCGGCCGTCGTGACCCCTTTGGGTGACGCGCCCGTCCCCCGACCGGGGGCTTCCCGGCGCCTCATCCCTTTTTCATACCGGTTTTCGCCCCCCGGCCTACGCCGCGCACCGATTGGTTCGTACGTCGGCTCGGTTTTCGCGCGCCGGAACATCAATGGCAATCATCCCTCCCTTGCGGCCCCAGGAAAACGGCTCGACCGACGCCGAGCCGTCCGCCGTCCTGCGCGGCGCCTCCCCGGTGCGGACGGCCGCCGCGATCGCGGCGGCCGCGGCAGTCTTCCTCGCGGTCGTCGTCCTCGCCGGCGTCGGGCGTCTCGACGCAGGCGCCCCCGGCTTCCTCGAGGACGCGCTCGGCCCCGAGAAGGCGGAGGCGCCGATGACGCGCACGCCGGCGCCCGGAGTGGACGTCCGGATTCACGACGAGGGCTACACCGTCTCGCACTGGGGCGTGTCCGTCTCCGTCGTGGGCGAGGACCTCGGCGGCGCCGAGTGGCGCCGCCACGTCCACGGTGTCACGCGCGAGACCGAGTTCGGCGCCGAGACGATCGTCGTCGACGGGGCCCACACGGAGGAGTTCCTCACGGTCACCGAGCGGCAGGGCGAGAAGACCTGGCGCTGGAAGCTCGCCACGCGGCTCCACCCCCGGCTCGGGCCCGACGGCTCGGTCGCGTTCCTCGACCCGACCCGCCACCGCGTCACCAGCATCGTCATCGACCCCGTGCGGATCCTCGATGCCAACGGGGAGGTCATCACCCCGGACGGGCTCCGCTGGGGCCTCGATGAGGGCGACACCGGCTGGTGGCTGACCCTCGAGCTCGACGACGCCGACCTGCCTCTCCCCTACGTCATCGACCCGGCGGTCACGCACCGCGCCTCGGACACGGCGAACAACGGCGCCGGCACGACGAGCCTGACGATCACGAAGCCCGCCGGCGTGGCGGACAAGGACCTCCTCGTCGCCCACGTGACCCGCAGAGGCAACGGAACGGTCACCGCTCCGGCCGGGTGGACGCAGGTCGTGAACGCGGCCTACAGCTTCTACCTGAGGCAGACCGTCTGGTACAAGGTCGCGGGATCCTCCGAGCCCGCCTCCTACCAGTGGACGTTCGGCGGAAGTACCGCGGCGGCCGGTGGGATCAGCGCCTTCTACGGCGTCAAGACGACGAGCCCGCTCGACGTCGCCGACACCACGCCCGCCACGTCGAACTCGGGCACAGTCACCGCGAGCTCGATCACGACCACGACGAACGACGCCCTCGTCCTCGCGCTCTTCTCGGCGCGCGCGAACACGGGCTTCACGACGGCGGCCGGCATGGGCGAGCTCTACGAGGCGGCCGCGTCCGGCGGCATGGCCGTCGCCACTGACTCGATGATCCAGGTGACCGCCGGCGCGACGGGCAACAAGACGTCGACCGTGACGTCGTCGCGGAACAGCGGCACGCAGGTCTCGTTCAACGTCGACGATGTCGCCCCGACCGGCAGCCTCACGGATCCCGGCTCTCCTCTCGCCGGCACGGTCGGTCTCACCGCGACCGCGAGCGACACGGACTCGGCCGTCTCGAGCGTCCAGTTCCAGCGCTCGCCCGCCGACGCGGGCACGTGGACGAACATCGGCGCGGCCGACACGACGTCGCCCTACACCGCCTCCTTCGACACCACCGCGGTTACGGACGGCCTCTACGACCTCCACGTCGTCATCACGGACGCCGCGAGCAACGTCACCAACTCCACGGTCGTGGAAGACCGCCGCGTCGACAACACGGCGCCCAGCTCGACCACCAGCTTCCCCGCCTCCTCCGGGAGCGACAACGCGGCCGGCTGGAACGCCGGCTGCGCGACGAGCGGGCTCTGCGGCACCTATTCGGACGCCGGCTCGGGCGTGGCACAGGTCGAGGTCTCCATCCGCCAGGGCTCCGGCAACTACTGGGACGGCTCCGCCTTCTCGAGCGCGTCCGAAGTCTGGAACGCGACGACCCTCGCCGCCGGCAACTGGTCGTACGGCTTCACCGCCTCGAGCTTCCCCGCGGAGGGGAGCTACACGGTGCGAGTCCGCGCGACCGACGTCGCGGGCAACACGGAGAGCCCTAACAGCCGGACGTTCACCTACGACACGACGGCCCCCCAGACGACGATCGACTCCAGCCCCTCCGACCCGACAAGCTCCACCTCGGCGAGCTTCGACTTCTCGTCGAGCGAGGGCGCCTCGAGCTTCGAGTGCCGCCTCGACGGTGGCTCCTGGGGTTCCTGCACGAGCCCCCGTAACTACTCGAGCCTGGCCGAGGGCAGTCACACCTTCGACGTGCGCGCCACCGACGCCGCGGGCAACGTGGACGGCTCGCCCGCCAGCTTCACGTGGACCAGCGGCCTCTGCGGTACCTACGCGGACGGGTCCGGCTCCGGCGTCGCACAGGTCGAGGTCTCCATCCGCCAGGGCTCGGGCAACTACTGGGACGGCTCCGGCTTCGCGAGCGCGTCCGAGGTCTGGAACGACGCCGGCCTGGCGGCGGGCAACTGGTCGTACAGCTTCGCCGCCTCGAGCTTCCCGGCGGACGGGAGCTACACGGTGCGAGTCCGCGCCGTCGACAACGCCTCCAACGCGGAGACCCCCTCGACCCGCACCTTCACCTACGACACGACGGCACCGCAGACGACGATCGACTCCAGCCCGGCGGATCCGACCAGCTCCACCGCGGCCAGCTTCGACTTCTCCGCGAGCGAGGGCGGCTCGAGCTTCGAGTGC
>JAIBJN010000080.1 GCA_020029595.1 Actinomycetota bacterium | reverse complement strand
AGCTCGATCTCGATCCCCGGCTCGCCGCCCTCCTCGTCGGCGATACGAAGGAGCCGGCCGCTCCCGCCCGGGAAGAGCGTGGCCGCCACCTCCTCGAAGTGCCGCTCCACCCCGCCGAGCGTCTCCTCGAACCGCCGCTCGACGGTCTCGGCGAGCTCGTCACGCAGGGCTTCGAGCTCGGCGAGGGAGCGCTCGAGGTCCTCGCGCTGGACGGTGAGCTCCTCGAGCCGGGCCTTCTCGCGCGCGTGCTCCTCGGCCGCGAGCGGGTTCACCTGGCCGAGCGTCTCCCGCCTGCGCTCCAGCCGCACGAGCTGGGCGCGGAGCTCCTCGACCTCCTCGTCGGTCAGCCCCTCCGCTGCCGCGTCCTCCGGGAGCCGGCGCAGCACTTCCTCGCGCTCCGCCTCCAGCCGGGCGCCCTCGATCCCCACCGCTGAGACGCGCTCGGCCGCCTCCGCGGCCGCCCGTCGCAGCTCCGACTCCAGGCCGCCGAGCCGCCGGAGCTCCTCCCCCAACTCAGCCCCGCGGCTGCCGCCCGCGTCGACGCGTGCGCGCAGCGCCGGCTCGAGTCGCGCCGCGTTCGTCACGGCGGCGCCGAGCGACTCCGCGGCTCGCTCCGCGAGCTCGGCCAGCGCCCTCAGAAGGCCCTCTCGTCTCGAGTGCTCAGGCTCAGGGGCGGCCGCGGCGGTATCCGCCGCGAACCAGCTCTCGCCGCCGGAGAGCGCGACGAGCGCGTCACGGCGCTCCCCCTGGGCCCGCTCGAGCCTCGCCATCGCCTCGGGCAGCTCGACGCGCTCCGGTGCCCACGCCCCGGCCGCCGCCAGCGCCCGTTCGTAGCTCGGCGGCTTGGGCGGAGAGGGGAGGCGCGGGCGGTCGGAGTCAGCCCGCACGCCGACGGCGGTCTCCTCGGCCCGCTCGCGCCGAAGCTCGAGCCGCTCGATCGCGCTTCTCAGGCGGTAGAGCGCGGCCGTCGCCTGCTCGTGGCGTCCGGCCGCCTCGGCGAGGCCGTCCTCGGCCTTCCGCCGCTCCGCGAGGGCGCCCTCGAGTCGCTGGTCGCGGCCGCGGCGCTCCTGGGCCGCCTCCGCCATCCGCTCCTCGACCTCGGCGAAACGTCGCTCGATCACCTCGAGCTCGGCCGCCGCTAAGCGTGTCCGTAGGAACTCGATCTCGCCGGCGAGCTTTTCCGCGCGCTCGGCCGCGCTCGCCTGGAGGGCGAGCGGGCGCAGGTGCTTGCGCACCTCGCCCTCGAGGTCGCGTGCCCGCTCCACCTGCACCTGTACTCGCGCCAGCTTCAGCTCGGCGCGGTGACGACGCCGCTTGAACTTGCCGAGGCCGGCCGCCTCCTCCACAAGGGCGCGTCGCTCCTCCGGCTTGGAGACGAGGATCTCCTCGACACGGCCCTGGCCGATGATGGAGTGCCGCTCGCCGGCCAGGCCGATGTCGGCGAGGAGCTCGACGATGTCCGTACGCCGGACTCGACTGCGGTTGACGAGGTACTCCCCCTCGCCGCCGCGCAGGAGCCGCCGGACGACCGAGAGCTCCGAGTACTCGAGCGGCCCCTCGCCGTCGGCGTTGTCGAAGAGAAGCTCGACCTCGCACCACTCGGCCGGCGGACGCTCCTTCGAGCCGCCGTAGAGCACGTCGTCGGGCCGCTCGGCGCGCAGCTCGGTGGGGCTCAGGCTCCCGGCGGCCCAGATGATCGCGTCGGCGACGTTCGACTTCCCGGAGCCGTTCGGGCCGACGACGACGGCAACGCCCGGCTCGAGGCGCACCTCGACCGGGTCCGGGAACGACTTGAAGCCGCGAATCTTGATTGCTCTCAGGAACAGATCGCCTGCCTAGAGAAGGAGGGGTCCGTAGGGAAACCGCGGGTTCCCCCACGGCTTGAAGCCCCGGATCGTCGCGGAGCGCAGGCACACGCCGTGGAAGTCTGACGATGCCGACGGACGGGCCCGGCTAGCTTCCGGTGCGCAGCTCGAGGCAGCTGACGCCGCGGAGCTCGAGCCAGATCCGGCCCTCGCCGCGCGCGATCCGCAGAAGCACGGCGTCGCAGCCGGGACAGCGGACGACCGTCCCGGGCGCCTGCGCATAGACGGCGAGCGCGCCGACCTCGCGCACGGCGCCGCACGCGGCGCACGTCGAGCGCGCGACGGTCATCTCGGAGACGAAGATCTCGCCGAGAAGGCCTCCGAGGGCGTTGCCGTCGAGCTTCAGGTCGGCGCTCTCCATTCGTGCCCTAAGACCTCCCGCTCGGTCCGAATCGCTCGGTCCTGACGCGGCTCGGATCGTAGCCTAGGGCGACGAGCCCGTCCGCGGCCACCTCGACGAAGCGCGTGGGGCCGCAGACGAACGCCATCGCGTCCGCATCCGGGCGGCCGAAGACCTCCGCGAGCATCTCGCCGTCGATCCTCCGGTCGTAGCCGGTCCAGCCCGAAGGCCGCTCGCGCGTGAGCGTGTAGACGACCTGCGGACCGCCGTCCCCGCCACCGAGGCGGTCGAGCTCCTCGCGGTAGATGACCTCCTCGGGCGAGCGCGCCGAGTAGAGGAGTGTCGCCGGCACGTCGGAGCCGACCGCGGCGCGATGGCGGAGCATGGCCATGAGCGGGACGACGCCGGAGCCCCCGGCTACGAGCTGCAGCGGCCCGCCCGAGCCTTCGTCCCAGACGAAGTAGCCGCCGATCGGGCCGCGCAGCTCGAAGCGGTCGCCGGCGCGGAGGTCGTCGACGAGGAACGGCGAGACCTCGCCGTCCTCGAGCCGCTCGACCGTAAGGACGACGCGCTCGCTCTCGGCCGGAGCGGCGATCGAGTAGCTCCGCTGCGCCTGGTAGCCGTCCTGCGCCGTCAGGCGGACGTCGACATGCTGGCCTGCGGTATGGCCGGGCCAGCCGGGGACGGAGAGGAGGAGGCTGGCAACGCGCGGCGTCTCGGGGACGAGCTCGACGAGCTCGGCGAGTCGCCAGGCGATCGGCGCCGCGGCTCCTAGTCGCCCCAGTACCGCTGTTCTCGCCAAGGGTCGCCGTAGAGGTGATAGCCGAGCGACTCCCAGAACCCTGGGTCGTCGTCGTCCATGAGCCGCAGCCCGCGAACCCACTTCGCGCTCTTCCAGAAGTAGAGGTGCGGGACGAGGAGGCGCGCCGGCCCGCCGTGCTCGGGATCGAGCGGCTCGCCGTCATAGCCGAACGCGACCCAGGCCTTCCCGTCGGTCACGTCCTCCAGGGGCAGGTTCGTCGTGTAGCCGCCGTCGCTCCAGGCCGTCACGTAGGCGGCGTCGGTCTCAATGCCCGCGAGGAGCGTGTCCACCGACGCGCCCTCCCAGGTCGTGTCGAGCTTCGACCACTTGGTGACGCAATGGATGTCGACGGTGACCGTCTCGCTCGGAAGCGCCCGGAGCTCCTCCCAGCTCCAGCGCGCGAGCTCCTCGCCGGACTCGGAGGCGATCGTGAAGCTCCACTCGGCGAGCGGCGTGTGCGGGGTCGGGCCGGCAGAGAGCACGGGGAAGTCGTCGGTCCGGTACTGGCCGGGCGGGACGCGTCCGCTCTCGTCCGTCTCCCGCCTCCGACCGCGAAAGCCGCGGGTGACAAAGCTCATGCTCCTCCTCCGGGTCGACTCGGGGACAGTCTCGGCCTCGAGGCCTCCCGTTACAAGTCGCCACGGGTTCTTAGATCCGCCGCCGCCCGACTTCGGAGCCGCGCCCGATCAGGATCTCGGACACGAGCTCGGGGCCGAAGAGGCCGTGCTCGACGACGCCGGGCGTCGCGGCGAGGCGCGCCGCGAGCTCGCCTGGGTCGCCGACCGGCCCGAGGTAGTCCCCGATCAGCCCCCCGTCCGGGCTCGGCGGCACGTCGCGGAGCTCCGCCGGCGCGAGTCGCCGGAGGGTCGCCGTCGCGCCGTACGTGAGGATCTCGACCGGGACGGGCGGCTCGAGCGTCTCGACGACCTTGTCCGCCGAGGCGATGACGACGAAGCGGTCGGCCGCGGCGGCCACGATCTTCTCACGCGTGTGCGCCGCGCCGCCGCCCTTGACGAGCCAGCCGGCGGGGTCGATCTGGTCGGCGCCGTCGACGGCGAGGTCGAGCCGGTCGAGCTCCTCGAAGGGCTCGACGGGGAGGCCGAGCTCGCGCGCGGCCGACTCGGTGCGAAGGGAGGTGGCGACGCAGCGAATCCGGAGGCCGCGGAGGGCGAGCGCCGGGAGGAAGTAGGCGACCGTCGAGCCCGTGCCGAGGCCGACGGCCATCCCGTCCTCGACGAGCTCCGCCGCCGCCTCGGCCGCGTGTCGCTTCTCGCCCTCGACGCTCACCTTCTGAGCATCACATGCCCGGCGGACCGCGCCCTCAGCGGACCGCGCCCAGGGGCGCCGTCATCATCGGGTGGGCATGGTGATCCATCATCGCGCCCGGCGTGCCGTTCGGCAGGGCCCGGAGCGCGGCGCCGAACGCTTCGCTAAAGGAGGGGAACTGGGCGATCGTGTCCTTGAGGACCGGGATGGGGATCTCGGCGCGGATGGCGAGGACGGCCTGGTGGATCCACTCGCTCGCGAGCGGGGCGACCGCCCAGGCGCCGACGAGGAGCTCGCGCTCCGTGTCGGCGACGACGCCGAAGACGCCGGTCGGGTTCTCCTGGAACGTATACGGGCGCGCGATCGACGTCGGGAGGTCGAGGACGACCGCGGCGGCCTCGATTCCCTGGGAGCGCGCCTCCTCCTCGGTCGTGATCCCGACGGCGGCCACCTCGGGATCGGTGAACGTGACGCGCGGGACGGCGCGGTAGTCGGCCCGCGCCGGGTGGCCGAGGATGTCCATGGCGGCGATGCGGCCCTGGTACTTGGCCACGTGCGTGAAGGCGGCGATGCCGGTGACGTCGCCGATCGCCCACACGCCCTCCGCTGCGCGACAGCGCTCGTCCACCTCGATCCCGCGCCGGCTCGGCTCGATCCCGACCGTCTCGAGCCCGAGATCCTGCGTGCGCGGACGCCGGCCGGTGGCGACGATCACGACCCGACCGGAAACCTGGGAGCCGTCGCTCAGACTCACGATCCGCTCTGCGTCCTCGCGGCGCACGCCCTCGGCCTGCACGCCGAGGCGTACGTCGACGCCGTCGTCCTCGAGGATGCGCGCGAGGGCGTCGCCGATCTCGGCGGCCTCGCGGTCGGCGAGCCGCTCCGCGCCCTGCACCAGCGTGACGCGCGAGCCGAAGCGGGCGAGGAACTGCGCCAGCTCGATGCCGACCGCTCCGCCCCCGACGACGACCGCGCTCTCCGGGATCTCTGTCAGCTCGGTCGCCTCGCGGTTCGTCCAGTACCCCGCCTCGGCGAGGCCCGGGATGGGCGGCACGATCGCCTCTGCCCCGGTGGCGACGACGATGGCGTCGCCGTTGAGGACACGGCCGTTCGCCTCGATGCGCCCGGGCCCGGCAATCCGGCCGCGCTCCTTGACGACCGTGATGCCGCGCTCTTCGTAGCGCGCGACCTTCCCCGTGTCGTCGTGGTTCGAGACGATGTAGTCGCGGTAGGCGGAGAGGCGCGGCCAGTCGAGCCCCGGCGTGTCGACGCCGGCGGCGCGCGAGGACTTGCCCTGGAGCTCCGTCGGGCGGAGGAGCGTCTTCGACGGGATGCAGCCCCAGTTCGAGCACTCGCCGCCGATCAGCTCCTGCTCGAGGAGCGCGATGCGCGCGCCCTCCTTGGCGAGCGTATTCAGGGCTACCTCGCCGCCGGGGCCGGCGCCGAGGATGACTGCGTCGAACCGATCCGCGGCCGTCATCAGGAGGTCCTCCTCAGGAGCTCGAACCCGGCTGCGGTTCCGGCGCCGTAGACGAGATGATACGAGACGTCCGTCGCGATCGACTTCGCCGGGTAGCGCCAGGGCGGCTTGTACAGGCCCATGGGGACGAGCGTCGCGTACGACTGCGCCCAGACGCCGAGGCCGAAGAGCGGGCCGCGCACCATCGGCTTCCCACGGACAGTGCCCTGTGCAAGCCCGTAGGCGGCGCCCATCATGGTGCCGAACCCCCAGTGGACGGCATTCGTGAAGAGCGGGATCCGCTCCGGAGGCACGTCGCGCTTCAGCACCACCTGCACGAGACGGCGGCCGACCTGCGCGGGCGCGGGCGCCCGGGCCCAGGGATCCTCGTCGGCGGCCATGTGCTTCGGCGTCATGGAGCGTCGGAGCCGCGCCGCGAGCTCCTGCCACGCCGTCATGAAGCCCGTCCCGATGACTCCCGCGCCGACGCCGACAGCCAGCGCACCGAGGGGACTGAGTTGCTTGCTCATATCGGACTCCTTCCTTGTCAGGCTTGTAGTGGCGCGCGGGCGAAGAGCACCGAGAACGCGCGGCACCAGATCACAACGGTCGAGTAGCGGTCGAGATCGACGTCTGCCGGGACTTCGTACTGCTGGTTGCCCCGGTTACCCTTCAGGCCTCCCAGATCGACGAAGTCGTCGACCGTGTCCTCGGCCGTCGCGGGGCCCGCCACGACGTACACGCGGAGATCGGGCCCGTTGTCGACGTCGAAGTCGGTGAGCGTGAGGACGCGCCCGCCCTCGGCCAGCTCGATGGCCCGTGCGTCACCGGTGGCCGAGTGACGGACGGACTCGAAGCGACCGGTGCGGAGGAGCACGTTTCCGGGCTCCGGCGCCGACTGACCCGAGCTCTGTGCGGTAGGGGCCGGCGCCAACGCCGCGGGAGCCGCGGTCGCCACCTGCTCGTTGACGACGTCGTCCATGAGAACGGAGCGGCCGAGGTAGGCGCCGATCACGACGGCCGTGACGACGTAGGCGCCGAGCACCGGCCAGCGGAAGGCCCGGGTGCGGACGGCGATCGCGAGGGCGATGAGCCCCGCAAGCCCCAGCCAGCCCACGGTGAGCAACATGGCCAGCGCGAAGTCGTTCGTGAGCAGGCCTCCCGCCGCCCAGAGGCCGACGAGCACGATTGCGACGGTCGCCGGCACGGCGAGGAGGCGGAGCACGAGCGGTGCACGGGCCTCGATCACACTGTTCCAGTCTCGCGCCCGCAGGCCGCGTTACGCTCGGGCTCACCGGCGCGGACGCGGGATCAGCGGCGCGTCCCGGCCTTGGCGCGCGTGCGCTTCCTCGCGGACGGGCGTCGTTTGGTCGCCACCTTGCCTGCGGCCATGCGCTCCGGGTGTCTGGCCTCCCACTCCTCGCGCACGCCGGGAGCGAGCGGGTCGAAGTTGTACTCCGTCTTCATCCGGAGCTCGCGCATGTCGTTCCAGAGGTCGTAGATCGACGGGCGCCCGAAGAACCAGAAGCCGACGTAGATCTTGAAGAGCACGAGCCCGGGCGCCAGCAGGACCGTGTGCGGCACCGAGGCGGTGTGGTGATCGTCCACATACTCCTCGATGCCGAGCGTCTCCCGCACCTTCAGGTCGACGTCGGCGAGGAAGGTCCAGTGCGCCCCCGTCGTCATCTTGAGCTTGAGCGTGTCGTGGACGTTGTTCGGGACGATCGTGACGAGCTCGCTCTCCAGCACGCCGCACCACTCGTGGAACCTCAGGAGCTCCCGGTGGTGCTGACGCTCGCGCGGGCAGTGCTCCCCACGGCCGAGCTGGAGCACCAACGGGTTCGAGCCCTGGAGCTCCGACAGCCGGTGCATGGCCCCGTTCTCGTCCGGGAGCTCGAAGTCGGGAAAGACGTCTCCGGGCTTCAGGTCCTTGAGCATCGGGCGTTCTCCTTTCGTGTCCTCTGACTTACTCGGGTCGAATGCCACGCACGGCGAGGCCCAGCCGGTAGACGCTCGTGAGCGCGGTGACGTAGAGCGTCCTTCCGTTCTCGTCGCCCCACGCGAGGTTATGGGGGTCCTCCGGGAGCTTGAGCGTGCCGAGGTGATTGCCCTCCGGGGAGAGCACCCAGATCCCGCCCGGACCGCAGACGTAGAGGTTGCCCATCTCGTCGACCTTGATCCCGTCGATGGCGTCCTCGCCCGGGGCGTCCGTCATGTCGAAGAAGACCGTGCCGCCCGAGGTGTCGCCGACCGCGTCGACCTCGTAGCGCATGACGACCTTGCGCTCCGCGTCCCAGTTCCCGACGTAGAGATAGCGCTCGTCGGGCGAGAAGGCGATCCCGTTCGGCCCCTCGAGCTCGTCCGTCACGAGCGACACCTCGCCGTCCCTCACGGAGAAGACGCCGCTGAACGGAAGCTCCTTGCCCGGATCGTCGAAGACCTCCGGGAGGCCGAACGGCGGGTCGGTGAAGAACAGGGTTCCGTCCGACCGATAGACGAGGTCGTTCGGGCTGTTCAGCCGCTTGCCGTCGTAGCGGTCGGCGAGGACGGTGACGTCCCCGTGCGGGTTGACGCGGACGAGGCGCCGGTTGCCGTGCTGGCAGAGCGTGAGGAGGCCGTCCGGGTCGAGCGTGAGGCCGTTCGAGCCCGGCTGATGGAAGCGGCCGACGGCGACGCCGGTGTGGCCACTCTTCGGCCGGAAGACCGTCACCTGGCCGACGGGCGTCCAGCGGTAGATCGCGTTCGTGTTCGGGGAGCTGAAGAGGAGCGCGCCGTCGCGCGTCCAGACGGGCCCCTCGGTGAACTCGAAGCCGCCGGCCACCTGCTCGAGCCGGGTTCCGGGCGGGACGAGGTCGTCGAGGCGCGGATCGGCGCGCTCGATCTCGAGCGGCGCCTCCCACGCCGCCTCGGCCCGCTCGGGCGCGTAGAAGTCGAGTGTCGCCGTCCGCATCCAGATGTAGTTGCGCGGTGAGGTCGAGATCGGCCCGTTGATGCCGAAGACGGCCAGCTGAAACCGCTGCCCCGGCCGCGCGTCGCGGGTGAGGACGACCCGGTTCGGAGCGTTGAAGCCGCCCACGGCCCGGCCGCCGGCGTCTCCGAGCGCGACCGGGAGCTCGCCGTCCACCCACACCTCTGCGTAGTCGTCGAGGACGACCTCGAAGACGACTGTCAAGCCGGTCGGGTCGAGGTCGCCGACCCGCTCCGGGATCGTGACGGCGATCCGGTACCAGTTGAAGCAGACGCGCCCGTTCGCGAGCCGGAGCGTCGTCTCCTCGGGGGCGAGCAGGCGCCAGCCCGAATCGTCGAACTCGGTTCCTTCGGCATGCGGGAGGACGTCGTACGTCCGGTTGGGCGTCTCGCCCGGCCCGAGCGGGTCGTCGGCGGCCCCGACCTCGACGAAGTCGATCTCCTCGACCGTGCAGTCGGAGTAGCGCCACTCGCCCCCGACGAGCTCGACGCCCTCGGGGGTCTGGAGGTCGACGATGGCGTCGGGCCGGCCGGGCAGGAGCTCAGGTGGGCCGGGGAGCCTCGCGGCGCTCGTGACGGTCTCGGTGGCGGCCATCAGTGCTCCTTTCGGTGATGCTGTTGAGCTTCTGGGTCGCGCGCACCAAGCCAGAGTCGGCACCCGTCCGCAGCCAAGGCTAGAAGCCTTGGCAAGGGCGAGGGTCGCCTCTGGCGCCGCGTGATCGCGGGCCAGACGCCGACGTGTATCGCCGGAAGGAGCACTAGCTCTCGACCTTCACGACGAAGTAGAGGAACGGGTCGGAGACCTGGACGAACTGGTGGGGCACGCCGCTCGGGATCGCGAGCACGTCTCCCTCGGAAAGACGTCGCTCCTCGCCCCCGTCGATCCGGTCGCCGTGGATCTCGCCGCCGGTCACGATCGTCGCGCTGCCGGCGACGACGCGCATCACGTCGACCTCGCTCTCGTGGAGTTCGGGCGCGCCCGGCACCTCGCGGCGGCCGGCGTCGATCTTGTAGCCCTCGGTGTCGAGGAGGAGCCCGCCCTTCCTGAACTTCGCGGCGACCTCGTCGCTCGGGAAGAAGGCGGCGCCGTTCGGGCGCCCGTTGGTGGACGCGAGCGCGTTCGCGCCGATGACCGCCAGCTCCTGGTCCTCGTCGGCCGAGGAGGCGCCGCTGACGCCGATTGCCCCGATCACCTCGCCCTCGTGGACGATCGGCATGCCGCCCTGGAGCGGGACGGCTCGCGCCAGGTGCAGCGCGGAAGGTCGGCCGCCAGAGGCCTGGTCCTCGAAGTCCTTACTCGGCCGGCGGTAGATCGCCGCCGTACGCGCCTTGTCGGTCGTCACCTCGACGCTCGCGACCTGCGCGGCGTCAGGGCGGTGGAGATAGATGAGCGCGCCCCCTGCATCCACGGCGGAGACCACGGGATTCACGCCGCGC
>JAIBJN010000124.1 GCA_020029595.1 Actinomycetota bacterium | reverse complement strand
CCACAGTCAGAACCGGATTCTGGGTCGCTTCAGCAGCCGCCGGCAGCCGGCGACCGTGTAAGTAAGAAAGAAAGAAAACCCGCTAGCCATGCGGGTTTCCGGCTTCCACCAAGGAACAGGGCCGCCAGGACTCGAACCTGGAACCCCCGGTTTTGGAGACCGGTGCTCTGCCAGTTGAGCTACGGCCCTCGGCGAGAAGGCATTGTATCGGCGTGCGCCGGAGGCCTCTCGGAGCGCTCTTCCTCGTCCTCGCGGTGGGTTTCGCCGTCGTTGGCCTGCTCGCGGCGCTCGCGGGCGGGACCGCGTGGGTGATCGCCGTCGCGGCGGGCGTTCTCGCCGTCTGGATGGGCGAGTCGGCGCTCCGGATGCTCAGGTAGGAAACCCGCCGCATTCTCGCGAAAGCTGCTTCTCGCTTTATCCTCCCAGGCTATGGTCGAGCGGGCGATGGACACGCAGGCTCTCTGGCACGAGTACAAGCGCACCGGCGAGCGAGGCCTGCGGGACCGGCTCATCCTCACGTACGCGCCGCTCGTCAAGTACGTGGCCGGCCGCCTCGGGAGCGGGCTGCCGGCGCACGTCGAGGAGGGCGACCTCGTCTCCTACGGCCTGCTCGGGCTCATCGGCGCGATCGAGCGATTCGACCCCGACCGCGACATCAAGTTCGAGACCTACGCGATCGCCCGGATCAAGGGCTCCATCATCGACGAGCTCCGCTCGATGGACTGGGTGCCCCGCTCCGTGCGGGCGCGCGCGCGCGACATCGAGCGCACGATCGCCCAGCTCGAGGCGAAGCTGACCCGCGCGCCGACGGACGAGGAGATCGCCAAGGCGCTCGGGATCACGGAGGAGGAGTTCCAGGAGTCGCTGATGGAGATCTCGCGGACGTCGATCGCCGCGCTCGACGAGCTCTGGGCGAGCTCGACGAGCGGTGGGGACCCGGTCGCGCTCATCGACACGATCGAGGACCCCCAGGCGGCGGAGCCGCAGGCCGCCATGGCGCACACGGAGCTCCGCGAAGCGCTCGGCGATGCCATCGCCAGGCTCCCGGAGCGGGAGAAGCTCGTCGTCACGCTCTACTACTACGAGGAGCTCACGCTGCGCGAGATCGGCGAGGTGCTCGGCGTCACCGAGTCTCGCGTCTCCCAGCTTCACACGAAGGCGATCCTCCGACTGAAGGCGCGCCTCTCGGCGGCGCGCGTCCGCGCGTCGCAGGAGTAGCTCTGACTCCGGCCCTGCCGGGAGCGGGGCAATCGCTAAACTCGCCGTTCCGTGCCGCCGTTCGAGCCGAGCAAGATCCGGAACGTCGCCGTCGTCGGGCACCGGGGGACCGGGAAGACGTCGCTCGTCGAGGCCATGCTCTTCCAAGCCGGGGCGACGAACCGCCTCGGGTCGGTCGAGAGCTCGTCCACGGTCTCAGACTGGGACGAGGACGAGCACCGCCGGCAGATGTCGCTCGCGGCGTCCGTCTGCCACCTCGAGTGGCAGGAGCGCAAGATCAACCTCCTCGACACGCCCGGCGACCCCGGGTTCCAGGCCGACACGCTCGCGGCGCTCCGCGTCGTCGAGGGCGGGCTCGTCGCCGTCAACGGCGTGAGCGGCGTCGAGGTGCAGACGACGCGCCTCTGGGAGCGCGCGGAGGCCCTCGGGCTCTGCCGCGTCGTCTTCGTGACGATGCTCGACCGCGAGCGCGCCGACTTCTTCGCGGCGCTCGAGCAGCTCAGGAGCCAGCTCTCGGACAGCTGCGTCGCCGTGCAGATCCCGATCGGGCACGAGCACGAGCTCGCGGGCATCGTCGACCTCTTCCACATGCGCGCCTACCTCGACCCCGCCGGCGAGCGCGAGTCGAAGCCGGTCGACATCCTCGAGCAGGTGGCCGCGCAGGCGGAGGAGTACCGCGTGAAGCTCGTGGAGGCGGTCGTCGAGACGGACGAGGCGATCATGGAGCGCTACCTCGCGGACGAGGAGATCGCGGGCGAGGAGCTGGCCGCGGCGCTCAAGAACGCCGTCGTCACGGGTGAGCTCTTTCCCGTGACCTGCGGCGTCCCCACGAAGAACCTCGGCACGACGGGCCTCCTCGACCTGCTCGTCGAGGGAATCCCGTCGCCGGCGAAGAAGCCGCTCGAGGTCGGCGTCGACGGCGCCGGGCCTGCCGCCTTCGTCTTCAAGACGGTCGCCGACCCGTTCGCGGGGCGCATCAACGTCTTCCGCGTCCTCTCGGGCACGCTCACGTCCGACTCGACGCTCGTCAACGCGCGCACGCACGGCAAGGAGCGTGTCGGGCAGCTGCTCCTGCTCCAGGGGAAGGACCACGAGCAGGCGCAGGAGTTCGGCGAGGGCGACATCGGCGCCGTTAGCAAGCTGAAGGAGACGGCGACCGGGGACGTCCTCCTGACAGAAGACAGGCCGGTCGAGCTTGCACCGCTCAACTTCCCCCAGCCCGTCATGAGCTTCGCCGTCACGCCGAAGGCGAAGGGGGACGAGGAGAAGATGGCGACGGCCCTGCGCCGGCTCCGCGAGGAGGACCCGACGCTGACGCTCCGCCGCGATGACCAGACGGGCGAGCAGCTCCTCGGCGGCCTCTCGCAGATCCACGTCGAGGTCGCCGTCGAGAGGCTCAAGCGGCGTTTCGGGGTCGAGGTCGACCTGCACCAGCCGCGGGTCCCCTATCTGGAGACGATCCGCAGGGAATCCCGCGCGCAGGGCCGCTACAAGAAGCAGACGGGCGGCCGCGGGCAGTTCGGAGATTGCCACGTCGTCCTCGAGCCGCTGCCGGGCCACGAGGGCTACGAGTTCGTCGACAAGATCGTGGGCGGCGTCATCCCGCAGGGCTTCCGCCCGGCGGTCGACAAGGGCATCCAGGAGGCGATGGCGCGCGGCGAGCTCGCCGGCGCTCCCGTGACCGGCGTCCGCGTGCTGCTCGTGGACGGCTCCTACCACTCGGTGGACTCCTCGGAGATGGCGTTCAAGATCGCCGGCTCGCTGGCGTTCAAGTCCGCGTACGAGAAGGCGGATCCCGTGCTCCTCGAGCCGATCATGTCGCTCGACGCGGTCGTGCCGGACGACACGGTCGGCGCGGTCAACGGCGACCTGAACGCACGCCGGGGCCGTTTGCACGGCATGGAGCCGGCGGGCGCCGGCCTGACGACGATCAAGGCCGAGGTGCCGATGGCCGACGTGCTCACGTACTCGCAGTCGCTCACGTCCCTGACGGGCGGGCGCGGCGACTACACCCTCTCGTTCCTCCGCTACGAGGAGGTGCCCTCCCACATCGCGCAGAGGCTCGTCGAGGAGGCGAAGCGAGAGCGCGAGGAGGCCCGAGCGTGAGCGTCATCCGCAGGCAGGACATCCAGCGGACGTGCGCCATCTGCCACCGCACGCTTCTCATGGGCGAGCGGGCGGTCCGCTTCACGTCTGGCAGCGACGAGTGGGTCGACGTCTGCGCGCTTTGCACGTCCACGGCCGACGAGCACGGGTGGCTCAAGGAGGGGAGCCCGACGACGCCGATCGTGGCCGAGACGCGCCGCCGGCGCCGCTTCGGAGGCCTCGCGGCGCTCCTCGAGACGCGGCGGACCGAGCCCGAGCCGATGGTCTCCGAGCCGATGCTTCGGCGCCTCTCCGCCGAGGAGCAGGCGGTCGTCGAGGCGGCGGAGACGTTCAACGACAGCGCCTACCGGCGCACGATCGCCGGCATCGCCAAGAGTCTCGGCGACGCCCGCGTCAGCCTCCTGCCGCTCTCGGGTGTGAACCCGGAGGTCGTGATCACCGTCGCCTGGGACATCTCCTGGTACCAGTACCGCGTCGTCTTCGA
>JAIBJN010000011.1 GCA_020029595.1 Actinomycetota bacterium | reverse complement strand
CTCTTTGGGGGATGTCGGGAGTAGGTGGAAGCGCGAGACTAGCGGAGGCCGGGCGGCCCATAGGGCAGCGGCCGGCGACTGCGGCTATCGCACTTCGCCTCTGCTCGGAAGCCGCCCGGCCTCTTCCATTGTGCCTGTGCGCTCTCAGCGGCGTCCCCGCTCGGCCCCCCAGACCACTCGCGCATTGAGTCTTCGTCATCTGCGGGCGGTGTGACCGCACCGTCGACCACGGAGGCCACCGTGCGCGCCAACCTCGGCCCCTCCGGTGCGCAAACTCGATGACCTGACCCGCGAGCGAGGTCACCACAGGGAATGCTGGTCGCCGACCCAGCGTTTAGTAGCTGAAGAAACGACCAGGAAGGGAGGTGAGGTTAGCTTGACGGCGCTCATCGTCCTTGCATTCCTCGTTCTGATCGGCCCGCTCTCGTACTTCTACGGTGTTGATTTGCGACGGCTCGGCGATCGAGGATGGTTCCCCAGCCGGCGAAGCTAGACAGTCCTTTCTAGCGCCGACTGCGGCATCAGCCGGGCCGAGACCAGGCTCGCCAGCTTGCTCGGCTCGAGGCTGCGCGTGCAGGGTTGGGCCTGTCTGCCCCGGCCTCGTGGCCCTGACGCCCACGTGAGCGTCCTGGGATGCGGAGCCGTCGCGGTGTCTTTGTGCTCAGCCGGCGACCGCCTCGTACAGCTCCGCGAGGCGGTGGATGTTCGCCTCCACTTCGTCAGTCCGGTCGTACTGGGCGGGGGCACGCATTACTTCCCGGCCCTGGAAGAGAGGATCAACCTGGAGCTGGTCGAGACGCAGACGTTTGTCTCTCGCGTCGTCTACGTTCGCTAACGGCGCGTGTAAGACGGCCTGTAGGGGCTCATCCTCGCGTGCGCTCCTTGGTGGGATCGGCGACAAGCAGTCGCGCCGCCCCGATGGTCGCTCGTATCGCATCGGAAGCCAAGCGAGCGTCGCTCAATCGCGGTGGCTGACGATCGCTTGGGACGAAGAGCGGCCGTCCAGTCCGAGGCCGAGCTCAGTGTCGCTGTGCGCGAGAAGCAGCAGCGACGCTGAGCATCTTCCAGCATCGCCAACGTAGATCCCGCAGCAGCTCAGGCTACATTCCTGAACACTCGCCCACGCGACGGCCTTGACGCTCGAACCTACCTGGCCCTCGTCCGCGCACGCTGGAACGCCGCCGTGGAGCAGGGAACCCCGGCCCTCACCGTCGTTGCCGGCAGGATGTCGTCCTCGAGCGGCTCGGCTTCGCCACGGTCGGCTGAATCGACGGCCTCCTCGACGCGTCGGGTGATGTCCGGGGCCCGGTGGGGCCCGTCCGAGCTCAGGCCCCGAACCAGCGCTCCAGGTGCTCGGTCTCGAAGGCCGCCTTCTCGGCCGCGTGCGCCGCGCTCGGCTCGGAGACCGTGACGACCGGCTCGGGCTCGGCGTACCAATGGCCTTCGACGAGCGCCGCCGAACCAGGCCCGAGCTCGATCGGGCAGAAGCCGCTGCCGTCGAACGGTGCCGGAGGCTCCTCGCCACGCAACTCGGCCGCGATCGCCCGCGCCACCCGGGTGCCCTGGAGCTCCGCCATCACCCCGGCCTTCGGGAGCGGCAGGCCGTTCGCGAGCGGGATCAGGGTGACGTCCCCCACCGCGTAGACGCCCTCGTGGGACGTCGCGAGCGTACCCGCATCGACGGCGATCCATCCGTGCCCCGCCGTGAGCTCGCTGTCGGCGACGACGGCGGGAGGCCGGTGGGGCGGGACCGCGATCAGCAAATCGAAGGGCATCTCGCCGTCGGCGAGCACGACGACGGCGGGCTCCACCCGCTCGGTCTTCGCGCCCAGCCGGTAGGAGATGCCGCGCTCGGTGAGTTGCTGCCCCATCCACTCCGAGCCGTCGCGACCGGCGTTCGGCATCAGCATCGGCTGGAGCGTCGCAACCGCGAGCTCCGTCCGGTCCCGCAGGCCACGGGCGAGGAGGTGCTCGTGGAGATGGAGGACGCACTCGTATGGCGCCGGGGGGCACGGGTAGGGAGCGCCTGCGATGAGGACGACGATCCGCCCGCCGTCGAAGGCCCTTAGCGCCTCGGCTGCGGCCGGGACGCCGGCGAAGCCCCAGACGTCGTGACCGTGCTCCGGGAGCCCGGGCACGAGGTCGGGCCGCGACACCGCGCCGAGGGCGACCACGAGATGGTCGCCGTCGCGCCAACCGTCAGATGTCTCCCCGCGCCGTCCCGAGGGGTCGATCGCGTTGATCTCCGTCTGGAGGAACTCGACGCCGTGCCGCGCGAGCAGCACGCGCGACCGGCTGCCGTCGGCGAAGGTTCCGTGACCGACCAGCTCCCACAGCTTGCGCAGGCCCATCGTGAACTGCGGCTTGCGGTCGACCAGCACGATCTCGTGGTCGTCGCCGAGGAGTCGTCGCAGCTCCACGGCGGTCGCGATGCCGCCGAAGCCGCCGCCGAGGACGAGCGTGCGGGCGCTCACGCTTGAAGCTCACGTAGCGGCCCTCCGCGCGCACGTCCCGAGCCAGGATCGCATCACCGGCTCCGTCGCGCCCCGCGGCCCACCCCGCGAACTCCTCCCAGGCCGCGATGAAGGCCCCTCCTCCTGCTCGGGGAACGGCTGCCCACGAGCCCGTGGTGTAGACCGGACACTGGGACGGATGCAAGGTGGCCTCCTCTGGGGATCACTGCGGGCGCGGCGGGTGCCCTGGGCGCGCGGCGGCACACCCGGCGCCTCCGCACGCTCCATCGTACGGTGATCCCGACCCGCGGGCCAGAGCTCCCATCGGAGCTTGGAAGGAGCGCGCCCGAGGCATCCGCGGCGCGGGGAGCTCCGGCCGTGCCGGCCCTCGGTGCCCTCCCGCGCCAGCGGCGCGTCCGCGTAAGCCAGCGTCTTCCACTAGGCGGCCGCGTCGAGCTCCAGCGCGGGCTCGCCGATGACGGCCTCCTGCGGCCTCAGGTCCTTTCCGCGGACGAGGAAGATCGAGACGAGGACGCCGGCGAACGCGATCGCCGCCCCTGCCCAGAAGGCGTTGACGAAGCCGTCCGTGAGCGCGACGGGCATCGCGCTCCCGCTCGTCACGGCATCGTCGGTCGTCGAGACGGCGATGGTCGAGAGAACGGCGATGCCCACGGCGCCGCCGATCTGCTGCGAGGTGTTGATCAGGCCGGACGCGAGCCCCGCCTCCTGCGGCTTCGTCCCCGCGAGGGCGGCGATCGTGATCGGGACGAAGGCGAAGGGAATGCCGATCCCAATGACCAGGAAGCCCGGGAGGAGATTGGCCCAGTAGGAGCCGTCCACTGACACCTGCGTGAAGTAGAGGAGCCCGAGGGTGAGCATGCTCATGCCGAAGATCAGGGCGGGCTTGACGCCGACGCGGTTCACGACGACGGCGGCCACATTGGCCCAGATGACGGCCGTTCCGGCGACGGCGAGGTAACCGAGGCCGGTCTCCAACGGCGAGTAGCCGAGCACCTGCTGCATGTAGAGCGTCAGCATCAGGAACATGGAGAAGAGCGCCGTGCCCATGATGAAGCCGGCCACGTTCGCTGCCGTCAGGGTCTGCAGGCGGACGAAGATGGAGAGAGGAACGAGCGGATCGCGCTGCCGCCGCTCCCAGAGGAGGAAGGCCGCCTGCAGGATCACGGACGCGACGAAGACGCCGATCGTCTTCCCGGAGCTCCAGCCCCAGCTTTGACCCTGAGTGATGCCGAGGACGAGGAGGACGAGCCCGGAGGTGATGAGGACTGCGCCCGGCACGTCGTGGCCTTGGCCGTGCGCGTCGCGGCTCTCGCCGAGCAGGATCGGGGCGAGGACGAGCCCGAGGATGCCCACGGGGACGTTGACGAAGAAGATCCACTCCCACGAGAGGAGATCGGTGAGGATGCCGCCCATGAGGACGCCCGCTGCTGCGCCGAAGCCACCGACCGCGCCCCACGCCCCGAGCGCGATGTTGCGCTCGCGCCCTTCACTGAAGGTCGTGGTCAGGATCGAGAGCGCCGCGGGCGTGATCGCCGCCGCACCGAGGCCTTGGATCGCGCGCGCACCGATGAGAGACGCCTCGCTCCAGGCGAGGCCGCAGAGGAACGAGCCGAGCGAGAAGACGACGAGGCCGAAGACGAAGACGCGCCTGCGCCCGAGCAGGTCGGCGAGCCGGCCGCCCAGCAGGAGGAAGCCGCCGAAAACGAGCGCGTAGGCGCTGATCACCCACTGCAGGTTCTCCTGCGAAAAGCCGAGATCCGTCTGGATCGAGGGCAGGGCGACGTTCACGATCGCGATGTCGAGCACGACCATGAACTGCACCGCACAGAGGAGCGCGAGTGCGAACCACTTTCGTTCGACAGAGCCGGCCATCTTCATCGAGTCCTTTCGCCGTTGGTGCAGCGGGTGAGCTTGCCAACGTACAGCATAGACTTGTATCTCGCAAGTTAAACCTATGAATCCGCAAGGGTCTCCGCTACAATCGCAAGCGATGGCGAAGCGCTTCGACCAGTACTGCCCTGTCGCACACGCTCTCTGTCTCGTCGGCGAGCGCTGGGCCTTCCTGATCGTCCGTGAGCTCTTGCACGGGCCGAAGCGCTACACCGACCTCGCCGACGGCCTACCCGGGATCGCGACCAACATCCTCGCCGCGCGGCTACGCGAGCTCGAGGGGGCGGGCGTCGTACACAAGCGCAAGCTTCCTCCGCCCGCCCCTGCGACCGTTTACGAGCTGACGGAGTACGGCGCCGAGTTGGACGAGGTCTTCTACGCGCTTGCCCGCTGGGGCGCCCGCTCGCTCGGCCCTCCGGGGCCGGAGGACGAGCTTTACCCCGAGTGGGGCATCAACGCCTTCGCGGCGCTCTTTTCCCCCGAGGCCGCCCGCGGGCTCACCGAGACCTACGTCTTGCGGATCGACGCAGACGTCTTCTCCGTCCACCTGGAGAACGGCTGTCTTCACACATCGGTGGGCGCCGCCGAGGACCCCGACGTCGACGTCGAGGTCGACATGTCGACCTTCTTTCGCCTAACCGGCGGCGAGCTCTCCGCCAGTGAGGCGCTCGAGCAGGGCGCCGCGTCGATTCGTGGTGACCGCGCGGCCTTCGAGCGCTGCTTTCAGGTCCTCAGCATGGCACCGAGGACCCCCGCCGCGGTCTAGAACGAAGACGACGCCGCCGTCCAGTCGTCGCCTTCTCCGTCACTCGGCACCGTCGAGGCCGAATGTACGCGCGAGCCCTTCCGCCAGCTCCTGCTTCTCGGCCTCGGAGAGTCTCGCGTCCGGGTGGGCGATGGCGTAGTACCACATCGGCATCTCCCCTTTCAGCACGACCTTGACGAGGCTGGGGACCTTCTCCTTCTCCGGCTTCTCTCCCTTCCTCGCCCGCTCCAACGCCTTCAGCCGCTCCCTCTCCGCCTTCTCCCGCTGCTTCTCCACGTACCGCTCCCAGTCGGAGAAGTTCAGCGCGTGGCGTCCTTTGTCGACGTCGTACTCGACGAGCCAGGACATGGGCGCGACGTAGGAGTACCAGGGCCACTCGGTCCGGTTGCTGTGGCAGTCGTAGCAGGCGTTGATCGCGAGCTCCCGCGTACGGGAGCTGTCCCAGGGAGGCTCCGAGTGCGCCCCTGGATTCGTGTGGCTCCACCCGAAGGGGAGGACCTGGATGAGGACGAACGCCGCTGCGACGCCGATGAGCCCCCACTTCAGGATCGCCCGCAAGCGGGAGCGGAGGCGGGATCGCTTCGGGTCGCTCGGCTCTGGGACTTCCTCTGACAAGGAGGGCTCCCAGCCTTCATTCTAGGCCGCTGCGGGCGTCTTTCCCGCGCGGATGAACAACTATTCATGTATGCTGGCGTTCGATGAGCCACGGCGTCCAGGGAGACCCCGGAGCGGTCCGCGTCGTCGACGCCGAGCTTGCGCGCCAGGTGGCCGAAACGATGCAGGCGCTCGCCACGCCGAGCCGCGTTCGCATCCTCGCGCGCCTGCGCGAGTCGCCGTGCTCGGTGGGCGTGCTCGCAGCCGACGTCGGCATGGAGCCGTCCGCCGTGTCCCACCAGTTGCGCATTCTCCGCCACCTTGGCCTCGTGGTCGGCGACCGCCGAGGCCGAAGGACGGTCTACACGCTCCACGATTCCCACGTCGGCGTCCTGCTCGAGGAGGCGGTGTACCACGCCGAGCACCTACGCCTGGGTCTCGCCTCCCGTCCGCTCCAGCCCGTCCGGGCCTCGTGAGCCACGCCGCGCACGCCCACAGCCACGATCCCAAGCCTGGCCACGGCCACGCGCACGGCCTCGTCTACCCGTCGATCGTCCGCTCGCGCGCGGGAGTCCGCGCCGTGGCGCTCAGCCTTGCCGTTCTCGGGGCGACGGCCGTGGCTCAGGCGGCGATCTACGTCGTCTCCGGGAGCGTCGCCCTCCTCGCCGATCTGATCCACAACGCCGGCGACGCGCTCACGGCCGTACCTCTCTGGGTCGCCTTCGTCCTCCGTTCGCCCCGCGGGGAGCGCCTCGCCGGCTACTTCGTGGTCCTGGCGATCTTCGTCTCGGCCTGCGTGGCTCTCTACCAGACGGTCATGCGCCTGATCGAGCCCCAGGAGCTCTCGTACCTCGGCGCGCTCGCGATCGCGGGCCTCGTCGGCTTCGCCGGGAACGAGATCGCCGCCCAGATTCGGACGAGGGCGGGCCGTCGCCTCGAGAGCCCGGCTCTCGTCGCCGACGGCAACCACGCCCGGGTGGACGGCTTCGTTTCCCTGGGCGTCGTCGCGAGCGCGGTCGGCGTTTCCCTCGGCGCGCCCATCATCGACCCAATCGTCGGGCTCGCTATCACTCTCGTCATCCTCAGGATCACCTGGGACTCGTGGCGGACCGTGAGCGCGCGCGAGCACGCCCACTAGCCGGCGGCACCAGCTGCGCCCGAGGAGGCGTCCGAACGCGGCCACGAGCTCTTCGGTCCGCTCCTCTCGCCGGTGCTCGCCCTCCGGGCCGAGGAGAAAACGTGGAGGAAATCCGGTACAGCGTTCCGGGGATACATTGCGCGCACTGTGCGCCGGCAATCTCCAGCGAGGTGGGCATGGTGGCGGGGGTGACGGGCGGCGACGTCGACGTCGAGGCGAGGATCGTCGCGGTTCGGGGCATGGCGGTCGACGGACGCGTCGGTGCGCGAGGCGATCGCAGAGGCCGGCTACGAGGCGGCTCCCTGGGGGAGATTGTGGCGCTGCCGCGGATCAAGCCCCCGGAGGCGTCGCGGCCTCGACGGCCTGCTCTTGGAGCCAGCTCAGGTACGCGAAGACGGAGAGCTCGTAGGCCTCGGGCTCCGACGGATCGATCTCGCGAACGTAGACCTCCTCGGTCACGTCGAGGCGCGTCCCGAGAGCGAGGCGGAGGTCGGTGAGCGCGCGGAGCCAGGCATCGAGCTCCTCGGCGGTGAGCCGGTCGCGGCCTGTGGTCTCCGCGAGCAGAAGGAGCGCCTCCCGACGCCCCTCCTGAAGCTCGTCGTGCGTGAGCCGCCGGTACTCGGCCTCGCTCTCCTCGTCGCCCTCGTATGCGGGCGGAAAGAGTCGCCGGAGCGCCGGGTCCTCGCGGTCCGCGTCGAGGAGCCCCAGAAGCTCGCCCGCCAGGGCGCGCAGGAGCTCGCGCTCGCCGTCGGAGAGCCGAAGGCGGAAGTCGCCCTCGCGCGTCCGCTCGATCGGAGGACGGACGAACACACCCCGATTCTCGCCTAGAGCCGGGATGCCCAGTAGGGGTCCCGCTTGCGGACGGGGCTCGAGCCTTCCGCGGTCGCCGTGCGAGGCGGCTGCGCACGGGTGGATCGCTGCCGTCTGCGCGCCAACCTTCGCAGACAGTGCAGCACGGCGGCCCACACGAAGAGGAGGAGTGTGAGCGAGTAACCCGTGTGGATCGTGACGTCGGCCCCGAACAGGTCGATGCCCTGGAGCATCAGGAGCGTGGTGACGATGCCGGCCGCCGCGCACCAGCCCTCGCCCCGCGGAAGCCCGAGCACGCCGATGAGAAGCCCGAGCGCGGCGATGGCGAGCGTGGCCGCCGCCTGGGGGGAGGTCTCGTCCTCGACCCGGTCGCCGAGCTGGCGACCCTCGACGGGTCCTCCTTCCGGCACGCTCCAGGTGGCGAGCTGAGCGCCGGTAAACGTCGTCTCAGCCCCGTTGCAGGACACGGTGCCGAAGGGGAGCAGGAAGCAGAGCCCGATGAGGGCGAAGAGTGCCGGCGAGTGCCAGCGGCGGATGAGTGCGCGACTGTTCATACGGCCGACGGTAGGACGCGACGCCGCCGCGCGAAACCGGGCGAGCCTCGGGTTCGGCTCAGGGTTTTCCCTGGTCTGCGGCGCTGCGATCTCCTGGCTCGCCCGGTAGCCGCCGCGACCGACATGTGTGACGATTCGGGCATGACCTGGACCGTGCTGGTCGTCGACGACCACCCGACGTTCCGGGCCTCTGCCCGCCGGCTGCTCGAGCTCGAGGGCTTCCAGGTCGTCGGCGAGGCAGCGGACGGCGAATCGGCGCTCCGGCTCGCACGGGAGCTCGAGCCCGGACTCGTCCTGCTCGACGTCGGGTTGCCCGACAGGAGCGGCTTCGAGGTCGCCGAGGAGCTCGCCGACGCTCGGACGAGAGTCGTCCTCATCTCCAGCCGGGCGCAGTCGGATCTCGGTCGGCGCGTTCGGGAGAGCGGGGCGCTCGGGTTCATCTCGAAGGAGCAGCTCTCGGGCGAGGCGCTTCTGGCCTTGCTCGACCGCGCGGCATGAGACTGCTCCGACTTGCGCTGGGGCTGGCCGGAATCGCCCTCGGCGTGGTCGCCTACAACGTCCAGGTCGACAACCTGGGCCCGGCCACGACGTCCACGCGGTCGCTGGCGATCGTGGCCGTCGCCTGGGCCTTTCTCCTCGCGGGCCTGATCGCGTGGGCCCGGCGGCCGGAGAACTGGCTCGGGCCGCTGATGACCGCGGCGGGCTTCGCGCTGTTGCTCCGCCAACTCCGCTACAGCCACGACCCGCTCGCCTTCACGGTGTTCTTTGCGCTCAGCGAGCTGAGCTACGCGCTCGTCGCGCACTCCGTCCTCGCGTACCCGTCGGGCCGAGTAACCGGGCGCGCGGAGCGAGCGCTCGTCAAGGCCGGCTACGCGTCGATGTTTCTGCTGCCCCTCGCGGTCCTACTCTTCTACGACGGAAGCGAGCGGCTCCGCTTCCTCGACCCGACGCCGCGCGAGAGCCTGCTCCTCGTCTCCGGGAACATGGAGCTCGCTCTGCGCCTCCAGCAGGTGTTCGTCGTCTTCGTCTGGGGCGTACTCGCCACGCTCTTCATCGCCCTCATCCTGCGCAGGCTCGCCCGGGCGACGCCGAGGGCGCGTCGCATCCTGGCGCCGCTTCTCCTCGCCGCGATCGTCTTCGCCTTACGGGCTGTGCCCGAGGTCGTCTTCACGTTCGTCGAGCGCCCGCCCGCCCTGCTCTACGAGTACCTGTTCTGGTGGCAGATCGCGGGCTTCATCGCTCTGCCGCTGGCTCTCCTGGCCGGAATGCTTCGCTCGCGCCTCGCGCGGGGGAACGTGAGCGAGCTCGTGCTCGAGCTCGACCGGACGCCACCGCAGGGGGTTCGCGACGCGCTCGCCAGGACCCTCGGCGACCCGACGCTCGAGGTCGCCTTCTGGCTGCCGGAGCGGCGAGAGTTCGTAGACGACCGCGGCCGCATCGTGACGCTTCCCAGGGATGGGGCGGACCGCGCGGTCACGCGGCTGGACCATGAGGGGGAGCCGGTCGCCGCGATCGTGCACGACGCGACGCTCGCAGACGAGCCCGAGCTCCTCCAAGCGTCAGGCGCCGCCGCCCGCCTCGCGCTCGAGAACGCGCGTCTCCACGCGGAGACGAGAGCGCAACTCGCGAAGGTGCAGGAGTCGCGCGTACGCATCGTGCAGGCGGCGGACGACGAGCGCCGCCGGATCGAGCGCGACCTTCACGACGGCGCCCAGCAGCGGCTCGTCGCGCTCGCCCTCCAACTGCGCAGCGCCCAACGGCAGCTCGGCGCCAAGGCGGATCCCGAGGTCGACCGGCTTCTCGCGGAGGCCGTCGACGAGCTCCAAGTGGCCGTCGAGGAGCTCCGGGAGCTCGCGCGCGGCGTCCACCCGGCCATCCTCACCGAGGAGGGGCTCGCGGCCGCGCTCGAGTCGCTCACGAGCCGGACGCCCATCGCCGTGTCGCTCGACGTGTCCGAGGGGCGTCTCCCGGCGCAGGTGGAGGCGACCGCGTATTTCGTCGCGTGCGAGGCGCTGGCGAACGTCGTCAAGCACGCGCGGGCGTCGCAGGCCGCCGTGAGCGCTCGGCGTCGGGACGGCGTGCTCGTGGTCGAGGTCGAGGACGACGGCGTCGGCGGTGCGCACGCCGAGGAGGGCTCCGGCCTGCGCGGGCTGGCGGATCGCGTGGAGGCGCTTGGCGGACGCCTCCTCGTCGAGAGTCCCCCCGGGCGGGGGACACGCGTCGTGGGGGAGATCCCGTGCGCGTCGTGATCGCAGAGGACTCGGTGCTGCTGCGGGAGGGCCTGGCGCGCGTGCTCGCCGAGGCCGGGATCGACGTGGCCGCGCAGGTCGGAGACGCCGACGCGCTCCACCACGCCGTCCACCGCGAGCGGCCCGACGTCGTCATCGTCGACGTGCGCATGCCGCCGACTCAGACCGACGAGGGTACGCGCGCGGCGCGGGAGATCCGCGCGCGGCATCCGGAGGTCGGGATCCTCGTCCTCTCGCAGGTCGTCGAGGCGAAGCACGCGCTCGACCTCTTCAGCGAGCACCCTGAGGGCTTCGGCTACCTGCTCAAGGATCGCGTGCTCGAGATCGACGAGTTCGTGGAGTCGGTGCGGCGCGTCGGAAAGGGGGGAACGGCCATCGATCCCGAGGTCGTCGCGCAGCTCTTCGGGCGCCGGCGCGCGTCCGATCCGCTCGAGGAGCTGACCCCGCGCGAGCGCGAGGTGCTTGCCCTCATGGCCGAAGGCCGCTCGAACCGGGGCATCTGCGCGAAGCTCTTCCTCAGCCCGAAGACGGTGGAGACTCACGTGAACAGCATCTTCACGAAGCTCCGTCTCCCGCCGGCGCCGGACGACCACCGGCGCGTCCTCGCCGTCCTGGCCTTCCTGCGCTCGTAGGGTCAGTCCTGGCGCATCGTCGCCCAGAGCCCGTGCGCGTGCAGGCGGGCAACGTCGTGCTCGGCCTTCTCGCGCGTGCCGCCCGAGACGACGGCCTTCCCTTCGTTGTGCACCTGAAGCATGAGCGTCGTCGCCTTCTCCCTGCTGTAGCCGAAGAGCTTCTGGAAGACGAGGGTGACGTACGACATGAGGTTGATGGGGTCGTTCCAGACGATCACGATCCACGGCCGGTCGTGCTCCGGCTCGTCTCGCCCCACCGGGCTCTCGACCTCGACCTCTGCGGGGGAGAGCGTCGTCGCTGCCATGCCCTGATTGTGGCTCAGCGACGACGGGCGAGCGTCCGCCTCGCGTCCCCAGGCGGGTCGACGGCGTTTAGCTCTCCTCGAAGAGGATCGGCTGCGCGCCTTCCCAGAGGACGACGCGCCCGAGCTCGGTGAGCTGGTCGCCACCTTCCTCGACCGTGGCGACATGGTTGCCCGCCAGCTGGCCCATCTTGCTTGCGAAGCACGTCGCCCCGTAGGGAAAGAGAATCTCGACCTCGGAGAGGCCGCCCGGGTAGAGCAGGAGCTCGCCTGCCGCCGGATAGCTGTTCGCGTTCTCCGGGCCGAGGTCGAGCGCGAGCTCCCAGCCCATGGGCACCCACGCCGACTCGCCGCTCCAGCGCGCCTGCACGAGGTGGCTCCGCAGCGGCAGGAGCGTCCGCAGCGCGGCCACGGTTCTCGGCGCGGCCTCCTCCTCCAGCCGCGCCGTGAAGCGAAAACTCCCGGCCGTGATCGCCAGCACGGCGAGACCCTACACGGCGTTTGTCGGGGCGGCCGGAGCCGGGGCGTCGGTTCGCCGATCTTGACAGCGTTGTGAGTGAGTGCTAACTTCCTCGCCCCATTGTCGTGAGTCTCTCGACGGAATCCCTCGCTCGCGCGTCCGCGCTCCATCCCTGGCGAACCGTGGGGCTCTGGATCGCCGTCGTCGTGCTCTCCATGGCCGTTGTGGCCATGCTGCTCGGCGATACCCTGACCACGGAAGGCGAGGTGACGAGCCCCACCGACTCGAAGCGGGCGGAGGAGCTCCTCCTCCAGCATTTCCCGCCCTCGCCGGAAGCGCTCGAGCAGGCGACGAGCGAGGTCGTGGTCGTGAGCTTCGCCGGAGGTGCTGTCGAGCAGGAGCGCGTGCAGCAGCTCACCGAGGAGCTGCGCGAGGCTGGCGCGACCACCGTCGTCACGTCGGCCGACGAGGGTCAGGAGCGACTCGATTCCGAGGACGGCACCGCGACCGCGCTCCTCATCGGCCTCGGGCCGAACGAGGACAGGCTCGGAGACGTGGTCGCAGCGGTGCAGCAGTTCGACGAGGAGCCGGGCGCCGAGGCGGCTATGACGGGTGAGCTCACCCTCGACGAGGACTTCAACAAGCTGTCCGAGGAGGACCTCCAGAAGGGCGAGCTCTTCTTCGGCGCGCCGGCCGCCCTGCTCGTCCTCCTCCTGGTCTTCGGGACGGTGGTGGCGGGCGTCGTCCCGCTCGTCCTGGCGATCCTCTCGATCGTCGTGGCTCTCGCGCTCACGTCAATCGTGGGCCAGGTCTTCGAGCTCTCGGTCTTCGTCACGAACATGATCTTCGGCATGGGCCTGGCCCTGGGGATCGATTACTCGCTCTTCATCCTCAGCCGCTTCCGGGAGGAGCGCTCGCACGGACGGGAGAGGCTCCACGCGATCGAGACGGCGGGCACCACCGCGAGCCGCGCCGTCCTCTTCAGCGGGGCCGCCTTCGTGCTCGCCATGATCGGGCTCGAGCTCGTCCCAAACACGATCATGCGGAGCCTGGCAACGGGCGCGATCCTCGTCGGCATCGTCTCGGTCGTCGCCGCGCTGACGCTGCTGCCGGCGGTGCTGAGCCTGCTCGGCGACAGGATCGAGTCGCTGCGCGTGCCCTACTTCGGCCGGACGGCGGCCGCCGGCGCGGAGAGCCGCTTCTGGGGGAGGATCGTGCGTGCCGTCATGCGGCGTCCGGTCGTCAGCCTCGTCACGGCGGTCGCGCTCCTGCTCGCGGCGGCCGTGCCGGTGCTCTGGCTCGAGACCGGCACCGCGGGCATCAGCACGCTCCCGGACCGCTTCGAGTCCAAGCAGGGCTTCCTGCTCCTCAATCGCGAGTTCCCCGGGCGGACGACGGATCCGGTTCGCATCGTCGTCGAGGGGGACTCGGCCTCGCCCGGCGTGCGGGCTGCGGTCGAGCGGCTCGAGGGCGAGCTCTCGGAACGTGAGATCTTCGGGCCGCCCACGACCGAGACGAGCCCGGACGGCGGCCTCATCGTCCTCACGGTCCCCGTCGCGGGCGACGCCGTGTCGGCGGAAGCGGTCGCCGCCGTCCGCGACCTGCGAAGCGACGGCATCCCGCAGGCCTTCGCCGACTCGGGGATGCAGGCATTCGTAGGCGGCGCCACCGCCGAAGACATCGACTACTACGACGTCATGGACGCGTGGCTCCCGATCGTGTTCATCTTCGTGCTCGGCCTCAGCTTCATCCTGCTGACGATCGCGTTCCGCTCGATCGTCGTCCCGGCGACCGCGATCGCCATGAACCTGCTCTCGGTCGGCGCCGCCTACGGCCTTCTCGTGCTCGTCTTCGTCAAAGGGATCGGGAACGAGCTCTTCGGCTTCCAGCAGGTGGACGTCGTCGAGGCCTGGGTGCCGCTCTTCCTCTTTGCCGTCCTCTTCGGGCTCTCGATGGACTACCAGGTCTTTCTGCTCAGCCGCATCCGCGAGCGCTACTCGCAGACCGGCTCGAACGACGACGCCGTCTCGTTCGGCGTCGGCTCGACCGCGCGCCTGATCACCGGCGCCGCGCTCATCATCATCGCCGTCTTCGCCGGCTTCGCCCGCGGCGACCTCGTCATGTTCCAGCAGATGGGCTTCGGGATCGCGGTCGCGCTCTTCATCGACGCGACGATCATCCGCTCGGTCGTCGTGCCGGCGACGATGACGCTCCTCGGGCGCTGGAACTGGTACCTGCCCTCCTGGCTCTCCTGGCTCCCAGACGTGCACGTCGAGGGGCACGAACAGGAGCTGGAGCCGCGCCGCGCTACCTGACGATCGGCGCCGCGGCGCTCGCGATCTGGGTCGCGGCGGCCTCGGGCGAGGTGCTGACTGGGATCCTCCCGGCACTCGTCGTGCTCGTCCTTGCCGTCGCCGACTACCTGCTCTGGGCCGCGCGCGGCCGGCCCTGGCACGACCGGACGGTGATTCTGCTCCTCCTGCCGCCGATTCTCGCCGCGGTCTGGATCTGCGTGGGCGGGCTCGTCACCGGCGTCGAGCGCTCCGACGAGGCGCGCCTCCTGCTCGAGGTCGGCCCCGGCGTCGCCCTCACCGGCCTTCTCTGCACGCTCGTCTCCTACCACGGGCGCCATCGCCCGCTCGAGAACGAGCGCTAGCGTGCCTCCCGGGGCAAGCGGCGGAGCCGCAGCGAGTTCGAGACGACGAAGAGGCTCGACCGGCCGTCGCGGCCCGCTAGGGGTATATGAGGAAGTCGTCGTGAATCCCGCCCCAGCGGCCGACCGCACGCACGCGCAGCGCGTCCGCGGTCGCGTAGAGGTACAGCCAGCCGTGCGCCTTGCGGGCCGCGACTCGCCGGGGGAAGCCGCGCGGGCACGAGGTGAGCGGGTAGAGGCGGGCGCCGCCGCCGCCGTGGACGACGTAGGTCACGCCGCGGCGGGGGGCGAAGCGCTGGTAGTTGTGGTCGTGCGCCGAGAGGACGAGGTCGACGTCGTTCCGCTCGAAGATGGGGAGGAGCAGGCGCCGGACACGCGCGTCTCCCTGGTACCCGCCGCAGCTGAAGGCGGGGTGGTGAAAGGCGACGACCTTCCAGGGCGCGGTCGTCGAGGCGAGGACCGAGTCGAGCCAGCGGAGCTGGACGTCTCCGATCCGGTTCGAATCGAGGAGGAAGAGGGCGACGTCGCCTACTCGCCGCCGATAGTAGCGTCCGGGCATTCCCAGGAGCTCGAACTCGTAGCGTCCCCCGTCGACGCGGGCGTCGTGGTTGCCGAGGGTTCCCGCGACGAGGAGGCCGTCGGCGGCCGCCCACCCGAAGGCGCCGAGCCAGTTGGCGCGAAACGCGCGCGGCAGCTCCGTGTAGTCGTTGTCGCCGAGGGTGACGAGAGCGTCGACCTGGTGCCGGCCCGCGAAGCTCTCGACGGCGGTGCCCGTGCGGCGCTCGCGCTCCCCGCCGACGCCGAAGTCCCCGATTGCGAGGATGCCCGTGTCCGCCCGAGCGGGGCTCGCGGCGAGGACCGTGAGCAGGGCGAGAGTGCAGACAAAGCGGGCCACGCCCGGTTTTGTAGCAGGACGCCGCGCCGGCTACAGGAGTTCGCCGACGAGGACGCGCACGCGCCGGTCGATCGCGTTGCGGATCTCGCGCACGTCGTCGAGACTCTTTCCGGCCGGGTCCTCGATCTCCCAGTCCTCGTAGCGCTTGCCCGGGTAGACGGGGCACGCGTCGCCACAGCCCATCGTCACGACGACGTCCGCCCCGCGAACGGCTTCCTCTTCGAGGCGCTTCGGCGTCTCCTCGTAGATGTCGACGCCGAGCTCCGCCATCGCCTCGACGACTGCCGGGTGGACGCGGTCGGCGGGCTCGCTCCCTGCGGAGCGCACGTCGACGCGACCGGCGCCGTGAAGCTGGAGCAGCGCGGCCGCCATCTGGCTCCGGCCCGCGTTCCCGACGCAGACGAAGAGCACCGTCGGCGCCTGCACTACAGGTCGCGGGGAGTGGTGCCGGGCCCGTGCGACGCGTCCGTGAACTCGCGGAAGTCGCCGCTCACGAGGTAGGCCGTCTGCTCCCCGATGTCCACGGCGTGGTCGCCAATGCGCTCGAGGCAGCGCGAGACAATGATCATGCGGAGGCCCCACTCGCGCAGCGCGGGGTCGCCGCCGAGCGAGAGAACGTGTCCGACGACGCGCCTGTTCGCGCGGTCGATCAGCTCGTCGAGGTCGACGAGGGACTCCGCCCGGGCGGCGTTGCGGTCGCGAAAGGAGTCGAGAGCGACGCGGATCATCTCCTCGGCCCGTTGCCCCATCTCCTCGAACCCCTCGAGGAGGGTCTGGTCGTGCGGGACGTCCTGCACGAGCTTCGTCAGCTTCGAGATCGTCACGCAGTAGTCGGCCATGCGCTCGAGGTGCAGGTTGTCGTGGAGGATGGCGAGGACGAGGCGCAGGTCGACGGCGACTGGGGTCTGGCGGGCGAGCAGGGACTGGATCCCTTCCTCGATCGCGAGGTAAGCGTCGTCGACCTCGTCGTCGAAGGCGATCACCTCGTCGGCCAGCTCGACGTCGGACTGCTCGAGCGCGTTCAGGCAGCCGCGCAGGGCGCGAAGGACGAGCGCGCCCTCCTCCTGGAGCGCGGCCTCCAGCTGATCGAGCTCTTCCTGGAGCGTGACTCTCATCCGAAGCGTCCGGTGACGTAGTCCTCCGTCCGCTTGTCGCCCGGGTTCGTGAAGATCGTCGGCGTCGCGTCGTACTCGACGAGGACGCCCGTGCGGCGGTCCTGCTCCTCGTCCACCTCGACACTGAAGAAGGCCGTCATGTCGGCGACGCGCGCGGCCTGCTGCATGTTGTGGGTGACGATGACGATCGTGTACTCGCGCTTGAGCTCGTGCATGAGGTCCTCGATCGCCGTCGTCGAGATGGGGTCGAGCGCCGAGGCGGGCTCGTCCATGAGGAGCACGTCGGGCTCGACGGCGAGGCAGCGCGCGATGCAGAGCCGCTGCTGCTGCCCGCCCGAGAGGCTGTAGGCGCTCGCCTTCAGCCGGTTCTTCACCTCGTCCCAGAGCGCCGCGTGGCGGAGCGCCCGCTCGACCCGCGCGTCGAGGTCCTTCTTCCAGCCGAGCACGCGCGGGCCGAAGGCGACGTTGTCGTAGATCGACTTGGGAAACGGATTCGGCTTCTGGAAGACCATGCCGATCCGCTTGCGCACCTCGACGGAGTCCACCTCGGGCCCATACAGGTCGATTCCGTGGTAGAGGATCGTGCCGTCGACATTCGCGCTCGGGATCAGGTCGTTCATGCGGTTGAAGCAGCGGATGAAGGTGCTCTTCCCGCAGCCGGACGGCCCGATGAACGCCGTCACGAAGTTCTTGTAGATCTCGAGCGACACCCCCTTCAGGGCGGGCACGTCCGCGTACGAGACCGTCAGGCGCGACACGTCGAAGAGGACGTCCCGGCGGGTTGAGGCCGCCTCTCGCGCTCGCTCGGCGAGGATCTTCTCGTCCACGCCCGCGATTCTTGCAGGTGCGGCCGGTGCGCTTTCCATGTCGGACATCACCATCTTCTCTGGTAGCGGTTGCGGAGCCAGATTGCGAAGGCGTTCATCGTCAGCAGGATCACGAGCAGCACGATGATCCCGGCGGCGGCCAAGACGCGGAACTCCTCCTGCGGCCGCGCGATCCACTGGTAGATCTGGACCGGGAGGGCGGTGTAGGAGCCGAGGAGCGTGGGGTTCACGGCGACGTAGGTGAGGGCCCCGACGAGCAGGAGCGGCGCCGTCTCCCCGATCGCGCGCGCGAGCGCGAGGATCGATCCCGTGGCGATGCCCGGGATCGAAGCCGGGAGCACCTGTCGCCAGACGACCTGCCACTGTGTCGCGCCGAGGGCGTAGGCCCCCTGGCGGATCGAGTCCGGGACCGCCCGGATCGCCTCCCTGCTCGCCACGATCACGGTCGGGAGCACGAGGAGCGTCAGGATGAGCGCTCCGGCGAGGAGCACGCGTCCGAGCCCGATGCCGCGGACGAGGAAGGCGAGCCCGAGGATCCCGTAGACGATCGACGGCACCGCGGCCAGGTTCTGGATGTTGATCTCCAGCAGCCGGTTGTACCAGCGCTCGCGATTCGCGTACTCCTCGAGGTAGAGCGCAGTCCCCACGCCGATGGGGACGACCATGACGAGAAGCAGGATCATCATGTAGATCGTCCCGCGGATCGCGGGCCCGGCGCCCGCCTTGTTCGGGTCGGAGGAGTTCGGCTCGTTCAAGAGGGTCGGGTCGACATAGCCGATCCCCTTGCGGATCACGTCCACGAGGAGCACGCCGAGCAGGAGGAAGCCGATCGTGACCGAGACGAGCAGCAGGACGTAGAAGGCGGTGCCTCGCACCCGGTCGCCGTGCGAACGGCTGCCCAGCGACTCGGTGGTAACGCTCATAGGCCGACCGGCCTATGAGCGTGTGGAAGGGGTGTGGGGGAACCGGGAGGTTCCTCCACTGGGTCAAAGAAGCGGGCTCGTGGGGGAAACATGGTTTCCCCCACGGGAGCGAGCCGAAGGCGAGCGACGCTCACTCGTAGATCTCCCGGAACTTCCGCACGAGGCGAATCGAGAGCATGTTCATGGCGAACGTGATCACGAACAGCGTCAGCCCAACCGCGAAGATGGTCTTGTACTCGATCGAGCCGGTGGGGATGTCGCCGATGCCGGTCGCGCCGATGAAGGCGGTCATCGTCTGGGACTGCTCGCGCGGATCGAACGTGATCTTGGCAATCCCGCCTGCGGCGATGAGGACGATCATCGTCTCGCCGATGGCCCGCGAGATCGCGAGCATGTAGCTGGCGATGATGCCGGAGATCGCCGCCGGCACGACGATGCGGGTGGAGACCTGCAGGCGCGTGGAGCCGAGCGCGTACGCACCGTCGCGGAGCTCCTGGGGGACGGCGCTCATGGCGTCCTCCGAGACCGACGCGACGACGGGGATGAGCATGACGCCGACCACGAGCCCCGCGGCGAGGACGTTGAACACGTTCACGCCGAGGCCGAGGTCCTGGAGGAGGGGGGTGAAGAACGTCAGCGCGAAGAATCCGAAGACGACAGTCGGGATTCCCGCGAGCGTCTCGAGGGCAGGCTTGAGAACGTTGCGGACGCGCGGGCGTGCGTACTCGCTCATGTAGATGGCGGCGCCGAGCCCGCACGGGAGGCAGACCACGCAGGCCCAGAAGGTGACGACGAGGGTGCCTACGAGAAGCGGCTGGATTCCGAACGAGGCTGGGGTGAAGAGCGGCGCCCACCGGTCTCCGGAGAAGAAGTCAACGATCGACACTTCTCGGAAGAACTCGATCGACGGCTCGACGAGGGCGATGATGATCCCGATCGTCGTCGCCACCGAGACGAGGGCGCAGAGGGCGAGGATGCCCTTGACGACGTCCTCGCCCCAGCGCCTGCGCTCGCCGCGCAGCCGGATCGGTTCCGGCTGCGCGGCTGCGGTTGCGTCCTGAGCTGTCATTCCCTGCTGCTAGCCCGCCTGGGTCTGGAGCTTGGAGAGATTCTCGCTGACGACGTCCTCGGGAACGCCGATGAACAACGCCGCCTCAGCGAGAGCGTCCAGGTTGTTCAGGTAGTAGTCGACGAACCCCTTGACCTGAGGCTTCGTCTGGATGGACTCGTTCTTCACGTAGATGAAGAGTGGCCGCGCGAGCGGCGTGTAGGTGCCGTCCTGGGCGGTCTCGGCGCTCGGGGCGACGCAGCCGCCGCCGCCGTCGATCTCGACCGCCTTCAGCGTGTCCAGGTTCTGCTCGTAGTATGAGAAACCGAGGTAGCCGAGGGCGCCCTTCTCGCCGGCGACCGCCTGGACGGTGACGTTGTCGTCCTCGGTGGCGTTGTAGTCGGCGCGGCTCGCGCCCTCCTCGCCGTTGATCACGTCGGTGAAGTAGTCGAACGTGCCGGAGTCGGTTCCCGCGCCCGCGAGCGTCAGCGGCTCGTCGGGGAAGCTCGGGTCGACCTGGTTCCAGTTCGTGATCTTGCCCTCGGCCTTGGGCTCCCAGATCTTCTTCAGCTGCTCGGTGGTCAGGCAGGTCGCCCAGTCGTTCTCGGGGTTGATGATGACTGTCAGCGCATCGACGGCGACCTGGTAGTCGACGTACTCGATGCCGGCATCCGCGCAGATCGGCGCCTCCTCGTCGTCCTTGATCGGGCGCGAGGCGTCCGAGATGTCGGTCTCGCCGGCGCAGAAGCGCTCGAAGCCGCCGCCTGTGCCGGAGATCCCCACTTCGACGTTCACGTCGGGCTGCACCTCGCGGTAGGCCTCCGCGGCGGCCGTCGTCAGCGGACCGACCGTGCTCGAGCCGTCCGCGATCACCTTTCCGGACAGCTGCTCGGCCTCTGCGGTGGTCGTCTCCTCGGACGTAGCCGGGGCGGACGCGTCGTCCTCGTCCTCGTCCCGGCCACACCCGGCGGCGCCGAGCGCCAGGACCGCGAGCGCCAGCAGGAGGAGGACGAGCCTCGGGATGGGACGAATTCCCACGGTTCTCCTTTCGCGTCGTTGCATCGACGCGAGTGTCGCCCTGGCCTGCCGGGGTGTGGGCTGAAAGGCCGTGAACGAGTGGTGAAGAGGTGGTGAAGAGTGGCCTCAAGCCGCAGGGAAGAAGCAGCGGATCGTGAGCCCCCGGCCGCGCGCGCCCGTCGCCTCCACGGTTCCCCCGGCCGAGGAGACGACGTGCTTGACGATGGCGAGGCCGAGACCGGTGCCTCGCGAGGCACGGGCGCGGTCGGCGCGGTAGAAGCGCTCGAAGAGCCGCGGGAGGTCTTCCTCGGCCACCCCGACGCCGTCGTCCGCGGCGACGAGCTCGACGCCGCCTTCCTCGTGGCGGAGCGAGAGGCGAAGGTGCGCTCCAGGGCCGGCATAACGGACGGCGTTCTGCGCGAGGTTCTGGACGACGACGCGGATCATCCGCGGCCGGAGCGGCAGCTCGGCGTCCTCGTCCGCCTCGACCTCGATCGCCACCCCCGCCCGTACGGCCTGCTCCTCGAGGCTCTCGACGACCTCGACGACGAGCGGGAAGACCCGGGTCGTGCCAAGGCCGACGACCTCGTGACCCGACTCGAGCTCCGAGAGGAAGAGGATGTCGTCGATCAGCTCCCGGATCTGGTCGACCTCGCCCTGAGCCTGCTGGATGAGGTCGCCGACGTCGGCGCCGGGGAGGGCGGCGCTCTCGAGGAGCGCGAGGACACGCGCGAGCGGGGTGCGCAACTCGTGGGAGACGGCAGCCGTGAAGCCGGCTCGGAGCTCCTCATAGGCCGCCATGTCGCCCGAGTCCCGCGCGTAGAGGATGGTCTCGCGCCGTCCGTCCACCTCGTACGGGATCGTGAGCGCGCTGCGCACGAGAGCGTTCGGGGCCGGGGCGCCCTCCTCGAGACCGCTCAGGAGCTCGCGGGCTCGCCGGCTCGCGGCCACGACCCGCTCGTCCTCGTCGAGCACGACGACGATCTCTCGGCTCTCCTCGACGAGCGCGCGCCCGCGCTTCGCCTCGAGCCGAAGCTCGTCCAGGGCCGGATCGGATCTGGGGCCGTTGCCGCTGCGTCGGAAGAAACGCCGCACCTCGACGGGATCGTAGCCCGCTCGTTCACGCGCCAGTGATTAGCCGAGCAAAGCGGCCGCGAAGGTGTCCTGCGTGGCACAGCAACGCATGAGGGTGGCGACGAAGCCGCGTTCGCTCGGGCTGAGCGGGCGGCGCGCCAGGCGGGCGACGAAGAGGCTTCGCCCGATCGGCGGGCGGCCGGCCAGGCGGAAGCTCTCCAGCTCGCCGCGCTCGACCTCCTCGGCGACTGCGAACCGCGAGAGAAAGGCGACGCCGAGCCCCTCGCGGGCGGCTCGCTTCTGGGCCTCGCTCGAGTCGAGCTCCCACACGCGGGCGAAGGCCGCGCCCGCTTCGGCGAGCGCCCGGTCGGCCACGCGGCGGGTGCTCGAGCGCGGCTCGCGGACGAGGTGCGTCTGGTCTCGAAGCGCCGACGGCCTCACCCCGCCGTTCCGAACGCGAAGCAACCCTGGGCGGGCGACGCCGACGATCTCGTCGGAGAGGAAGGGGTCGAGCGCGATGCGGTCGTCCGCGGCGGTCTCGCCGACGAGCGCCAGCTGGATGCGTCCCGCGAGCAGCCGCTCGAGGATCTCCCCGCTCGAGGCGATCTCGACCTCGACGGCCACGTTCGGGTGGTCCCGGCGAAAGCAGCCCAGCGTGTCCGGGAGCAGGTAGACGCCGGGTGTCGTGGACGCGCCGACGTGGATCGTCCCCGCCTCGAGGCCGGCGAGGGCGCGCAGCTCCTCCTCGCCGGCGGCAAGCGTGGCGAGCGCTTGGCCGGCGTGGAGAGCGAGGACACGGCCCGCCTCGGTCAGGCGGCTGCCGCGCCCGTTGCGCTCGACCAGCCGCTGGCCGGCGGCGGCCTCGAGCAGGCGCACATGCTCGCTGGCCGAGGGCTGGCCGATTCCCACCGCGCGGGCGGCGGCGGAGACGCTGCCCTGCCGCTCGATCTCGACGAGGAGCCGAAGCCGTGTCGCGTCCCACAGGAGCGAGAGAGAACTATCGGTCATGGCGATGGCTGCTATCTGAAGATTCGCCTTGCTCAATGATAACGGTCGGCCTAGGCTGGCCTTATGATCCTCCGGAGCTTCCTCTACGAGGCGACCGCGTGCGCGAGCTATCTCTTCGGCTGCCCGAGCCGGGGGAGGCTGGCCGTCGTCGATGCGCACGAGGAGCTCGTGGACGCGTATCTCGAGGCGGCGGAGCGCGCGGGCAAGCCCATCGTCGCCGTCTTCGAGACCCACGTGCAGGCAGATCACGTCTCGGGGCTGCCGGCGCTGGTCGAGGCGACCGGCGCGACGGCCTACCTCCCCGAGGGCGCCGAGGTCGACTTCCCGCACCGCGCTCTTCAGGACGGCGCGGTCATCGAGCTCGGGAACACGGTCGTGCGGGCCCTCGCCACGCCGGGTCACGCCCCCGCCCACCACGCGTACGTCGTCGCCGACCGCCGGCGCGGCACCGAAGAGCCCTGGCTCGTCTTCACGGGCGACTCCCTGCTCGTCGGCGACGTCGGCCGGCCGGACCTCCACGCGAAGGGCGATCCGGAGCCGCTCGCGCGCGAGCTCTTCGACTCTCTCGGCCGACTGCTCGAGCTGCCGGATCACGTCGTGGTCTTCCCGAGCCACTACGGGGGCTCGGTGTGCGGGCGCGCGCTCTCCAGCAACCCGGTGAGCTCGATCGGCTTCGAGCGACGGTACAACCCGGCGCTGCGGCATCGAGACGCCGCCTCGTTCGCCAGCGAGCTCCTCGTCGACCTTCCCCCGGCGCCCGCCGGCCAGGCGGCGATCGTCGCCGCGAACCGGCGCGGCGCCACGCCCGCCAGGGCGTGACCCGGCCCACGGCGCGGCTCGGCCTGCGGGCAAACGCCCGTCAGTTCACGCTGCTCGTCGCGCTGAATGCGTTCGTCGGCGCGATGGTCGGGCTCGAGCGGAGCGTGCTCCCGCTCGTCGGCGAGGAGGAGTTCGGCCTCGCCTCGAGCGCCGCGATCCTCTCCTTCGTCGTCGCCTTCGGCGTCGCCAAGGCCTTCACGAACCTCGCGGCCGGGGGGCTGGCGGAGCGTGCCGGGCGGAAGCGACTCCTCGTGGCCGGCTGGCTCTTCGCGCTTCCCGTACCGATCTTGGTCGCTCTGGCGCCCAGCTGGGAGTGGATCGTCGTGGCGAACCTCTTCCTCGGGGTGAACCAGGGTCTCGCGTGGTCGATGACGGTCGTGATGAAGATCGACCTCGTCGGCTCCGTCCGCCGAGGGCTCGCGCTCGGGCTCAACGAGTCGGCCGGCTATCTCGGCGTCTCGCTCGCGGCCCTGGCGAGCGGCGCCCTCGCCGCCGCGTACGCGCCGCGGACCGTCGTCTGGGTGGGCGCCGCGATCGTCGCCGGGATCGGGACGCTCGTCTCGGTCTTCCTCGTGTCGGACACGGCCGGCCACGTGGCCGTCGAACAACGCTCGCACGGGGAGGCGCGGCCCGGCCGCTTCCGTGAGGCCTTCGCGCGCGGAACCGTCCGCGACCCGGTGCTCAGGGCCTGCTCCCAGGCCGGGCTCGTGAACAACCTGAACGACGCGCTCGTCTGGGGCCTCGTCCCGCTCTCGATGTCCGCGGCAGGGGCGGAGGTCGCCGAGATCGGCCTCGTGGCGGGGGCCTATCCGGCTGTCTGGGGGGTCGGCCAGCTCGCGACCGGCTGGGCGTCGGACCACCTCGGCCGGAAGCCGCTGATCGCCGCGGGGATGCTCGTCCAGGCGCTTGCCCTGGCGCTCCTCGCCGCGGGCGACGGGGCCTTCGGCCCCTCGTTTGCGGCCGCCGTACTCCTCGGGGCCGGCACCGCTCTCGTCTATCCGACGCTCATCGCCGCCGTCTCCGACGTTGCGGCGCCCGTGGACCGGGCAGCGCTTGTCGGCGTCTACCGCTTCTGGCGGGACGCGGGGTTTGTGGTCGGGGCGCTGCTCGCGGGCCTGCTCGCGGACGCCGCGGGCACCGGCCCCGCCACTGCGACCGTCGCGGCCCTGACCGCGGCGAGCGGCCTGTGGGTCGCGGTCACCTCGTGGCCCGGGCGCCGCCTCACGGTCGGGGAGCTCCTCGCCCGCTCTCGGCGGCGGATCGCGCCGCGTCTCACCCCGGAGGCGGCGAGCGAGGAGGCCGGGCGCGGCGCCCTTCTCGTCGACGTACGTGCGGACGACGAGCGGCAACGGAACGGCGTGATCCCGGGGTCGATCCACATTCCGCTCTCCGTGCTCGAATGGCGGGCCGACCCGGACTGCGAGTTCGCAAACCCGCACATCGGGGGTCTGGGCAGGCGCCTCGTCGTGTTCTGCGCCCAGGGCTTCTCCTCGAGCCTCGCCGCAGGGCGCCTGCGCGATCTGGGCTACGCGCGCGCGACCGACATCGTCGGGGGCTTCGCCGCCTGGAAGGAGACAGGGCTGCCCGTCGTCGAGGCTCCCAAGGGAGACGACGGCGGCCTGCCGGGGATGGCGCCTCCGCAGTGGTGAGTCGCTTCACCACTTCTTCACCAGTTCGCTACCGTGGAGGCACCCCTTGGCCGCGTGCCGGAGGGCAGAATCGAGGGCAGCGTGTCGAAGGTGCTTATCATCGAGGACGACGACGTCATCGCCGAGGGCATGGCCCGGCACCTGACCACGGCGGGTTTCGATCCGCTCTGGGTGAACAAGGGGGAGTCGGGCCTGGCGCGCCTCCGCTACGAGCGTCCCGACGTCTGCGTCCTCGACCTCATGCTCCCGGGCGTGGACGGGTGGAAGCTGATCGAGACGGCCCGCGCCGAGGGGATCGGGACGCCGATCGTCGTCGTGAGCGCGCGCGGGACCGAGCACGACCGGGTGCACGCCCTCGAGATCGGGGCGGACGACTACCTCGTGAAGCCGTTCTCCATGAAGGAGCTCGTCGCGCGCGTGCGCGCCGCGGCCCGCCGCGGCGTCCGTGTCCAGGACGAACGTCGCGGCGAGCCGATCGAGATCGAGGAGCTGAGGGTCGACCCGCTCAACGTGCAGGCCTACGTGGGCGGGCAGAGCGCGGAGCTGACGCCGACGGAGTTCCGCCTCCTCTACGCGCTCGCGCTCGAGCGGGGGCGGGTCGTCACGCGGGACGAGCTCCTCCAGAAAGTGTGGGGCCGCCGGCTCACCCACCGCGACCGCACCGTGGACGTCTTCGTGCGCAAGATCCGGGACAAGCTGGAGTCCCTTGCGCCAGCGCACACGTTCATCCAGACGCGGTACGGCGTCGGCTACAAGCTCGAGGCCGTCGCCAAGTAGCCCGAGGGCGGGTCGACGTGCCCGCCCTCTTGCCTTTAGGATCGCGGCCGGTGTCGGTGATCGCTGACCACATGTCGCGCGAACTTCTCGCCGCCGTGCCAGACGAGCGGATCTCGGAGGCGGCTCAGCACATGGTCGCGCGCGGGGTCGGCGCCGTCCTCGTCATGGACGGAGACCGGCTCGAGGGGATCCTCACGGAGCGCGACATCCTCAAAGCCGTCGCGGCCGGGCTCTCCGAAGACGCCCGCGTTCGGGACTGGATGACGAGGCATCCCGAGACGATCGAGGCCTCCGACTCGACCGACCACGCCGCCGCGCTCATGATCCACGGCGGCTTCCGCCATCTCCCGGTGATGGACGGTGGGGCGATCGCCGGGATCATCTCGATTCGCGACCTCATGCGCGTCGCGCTCCAGGATTCCGCGCCCCGCGGCGTCTGAGGGCTCTCCGTCACCGGTCCGTCACCGCTTCTTCACGAGCCGGGAGCCCACGGTCGGTGGGGGCGCGGCGATACTCGGCCTGCGGCGCGGCTGGCCGGCGCGTCGCTTCCTCACGCCTCGCCGGCGGCCCCGCAGGAGCCGGGCCGCCGGCTGCCCTTGCTCTAGCGGAGGCTGCTTCACCCACCTCTCGCCGGATGTTCACCACTCCGGTGCCCACGGAGGGCAGCGGCGGGTCGACACTGCCCAGGAAGGTGATGCCGTGAGCTCGAGAGGTCTTCCCGGGGAGCTCGCCCAGGCTCGGCGGACCGGCCCTTCCGTGCAGGAGGCGGAAACCGTCCACCGCCCCGGCCGTCCGCGAGTGTAGCCCTGGGCTCCCACCCGCCCGCCGAGCAGGAGCCCGCCCGCCCTCGCCGGCGGGCTGCTGCCTTTCCCACGACCTTCACCACTCCGTTGCCCACGCGTCGACGTGCTCGTCGGACACTCCGGCCATGAGCACTCCACCGAGCCCCAGGACCCTCCTGTGCGAGCTGCACGCCCATACGACGTGGAGCGACGGCGCCCTGACGCTTCGCCAGCTCGTCGACCTCTACGGCCGTGCCGGGTTCGACGTCCTCTGCGTCACGGACCACGTGCTTCGCAGCGACGACCCGTGGCGCCCGCCGCAATCCTGCGTGCACCAGGAAAACTTCGCCGGCTACCTGGCCGCAGTCGACCTGGAGGCGGAGCGGGCCCGCGGGCGCTACGGGATGCTCGTCGTCCCCGGGCTCGAGCTGACGCACAACCACCGCGATCCCGACCTCTCCGCGCACGCGCTCGCGCTTGGCCTCCGGGAGCTCGTCTCGCCCGACCTCGGCCTCGTCGGCGCGCTGCTCAGCGCGCGGGAGGCCGGCGCGGCCCTCGTCGCCGCGCATCCGCACGGGCGTGACGCCGACCCCGTGCCGGCGCGGACGACCCGGCGCTTCTGGCGCGAGTGGGACACGTTGGCGCCGCTCCTCCACCGCGCCGAGCTCTTCAACGGCCCCGACCTGTACGGCTGGGTGGCCGCGGGGGACGTGCCCGTCGTCGCCGGCGGCGACGCCCACCGGCGCGAGCACCTCTCCTCCTGGAAGACCCTGCTTCCGTGCGCGAAGGACGAGGATGAGCTCGTCGCCTACCTTCGCTCTTCGGGTCCCGCCTACCTCCTCCCGTTTCGCGAGGAGCGAGCCGAGGAGCCCGCCGCCGCGGCCTAGCGGGCCGTTCCCCATGTCTTCACCAGAACGTAACCCCGCTAGCCAAGCACCCACGAGATGATGCACTCTACGTCTATGCGCGCCGAGACACGGACCGTGCCGAAGGGAGGCAACCGGCTCCTCAACCGAGAGCTCTCCTGGCTCGAGTTCAACGCGCGCGTGCTCGAGCTGGCCGGCGACCCCGCGGTCCCGATCCTCGAGAGGGTGAAGTTCTGCTCGATCTTCTCGGCGAACCTCGACGAGTTCTTCATGGTGCGCGTGGCCGGCCTGATGGGTCAGGAGGCGGCCGGGATCTCCGTGCTCTCGTCCGACGGGCGGACGCCGTCCGCGACGCTCGGCGAGATCCGCGAGCGAGTGCTCGCCCTGACGGCGCAGCAGTCGCGGCTCTGGAGCCGCGAGCTCGTACCCGCGCTCGGCGAGCGGGGGATCGTCATCGCGCAGGTGAGCGACTGCTCGGAGAAGGAGCTCTCCGAGCTCGAGCGGCGCTTCGACCGGGAGATCTACCCGGTGCTGACGCCTCTCGCCGTCGGTCCCGGCCAGCCGTTTCCGTACATCTCGGGCCTCTCCAACAGCCTGGCGGTGCTCGTCCGCGATCCCGAAACCGGGGAAGAGCGCTTCGCCCGCGTCAAGGTCCCCGAGGCCCTGCCGCGCTTCCTCGAGGTCGGCAAGCGGAGCGCGTTCGTCCCCCTCGAGTCCGTGATCGCTCACTTCCTCGACTGGCTCTTCCCGCAGATGGAGATCGTCGAGCGGGCGATCTTCCGGGTCACCCGCGACGCGGACTTCGAAGTCTCCGACGAGGCGGACGACCTGCTCGAGGCGGTGGAGCTCGAGCTTCGGCGACGCCGCTTCGGCGACGTCGTGCGCCTCGAGGTGTCGGGCTCCGTCTCGAACCGGATGCTCGGGCGGCTGACCGAGGGACTCGGCGCCGGCCAGGAGCAGGTGTATCCGATCCGCGGCCCCCTCGACCTCGCGGATCTCTCCCAGCTCGCGTCGCTCGACCGCCCGGAGCTGAAGGACGAGCCCTGGGTGCCGAGCACGCCGGCCCGCCTCGCGGCGGTCCGGGGCGGCGAGGGGTTCTTCGCCGAGATCCGGCGCGGCGATGTGCTCGTCCACCACCCGTACGACTCGTTCGTGACGACCTTCGAGCGCTTCGTGCGCGAGGCCGCGCGCGACCCGGCCGTGATCGGGCTGAAGACGACGGTCTACCGTACGAGCGACGACTCGCCGGTCGTCCCGGCCCTCATCGAGGTGGCCGAGGACGGGCGCCAGAGCGTCTGCCTCGTCGAGCTGAAGGCGCGGTTCGACGAGCACAAGAACATCGAATGGTCGCGGGCCCTCGAGCGCGCGGGCGTCCACGTCGTCTACGGCTTCCCCAACCTCAAGATCCACGCGAAGACGACGCTCGTCGTGCGCCGCGAGGGGAGCACCTTGCGCCGCTACGTCCACCTCGGGACGGGCAACTACCACGCCCTCACCGCCCGCATCTACGAGGACTTCGGCCTCTTCACGGCCGACGAGGAGATCGCCGCCGACGTCGCCGACCTCTTCAACTACGTCACCGGCTTCGGCCGCCCGCAGCGCTTTCGCAAGATCCTCGTCGCGCCCTTCAACCTCCGGCGCCGGATCGTGGAGGAGATTCGCGCCGTCGCCAAGGCGGCGGCCGACGGCCGCCAGGCGCGCATCCGGCTGAAGACGAACGCTCTCACGGACGAGACGATCATCGACGAGCTCTACTCGGCGGCGCAGGCCGGCGCCGAGATCGACATCGTCGCGCGGTCGATCTGCACCCTCCGCCCGGGCGTCCCGGGGCTCTCCAAGACGATTCGCGTACGGAGCGTCCTCGGGCGTTTCCTCGAGCACAGCCGCTTCTTCATCTTCGAGGCCGACGACACGGCGACGACCTTTCTCGGAAGCGCCGACCTCATGACCCGCAACCTCGATCACCGCATCGAGATCGCTGCCCCGGTGGAGGATCCGAAGGTGCAGGGGCAGCTCGCGACCGCCTTCGACGTCCTGCTCGACGACAACACGGCCTGGACGCTCCAGCCGGACGGCGACTGGAAGCGGCTGCGTCCGAGGAAGGACCAGACCGTTCGCGGGAGCCACGACGCGCTCATGCGCAAGGCTCGCACGCGGGCGCCGCGCCGCGTCGCCCGCCGGCCGCGCTGAGGCCGGGTTCCAGCCGACGCCGACCGGAGAATACGCACCTGATGAAGGTCGGCATCGTCGACGTGGGCTCGAACACGGTCCGTCTGCTCGTGGCCTCCCGGGACCGGGCGACGCTCGTTCCCCTGCGGGAGGAGCGTGAGCACCTGTTCCTGGGCGAGGACGTCGAGCGTGACGGGCGCCTCTCGGCCGAGCGGATCGCGGAGGCGGCTCGCTGCGCCGGCGGCTACACGCGACTTGCGCGAGGACTCGGAGTCGCCGTGGTCGAGGTGATCGTGACGGCGCCCGGCCGCCAGAGTGCCAACGGCAAGAAGCTCCTCAGCGCGCTCTATTCCGCAGGCGGAGCTCCGGTGCGCGTCCTCTCCGCCGACGAGGAGGGGCGACTGGCCTTCGAGGGGGCGGTGGCGGCCGCGTCCTCCATGCCCCAGAGCGTCGCCGTTTGCGACGTCGGCGGCGGCTCTACGGAGGCGGTCGTGGGAACCGTGGACGGCGGCCCGGCGTGGTCGCGCTCGCTGGACGTGGGCGCTGTCCGGCTCACCCAGCGCGTCCTCGTGGACGACCCGCCGCGAAGGCGCGCCCTCACGGCCGCGCGTGACGAGGTGGAGCGGCACCTGGAAGGCTTCGTGCCGCCGCTTCCGCAGGCGGCCCTCGCGGCGGGCGGGACGGCGCGCGCGCTCCGCAAGCTCGTGGGGAAGGAGCTCGAGGCCGACGAGTTCGAGGCAGCCCTCCAGATCCTCGGGAAGCGCTCCTCGGCCAAGGTGGCGAAGACCTTCGGCCTCCACGAGCGGCGCGCCCGCACACTCGCGGCCGGCGCGATCATCCTCGCAGGGCTTCAAGCCCGTCTCGGCGTCCCGCTCGAGATCTCGCGGGCGGGCCTGCGCGAGGGCGCCGCGCTCGCCCTCCTCGACGAGCTCGCCGCCTCGGCGGCGTAGCGGCCGGACGCTTACGTCTTCTTCACCGGGGGTTCATCCACGCGTAACCCACCTCGGCCGACGCCACCGGCACCATGGGGGCATGGGAACCGACGAGGGAAGATCCGAGCGAGAGCCCGCTCTCGCTCGGTGCCAGGGCTTCGGCGTCTACGGGCCCGCGGCGCGGATAGGCGTCGTCGAGGACGTCCGCCTTGACGTGCGCAGCGGACGACCGGCGCTCCTCTCCGTGCGCGCAGGCCTCCTCGGGAGCTGGCTCGTGCACGTCCCGGTCGACCAGGTCGAGGAGGTGAGCGCCGAAGAGCGCCGGATCGTGCTGCGCTCGGGCGGCCTTCTCGCCGGGCCGAGACGTCCTTGGGAACACGTTTCGGACTGACCTCGTCGCCGGGGTGCGTTGGGCGAGCGCGAGGCAAGGACGAGTTCGCTGCGCGAACTCGTCCACTGATGGGGAACCCACCCACCCGCGCTCGTAGCCGGAGGCTACGGGCGCGACCGAGGACGCAGCATCGCGCCGTCCAGGGCGGCCCGGCGGCACAGGGCTTCGTTTCTGAAACGGGTGCTAAACCGGCGGGGGCAGGTACTCCCGCCGGCTTAGGCCGCCGTCGGAGCCGGGGTCGAGCACCCAGGTCGAGCCCTTCTCGCTCTCCTCGCCGAGGAGCGCGGCGACGACGTCGCCGTGCGTGCAGAGGACGGCCGTCTCCTCGCCGAGCTCGGCGACGAGCGCGAGCGTCTCGGCCCGGGAGGCGCCTTCGGCCAGCTCCGGCCGCTCCTCGACCGGCAGTCCCACGGCGTCCGCGAGCGGCTCCACCGACCGGCGGCAGCGAACGAGCGGGCTGGTGAGGACGCGCTCGACGCCGTAGCCGGAGAGAAGGCCGGCGAGGGCCTCGGCCTGGCGGCGGCCCCGCTCGTCGAGCGGCCTCAAGCGGTCGTCGCCCGTCCCCTCCTGGCGGTGGCCGGCCCAGGCGTGGCGGAGGAGGAGCACGGTCATCTGGCCTCGCCCTCCGCGAGGGCGCGCAGGACTTCTCGGTCGCGGTCGTGGGTCAGCAGGGCCGCCGCGGCAGGGACGGGAAGCCAGCGGGCCTCGTCGACCTCGCCGTGCGGGCGGAAGGCGCCACGAAGCGGCCGCATCGCCCAGTAGCGCACGACCTTGGGGCGACCCCTCCGGTCGTGGTACGTCGTGGAGGGGAGCTCGAGGCCGAGCTCGCAGAGAAGGCCCGTCTCCTCCTCGACCTCCCGGAGCGCGGCCACCTCGTGTGTCTCGCCGGGATCGAGCTTCCCCTTCGGAAACGTCCAGTCGTCGTAGTGCGGCCGGTGGACGAGTAGGACCTCGAGCGTGCCCGCGCCGTCGCGGCGACAGACGACGCCGCCCGCGGCCCTGACGACGTCGTCGTTCAGCTCCAGGCCCGCTTCCCGCTCTTCTCGAGCGCCTTCCACGTCCCTGGGAAGGCCGCCCGGGCCTCGCGCCGGCGGGCCCGCTCGCGTTCGATGAGCCGTCCGGCGGCCAGGTGGGCCTGCGGGCTCCGCACGCGGTCGAGGAGACCCCGGATGCGCTCCTCGGCGACGACCGAGTCCTGGTGTTCCCCGACGACGTCCTGGAAGCGCTTCGCGTCCTGCACGAAGCGTCGCGCAGGCTTCCCCACCGCGCCCTCGGCGAGCTCGGCGGCGTAGCGGGCGCGCTTGCCCCGGATCCGTACGGCGTGGAGATCCTCGTCCGGCGGGTCGGGAGGCAGCGCGCGGACCGCCCTGCGGAGCTTCCGGAACTCGCCGGCGGCGATGTCGCGAACAGAGACGTCGGCCTCCCGCGCGCGAGGCGCGGTCGCGGCGGCCTCGAGCCGCGTGAGGAGCTCGGCGTAGCGCCGGCTCGACATCGCTGCGAGCACGGCAGCCCGCGCCTCGTCCCGCTCCTCGCCGAGGAGCTCCAGGAAGCGGCCGGCCGCGCGGCGCTCGGGCCCCTCCAGCTGCTCGATCTCACCGCGGAGCCGCTCCAGGAGGACGTCGAGGTCGCGCACCGGGCCGAGCGCGCCGCCGAGCCCGGAGAGCTCGGCGCGAAGCGACTCCGTCCACGCAGGGTCGAGAAGCGGGCGCGCGGCGCGCAGCACGGCGCGGAGGCGCCGCGTGGCGACCCGCGCCTGATGGAGCTCCTCCGGATCCTTCCCGAGCCGCGTGCCCGGGTCATGGGCGAGGAGCTCTGCGACCTGGCGGGCGATCATCGCCCGGACGTGCTCGAGCGATGGAGCCCAGCTCGGCGGGACAGCCGGCGTCACCGGGAAGAACCCCATCGCCCTGAAGGCCTTCGGTCGTCCGTCTCCGGGGACCGCCCCCGCTGCAGCGAGCACGCGCCCGAGACCGGGGAGCGAGTCGGCCCCGCCGTCGAGCGCCTCCACCTCGAGCTCCACGAACCGCTCCCGGACGCGTCGGCCGTCGAGCACCGCCACGTTGTCGACGGTCACGTCTGCGACCGCCCGCCCGTTCTCCTGCACCCGGACGCCCGCGCGGCGCGTGCGGAGGACGGCCGCCGGCTCGAGCGCCCGGCCGCGGAGGATCCCGGTGAGCAGCGAGGCGAGCTCGTCCGGCGGCCCAGCCGGCGGTCCGGGAACCTCGAACTCGAGCCGCTCGCCCTCACCGGGGAGCTTGAGCTGCCAGAGGCCGCGCCGGTTCTCCACGCGGCGGCGAAGCGTGATGCCGGCCCGGGCGAGGGCACGGTCGGCAGTGTCGTGGTACGTGGACGTGAGCGTCTTCGGCCCGAGTGGCTCGCCGGGGAGGTCCGGCAGCGCGAACCCAGCCGGGACGGTGAGCTTCAGCTCACGCTCGTGGGTCTCGCGGAGCGTCGCCACGGACGGATCGTAGCGCCGGAAAGGGTGGGGTTAGCCGTATTCCGGGGGGTTCACCGCTTTGCCACAATTTCCCTCAACGATGCCGAGCCGGATCCTGATCGTCGACGACCACCCGAGCTTCCGCGCGACGGCCAAGGCCCTCCTCGTCGCCGATGGGTTCGAGGTCGTGGGCGAGGCCGCGGACGGGCGCTCGGCCCTCGAAGCGGTCGACCGGCTCGAGCCGGATCTCGTGCTTCTCGACGTCCAGCTTCCGGACATGGACGGCTTTGCCGTCGCCACCCAGCTCTGCCGCAGGAACGGGGCTCCGCCCAAGATCGTCCTCACGTCGAGTCACGACGCCTCGGACTTCGGCCCCATCGTCGGCCGCTGCGGCGCCGCGGCCTTCGTCCCGAAGGCCGAGCTGACGGGCGCCGCGCTCCGCGCTGTGCTTCGATAGCTCCATGCGACGACTGACGGCGGCGGGGGTCATCGCCCTCGGGCTCCTCCTGACCGTCGGCGCGCTCGCGCTCGTGTTTGCGAGCGACCACGAAGAGGCGCCGGTCTTCGTCGCCGTCACGAACCTCGTCGGCGCCTGGTCCTTCATCGCGGGCGGCCTCGTCGCGTGGGGGAGACGCCCGGACAACCGCTTCGGCCCCCTGATGACGGCCGTCGGCCTGACCGTCTTCATCGGGGCTCTGAGCGAGTCGAACGAGTCGATCCCGTTCACGCTCGGCTTTATCTTCGGCGGCGTCTTCATCGCCGTCTTCATCCACGCGCTGCTCGCGTTTCCGCGCGGCTATCTCGAGACGAAGCTCGTGTACGCGATCGTCGCCGTCGCGTATCTCGAGCTGACGCTCGGCTCCCTCGTGGAGGCCTTCTTCGACGACCCCGCCAACGACTGTCCCGAGTGCCCGGCGAACGTCGTCCTCCTCGTCGACTCGCCGACGGCCTTGGTGGTCGTCAACGCCGTGCTCCTCCTCTTCGGCATCCCCGCCCTCATCGCCTCGCTCCACGTCTTCCGACGCCGCTGGCGGGCCGCCTCAGTGCCGCTGCGGCGGGTGCTCCTGCCTGTCTACCTCACCGCGGGAGCAACCCTCGCGCTCCTGGCCGTGGCGCTCGTCGTCGCATCCTTCTCCGAGACGGCGGCGAACGTCCTCTTCTGGATCGTGATCTTCGCCTTCGCGAGCGTCCCCCTGGCGTTCATCCTCGGCCTCTTCAGCGGCCGCCTCGCGCGCGGAGGCGTCGGGCAGCTCGTCCTCGAGCTCGGTCAGGCCCGGGCCCCGGGGGCGCTGCGCGAGGCCCTCGCCCGAGCGCTCGGCGACCCGACGCTACGACTCGCCTACTGGATTCCCGAGACCGAGTCCTTCGCCGATATCGAGGGGAACCCGATCGAGCTCCCGGAGCCTGGCGGGGAGGAACTCGCCACGATGGTCGAGCGCGACGGCCGCACGGTCGCGGCGCTCCTCCACCACCGCTCGCTCGAGGAGGACCCGTTGCTGATCGAGGCCGTCGCGGCCGCGGCGGCGCTGGCGCTCGAGAACGAGCGGCGGCTGGCCGCGCTCGCCAAGGCGCAGGCGCGGAACCGTGCGCTCCTCGACGCGGTTCCCGACCTGATGTTCCGCATGAGCCGGGACGGCGTCTACCTGGAGTACAAAGGCCGCCGCGAGGACCTCGCCGCCCCGCCCGAGGAGCTCATCGGCGCCCGGGCCCACGACATCCTTCCGACCGACGTCGCCGACCAGCTCGTGGGGGGCATCAGGCGGGCGATCGACACCGGCGAGCTCGTGACGGGCGAGTACCAGCTCGAGCTCGACGGCGTTCTCCGCGACTTCGAGGCTCGCATCGTCAAGGCGGGCGACGAGGCCGTCCTCATCGGCCGCGAGTTCACGGAGCGGAATCGCGCCCAGGGCGAGCTCGAGCGCCTGCACGCCGAGCTCACCCAGCGCCACCGCGATCTCACGCACGAGCGCGACTTCATCCGCACGGTCGTCGACTCGACGCCGAGCCTCCTCTGTCTCGCCACGCCGGGCGGCTACATCGTCCGCTTCAACACGTCCCTCGAGCGGCTCTCTGGCCGCAGAGACGACGACCTCACGCGCGGCAACTCCTTCTGGGACGTCTTCATCGCCCCCGAGGAGCGCGACGACGTGCGGCGCGAGCTCGAAGAGATCGTCGGCGAGGGCGGACGTGGCGAGTACGAGAGCACGTGGATCACCGCCGCCGGCGAGCGCCGGCGGGTCGCCTGGTCGACGACGCCGCTCCGCGACGACAAGGGCCACCCGCGCCTGCTCATCTGTGGGATGGACGTCACCGAGCGGAAGCTCCACGAGGACGAGCTCCGCAGCTCGCGCGCCCGCATCGTCGAGGCGAGCGACGTCGAGCGGCGCCGGCTCGAGCGCAACCTGCACGACGGGGCTCAGCAGCGACTCGTCTCGCTCTCGCTCATCCTGCGGCTCGCGCAGGCCCGAGTCGAGGGCGCCCCGGAGGAGGCCGAGCGCCTCCTCGGCCAGGCGTCCGACGAGCTGGCGCAGGCCCTCGAGGAGCTCCGCGAGCTCGCGCGGGGCATCCACCCGGCCGTCCTCTCCGACCGCGGCCTCTCCGCAGCGGTCGAGGCGCTCCTGGCCCGCACGCCGCTCCCCGTCGAGCTCCAGCTCGACGACGACCGCCTGCCCGAGCCGGTCGAGGCGGCCGCGTACTACGTCGTCTCCGAATCCCTGGCGAACGTCACGAAATACGCCGAGGCGTCCTCGGTCGCCGTTAGCATCGCCCACGTGAACGGACACGCGGTCGTCGAGATCGCCGACGACGGGGTGGGCGGCGCCGACCCGAGCGTGGGCTCGGGCCTCCGCGGCCTCGTCGACCGCGTCGAGGCCCTCGACGGACGTCTCTTCGTCGACAGTCCGCCCGGCAAGGGCACACGCATCCGCGCGGAGATCCCGTGCGGGTAGTCCTCGCCGAGGACTCCGTGCTCCTTCGCGAGGGCGTCGCGCGCCTGCTCGAGGATCAGGGCTTCGACGTCGTCGCCCAGACCGGCACCGCCGACGACCTGATGCTCAAGGTCCGGAGCTACTCGCCGAACGTCGTCATCGTCGACATCCGCATGCCCCCGACGCACACCGACGAGGGGCTCAAGGCCGCGCAGGAGATCCGCGAGGCCTACCCGGAGGTCGGCGTCCTTGTCCTCTCGCAGTACGTCGAGCCGGCCTACGCGATGGAGCTTCTCGCCGTGAGCGCCGAGGGCGTCGGCTACCTCCTCAAGGACCGCGTCTCCGACGTCGGAGAGTTCGCCGCCGCCGTGCGCCGCGTGGGGGAGGGAGGCTCGGCCCTCGACCCGGCGATCGTCTCGCAGCTCGTCGGCCGCCGTCGCCGTAACGACCCGATCGACTCGCTGACGCCGCGGGAGCGCGAGGTCCTCGAGCACATGGCCCAGGGCCGTTCGAACCAGGGGATCGCGGACGAGCTCGTCGTCTCCGAGCGCGCCGTCGAGAAGCACGTGACGAGCATCTTCGTGAAGCTCCGGCTCCCGCACGCGCCCGAGGATCACCGGCGCGTGCTCGCAGTCCTCACGTACCTGCGCTCCTAGCGCCCCTCCAGGCAATACACACCAGGTCCCGAGGTCGCATTACCTGAAGGGGCGCTAGCGGCGCGCAGCCGCACCTGCGGTGTGCGGAAAACCGCACCGACGGAAGCAGGCTGGCCGCATTCCCGTCTAGTGGGCGACGAGGGAGAGTGCCGGCATGAAGCGGAAACTGTTCATCGGCGCAGTGATCATCGCGATCCTGCTCTTCGCCGTCGGCGGCTGGACAGCGCGCGGCGCCCGCTGGGCCGTCTCGGGTTAGGACGTGACCGGCTCGCCCCGGATCGGACGGTTCCTGGGCGCGCTCGCGCTTCCCACCTTCGCCCTCGCGCTCGGGATCAGCGTCCTGACGACGTACGCGCCGCTCCTGCTCGGCGAGGCGACCTCGTCCGCGGGCGCGATCGGGATCGCCGTCGGCGCCGAGGGCGCCTTCGCGCTCTTCCTGCCGTTGCTCGTCGGCTCCCTCTCGGACGGGACGCACAGCCGGCTCGGGCGCCGGATCCCGTACGCCCTCATCGGGGTGCCGCTCCTCGTGGCGCCCCTCGTCATCCTCCCCTTCGCGCACGGCTTCGCCGAAGCGGTCGCGCTCGTCTCCCTCTTCTTCGTCGGCTACCACATCTACTACCCGCCGTACCAGGCGCTCTTCGCCGAGCTCGTGCCCCTCTCCCACCAGGGCCGCGCGCAGGGCTGGCAGGGCGTCATGCGGGGACTCGGGCTCGGGGTCGCGCTCGTCGCCGGCGGGCTCCTCCTCTCCGTTTGGACGCCGCTTCCGTTCCTGCTGGGCGCCGCCGCCGCCGTGCTCGCCACGGTCGTGCTCGTGCGCGAGGTGCGCGGGCAGGAGCGCGCCGCGCCTGCCCCGGCCGTGCCAGC
>JAIBJN010000079.1 GCA_020029595.1 Actinomycetota bacterium | reverse complement strand
TGCGGATCATGGACAGCCCCATCAGGTTCATCGGGACCGTCCAGCTCGGGATCACGACCTTCTCGATCCTCCTGGGCGCCGTCGGGGAGCCGATCGTCGAGCACTGGATCGACGATCCGCTCCTCGCGTCGAGCGTCGCCTTCATCGTGGCTTTCTCGTTCGTCACCTACCTGCACGTGACGCTCGGCGAGCTTGTCCCCAAGGCGATCGCGCTCACGAAGAACGAGTCCACCGCGCTCTGGGTCGCGCTTCCCGTGGAGGCGTTCTTCCTCCTCACGTATCCGCTCGTGTGGTTCCTCCAGGAGTCGGCGAATGCGGTCACGCGCCTGTTCGGAATCAAGCCGGCTCCGGCCGGGGTCGTCGCCCACACGGAGAAGGACATCCGCCTGATCGTCTCCCAGACGGACGAGATCCCGGACGCTGAGGAGGAGATGCTCTACAAGGTCTTCGACTTCGCGGACAAGGAGGCCAACGACGTCATGGTCCCCCGGCCGGAGTTAGTCGCCCTCTCCGTCGACCTCCCGCCGCAGGAGGCGCTCGCGGCGGTCATCGACTCCCCGTACACGCGCTACCCGGTCTACCGCGGCTCCCTCGACGACGTCATCGGCATCCTCCACGTTCGCGACCTTTTCGGGGCGCTCTACGACCGTGGAATCGAGAACGTCGTCATCGACGAAATCGTCCGTCCGGCGTACGTCGTCCCGGAGACGAAGGACCTCGCCTCGCTCCTCGCCGAGTTCCGGCGCCAGAACCAGCACATGGCCCTCGTCGTCGACGAGTACGGCGCCGTCGAGGGCATCGTCACGCTCGAGGATCTCCTCGAGGAGATCGTCGGGGAGATCGAAGACGAGTACGACCTGCCGGACGAGTCGATCCAGCGCCTCGACAACGGCCGCGTGCTCATCCACGGCACGTTCACGATCGACGACTTCAACGAGCAGTTCCGGCAGGAGCTCCCGCAGGAGGACTACCACACGATCGCAGGCTTCGTCTTCGGCGCCCTCGGCCGGGCCGCCGAGAAGGGCGACGAGGTCGTCCACGACGGGCTGCGCTTCGAGGTCGTCGAGGTCGACGGCCAACGCATCGAGCGCCTCGAGGTCGAGTTCCTGGAGCGCGATCAGGAGCAGGCCGAGGTCGAAGCCCCCCAGTAAGATCGCCCGCGTGCAGCTCGATCACATCGGCGCCCCCGCGCCCGTCTTCGGCGAGGTGCGGGTGTCCTTCATCGAGGTCGACGGCGTGCCCGTGGAGCTCGTCCAGCCGTACTAGTGTCGCCGGACGCCGTCGTCGAGCTGCTCTCCGGGCTCGTCCGCATCGACTCGGTCAACCCGGACCTCGTCGAGGGCGGGGCGGGGGAAGGGGAGATCGCGCGCTTCGTCGCCGCCTGGCTCGAGGACGCAGGGCTCGAGGTGGAGGTGGAGGAGGTCGCCCCCGGCCGCTTCAACGCGGTTGGGATCGCGCGTGGGTCGGGCGGCGGTCGCACGCTGCTCTTGAACGCACACATGGACACCGTCGGGGTCTCCGGCATGGAGCGTCCGTTCGAGCCGGTCGTCGAGGAGGGACGGCTGCACGGCCGCGGCGCCTACGACATGAAAGCCGGGCTCGCCGCGATCATGCTCGCCGGGGCCGAGTCAGCGCGGGCCGGGCTCCGCGGGGACGTGGTCGTCACCGCGGTCTGCGACGAGGAAGTGGCGAGCATCGGCTCGGCGCGGATCGTCGAGCGTTACCGGGCCGACGCGGCGATCGTCTCCGAGCCGACGGAGCTGGGCCTCGCGCTCGCCCACAGGGGCTTCGTCGCGTTCGAGGTCGAGACGAAGGGCCGTGCGGCACACGGCTCGCGACCGGATCTCGGCGTTGACGCGATCGCCCGGATGGGTCACGTGCTCGTGGGGGTCGAGGCGCTCGACCGTCGCCTGCGCGCGAACCCGACGCACCCGCTGCTCGGGAGCGGGTCGCTGCACGCGTCCGTGATCGAGGGCGGGCAGGAGTTCTCCAGCTACCCGGAGCGCTGCCTTCTCAAGGGTGAGCGGAGGACGATTCCCGGAGCGACGGCGGAACATGTCGAGCGCGAGTTGCGCGGGCTTCTGGGCGACCTGGACGGCGAGATCCGCGTCGTCATCGCGCGGGAGCCGTTCGAGGCCGACGAGGACGAGGCGATCGTCGAGCTCGTCCGCCGCCACGCGGACGGAGCGGAGATCGTCGGCGTCCCCTTCTGGGCCGACTCCGCGCTCTTCTCCACCGCTGGCATCCCCACAGTCGTCTTCGGCCCTGCCGGGGAAGGGGCCCACGCAGTCGACGAATGGGTCGACCTGGCGAGCGTCGAGCGGTGTGTCGAGATCTACGCGGGAGTGGCGCGTGAGCTCTGCGCCTGAGACCTTTCGCATCGGCGGCGATCTCGAGGTGCGTCGGCTCGGCTTCGGCGCCATGCGTCTCTGCGGGCCAGGGATCATGGGCTGGCCGGAGGACCGCGACAACGTGCTCCGCGTGCTCCACCGCGCCGTCGAGCTCGGCGTCAACCTGATCGACACCTCGGACGCTTATGGGCCCGAGGTGAACGAGCTCCAGGTCGCGGAGGCGCCCCTACCCGAAGGCCGTCGTCGTCGCGACCAAAGGCGGTCTCCTGAGAGATCGCCGGGGCGCCTGGCTGAGCGCTGGGCGTCCCGAGCACCTGCGCAAGGCCTGCGAGGAGAGCCTTCGGCGACTGCGCCTCGAGCGCATCGACGTCTACCAGCTCCACGCGCCCGATCCCGAGGTGCCGCTGGAAGAGTCCGTCGGCGAGCTGGCCCGCCTGCGCGAGGAGGGCAAGATCCGCCACGTCGGGCTCTCGAACGTGAGCGTGGACGAGCTCGCGCGGGCGCAGACGATCGTTCCCGTCGTCTCGGTTCAGAACCGCTACAGCCTCGCCGACCGTTCCTCCGAAGGCGTGCTCGAGGCCTGCGAGGCGCAGGGCGTCGCCTTCCTCCCCTGGTTTCCGCTTGCGGCCGGGGGCCTCACCAAGCCGGGCGGCCGCCTCGGCGAGGTCGCGGGGAGCGACCGCGCGACGCCCGCGCAGGTCGCTCTCGCCTGGCTGCTGGCGCGCTCCCGCGTCGTCTGCCCCATCCCCGGGACGGCGTCCCTCGAGCACCTCGAGGAGAACGTCGGCGCCGCGGGGATCGAGCTGGGTGACGAGGAGCTCTCGGCGCTTGGATAGAGCCTCTCCGGCTCGGCCTCCTCTCCACGGCGCGGATCAACGACCGCATCCTTGACTCCTATCGCGAGCTCGCCGCCCTGCGGCGCTCCGTCACGGAGAGAGCGTCCGTCACGGTCTGAGCTTCGACGTGTCGACGACCCGGAAGTCCGACCCCTTCACGCGATGCAGCGTGTGCAGCTGGTCGTTGTCCCAGCCGGGGTCCGGGACGCCGGAGATGTACCAGCTCGAGCCGTTGTCGGCGACGATCATCCCGTAGCGCTTGAGGGCGCGCAGGACGACGCGAGCCTGCGGCGGGAAGCTCAGCACCGGGAAGTTGGTGCGGAGCCGCAGGCGGAGGCCCATGGGCGGGAGCCGCCGGTCGGTGGAGCTGCTCGCGAAGTGGCGAGCCGGGTAGATGTAGGCCCGCCGCGAACGCCGGACCGTGAAGCGCAGGGCGTGGTCGATGACGCCGCTCGCCACCTCGTCGTACCTGGCAAGGCCGGCCAGGATCGGGAGCCCGGCGGCGTCCGCCGACGTCCAGCCGAGCGGCCGGAGCTGGTTCGAGCGCAGGTTCCAGATCGCCCCCGAGCCCGCCTCCCACGCTGGGTGGAGGTCGAAGAGCTCGTAGAGCGTGCAGGAGTCGCTCTCGACGATGATCGCGTGGCGGTCTCCGTCCGCGTCGGGCCCGCCCTCGATCTCCACGTCGGGCGGGATCGGGTAGGGGCCCGGGTCGCTCTCGTCGCCGTAGTAGAAATCGACGAACGAGGTCGGCTGCGAGCCGTCGACGACGGTGACCGGGATGCCGATCGGGCCGCCGTCCCAGACGCCGGAGCCGAAATCGGCGTGAACGTACTGGCCGGCGCCGATCGCGTTGACGATCGCAGCCGAGTCCTTCCGCACCGGGAGCCGGTGGACCGGCTTGTTCCAGACGCTGGAGGCCGGGAAGACCGGACAGTTCGGTGCTTCAGGAAGCGGGGCCGCGAGCGCACCGGGGACGAGCACGCTCGTGGCGAGCCCGGCTGCGGCGAGCGCCGCCGAGAGAGCGAGCCTCATTGACTCGTTGTGTGCCCGCGCGGGGCGCGCGTCAATCCCCGACTTGGAGGACTGCCGCCATCCGGTCCCAGCGGTCGATCTCGCAGCCGCCCGAGCGGTTGAAGGTCGCGCTGATCTCCTCGCCGTCGAGGGTGCCGACGACGTCCGCCTGCTCGGGGCCGCCGTAGATCAGCGTGCAGGCCGACTCCGTGGGCACCGGTTCCAGGGCTTCGGGATCGGACGCGAGCGCCGCGCACGCCTCCTCGGCCTGCGGGTGGGTCCCGCCCGCGGGATCGCACGTGAGCGCCACCTCCTGTGACGCTCCGTCCCGACCCTGAGGCCAGAACGTGATCGTGAGGTCGGTGGGCGGAGCGGCCTGGCCGCCGTCGCCCTCCGCGTCGTCGCCGTTGTCGCCCGTTCCGCACCCGACCGCGACGAGCGCGATCAGTGCGGCGAGGACGAGGACGCGAGCTCGTCGGTGCGCCGCGCCATCTCGACGTCGCGCTCGGTGATCGCTCGCTTTACGTGCGTCCACCAGCGGACTGTAACGGCGTTCCAGCTGATCGCGATGTCGGGATGATGGTTCGCCGCCTCCGCCGCTTCGGCGAGGCGGTTCACGAACGCCATCGCCTCGGCGAAGTCCTCGAAGCGGTAGCCACGCTGGAGCGCGCCGCGAACCTCGTTCCAGCCCTCGGGGTGCTCTGTCGTCATGCCGTCGCATTCTCGCTCACCGTGAGGGTGTCGTCCTCGACGACCCCGAGAAGCTGGATCGGGCGATCTGTCCAGCTCACGTCGCCTTCGGTGACGAGGCCGTCCACCTCCTCGAGCTTCAGGCCCTCGACCTGGAGTGACGCGCCGCCGCACTGGGGCGGGAACGACTCGGCGAGCGCCGAGCAGAGTCTGACGTCGTCGCCTTGGGCGAGGAGGTTGCCGTTCACGAGGAGCGGGCCCTCGAGCTCGGAGGCCATGGCCTCCTCAATCGAGATCCCGGGACCGACGGCGATGCCGGAGGTCTGCGGCACCGTGGCGTCGCCGGCCGCGTCGTCGGAGGCGTCGTCTCCGCCGCAGCCTGCGACCACTGCGGCTGCGAGCAGCGTCGCTATGAAGAGGAGCGTTCTCATGCTCATGTGACTGGCGCTTCCCCCGAAAGGTTCCCGGACCTTACGAGAGCGGCAGGCTCTCAACGGCGCCGTCTGCGATCGTCCAGGCGGCCAGCTCTCCGGTTCGGAGGGAGAGGATCACGTACGGCCGGCCCTCCCAGAGCCCGATCGATTCGACGTCCGTGCGCGACGGGCGCGGGGGGCTCGACGGGTGCGAGTGGAAGACCGCGAGCTCGTAGCCGCCGTCCTCGAGGAACCAGACCTCAGGGTCGACTTCCAGCTCGAAGCGGTACGGGCTGCCGGCAACATTCCTCCCGCGGACGTAGCGCTCGGCGCGCCCGTCTCGGAGAAGCAGGATCCCGCACGCCTCGTCCGGGGCCTCTTCTCTCGCGTGCTCTTCTAGTGCCCGTCGCGTAGCGGCGGGCACTACCACCAGACGCGGTCCTCCATCGCCTCGCCGACCTCGCCGAGCGGGCGCGTCCAGAAGTCCGCGGAGAGGTACTTCCAGCCGCCGTCGGCGAGCACTGCCACGACGACGCCCTCGTCCAGGTCCTCGGCGATCTTGCGGGCCACGTGGATGACCGCCCCGGAGGAGACGCCCGCGAAGATCGCCTCTCGCTCGAGCAGAAGGCGTAGGCCCGCGACCGACTCCTCGTTCGTGACCAGCATCTTCCGGTCGAGCTTGGCGACGTCGAGGATCGGCGGGACGTAGCCGTCGGCAAGCGAGCGGAGCCCGTAGACGAGATCGCCCTGAAGTGGCTCCGCGGCGGCGACGAGGAGGTCGGGGAAGGACTCACGGAGACGATCCCCGGCGCCCATGAGGGTGCCGCCGGTCCCGAGACCGGCGACGAGGGCGTCGACATGCGGGAGGGCATCTGCGATCTCGACGCCCGTACCCTCATAGTGGGCGCGGGGATTGGCCTCGTTGCCGTACTGGAACGGCATGAACCAGCGCGGGTCGCGCTCCGCCATGCGGAGGGCGAGTCGCACCGCGCCATTCGAGCCTTCCGAGGCCGGGGAAAAGACGAGCCGGGCGCCGTAGAGCTCGAGGAGCTTGACGCGCTCCGGCGTGGAGTTCTCGGGGAGGACGCAGGTGAGCGGGTAGCCCTTGAGCCTCGCCACCATCGCGAGCGAGATCCCCGTGTTCCCGCTCGTGGGCTCGAGGAGCTCTCGGCCGGGCTCCAGCTCGCCGGAGGACTCCGCCGCCTCGATCATCGCCTTGGCGACGCGGTCCTTGATCGAGCCGGTCGGACTCTGCCCCTCGAGCTTCGCGTAAAGCCGGACGCCGGGGTGCGGGGCGAGCCGCGTCAGCTCGACGAGCGGCGTCTGGCCGATCGTCTCGAGGAGAGACGGCGTGAGCGTCCGTTCCCCGCCGGCCATCGCCGGCAGGAGGATGACCGTCGCGCCCTCGCGGACCGGCGTGTCGAGCCCGTGGAGCGTCCGCACGTCCTCGCTGTCGAGGTAGACGTTCACGAAGGGTGCGATGCCGTCGCCGTCCTCGAGCACCTGCCGCCCGAGGCCGGGGAAGCGCTCGGCGAGGTCAGAGAGGAGCTCGCGCAGCGTCGCGCCGGAGGCCTCGACCTCGCGCGCGCCTCCGACCTCGCCGCGCAGCGTGGGTGGAATGCGGACGCGCGTCATGGCGCCACGTGCGTTCTGCCGCCGGAGCAAAACTCAACGTAGTCGATGTAGTCGGTGATCGTCGGGTTCTCGCCGCAGACCGGGCACTCGGGGTCCCGGCGCAGGCTGATCTCCGTGAACTGCGTCGAGAGCGCGTCGAAGAGGAGCAGGCGGCCGACGAGCGGCTCGCCGATTCCGAGCGAGAGCTTGAGCGCCTCGTTCGCCTGCAGCGAGCCGACGATGCCCGGCAGGACGCCGAGGACGCCCCCCTCGGCGCAGCTCGGGGCGAGCTCCGGCGGCGGGGGCTGCGGAAAGAGGCACCGGTAGCACGGCCCCTCCTTCGGCTTGAAGACGGTGGTCTGGCCCTCGAAGCGGAAGATCGAGCCGTGGACGACCGGGATGCCGTGCCAGACGGAGGCGTCGTTCAGGAGATAGCGGGTGGGGAAGTTGTCGGCGCCGTCGACGATGACGTCCCAGCCCTCGCCGAGGATCCGGTCGACGTTCTCGGACGTCAGCCGCTCCTTGAAGACCTGTACGGTCACGTCGGGGTTGAGCGCCTCGATCGTGCGCTTCGCGGACTCCGCCTTCGACTCGCCCAGGCGGTCGGTCGAGTGAACGATCTGGCGCTGGAGATTCGTCTCGTCGACGGCGTCGTCGTCGACGATCCCGAGCCTGCCGACGCCCGCGGCGGCGAGGTAGAGCGAGGCCGGCGAGCCGAGTCCGCCCGCGCCGATCAGGAGGATGCGGGCGTCGAGGAGCCGAAGCTGACCCTCCTCGCCGACCTCCGGGATGAGGAGGTGACGCGAGTAGCGGCGCCGCTTGGGCTCGTCGAGCGCGCGCGGGACCTCGAACGGGAAGCCGTTCCGCGTCCAGTCGGTGAAGCCGCCTGCCAGCGAGGAGACGTTCTCGTAGCCGAGCTCCTCGAGCGCCTTCGCGGCGAAGGCCGAGCGGCTCCCCGAGGCGCAGTAGACGATCACGGCCGCGTCGCGCTCGGGGACGGCGCCCTCGATGCGAGACTCGAGGTTCCCCCGGGGCACGTGGAACGCGCCGGCGATGTGACCCTCGTCCCATTCGTTGCGGTCGCGCACGTCGACGAAGACGGGGGCCTCGTCCTCGCGGAGCTCGGCCGCCCGAGCGGCGTCGATCTCGTCGATCTCGCTTTTGACCTGCTGCAGCAGCTCGCGGTAGCTCGGCATTGCTTCAGGAAGTATAGCTATCCGGGTGCGGCGTCTCGCAAGGGCTGGAAGCTAGGCTCGCCGCGTGTCCCCGCGCACCCGCGCCCATGTTCTCGTCGGCCTCGCGGCCGCGGTGTCGGCCGGGCTCGTCGTCGGCGTGACCGTCCTCCAGGCCGACAACGGGGAGAGCGCCGAGCCGCCGCCGCCCGAGGTGGAGCGCGCGCCGCCGCCGCTCGAGCTCGGGCTTCTCGTCCGAGACGACTCAGAAGCCGAGGCCCTTCGGGACGCTGAGAGCCTCTTCGACGAGGGCCAGCGGGAGGAGGCGCGGGCGCGCTTCCAGGAGCTCCTCGCCGAGAATCCCGACTCGGTCGAGGCCGCCGTCGGAGCGGCGATCGCCTCCTGGCCGGACGGGACGGTGGAGCGCCTCGAGGAGCTCGCGGCGCAGAGCCCCGAGAGCGGCGTCGTCCGGCTCCACCTCGGCCTCGCGCTACTCGCGAGCGGCGACGAGGAGGGCGCCGTGCGCGAGTGGCGCGAGGCCGAGCGGCGCGACCCGGACTCCCCGGCGGCGCTGCGTGCCGACGACGTCCTTCATCCCCAGTTCGCGCCGGGCCGGCCGCCCTTCGTGGCTCCGCTCGAGGCGCCGCCGGGGCTCGACGACCTTTCGCCGGCGGAGCAGGTCGAGGAGCTCGGACGGCGGGCGCGCGCCGGGGGCGTCGACGAGAAGCTCGTCTACGGCATTGCGCTCCAGCGGGTCGGCCGGCCCGTGTCGGCGCGCGAGGCCTTCCAGGACGCCGTCGCGGCCGACCCGGACAGCCTGCCGGCGAAGGTCGCCGATGCGCTCGGGCGCTTCGACAAGGACGACCCCTCGCAGACCTTTTCGCGCCTCGGACCGCTCGCCGACTCCGACAAGGACGGCGTCGTCCGCTACCACCTGGGCCTCGCGCTCTCCTGGATCGGACAGGTCGAGGAGGCCGTGCGCCAGCTCCGCCTCGCCCGCAACGCCGACCCGGATGGCTTCTACGGGCGTGAGGCGAACCGGCTGCTCGAGCGCCTCCTCGAAGTCGAGTCGTAGCGACTCCCCCAAAAGGGGCATGACGGACGTCCGACCGCCGTGCAAGAGTCGCGGCGCTTGCGAGGCAAATCCGAGGCACAGCGACCGTTGACAAGTCGCGAGTCCCGGCTACGGTGAGGAGACGGGATAGGGGATTTTCGGGGAGCGGAAGGGGAGCGAAGCGGGCGTCATGCTGGACCATGAGGACGCCAAGGCACTCGTGCGCCAGGGGCAGGAAGCTGGCTTCCTGACGCACGAAGAGATCGCGCTCGCGCTCGGCGACGAGCTCGAGCCCGTGCAGCTCGACGAGTTCTACACGGCGCTCGAGGAGCTCCACATCGACGTCGTCGACGAGGCCAGCGACGCCGACGGCCTGGACCTCGAGCCGGAGGCGCGCGAGATCTCGACGGACGCGCTCCAGCTCTTCCTCAAGGACATCGGCAAGGTGCCCCTGCTCACCGCGGCGCAGGAGGTCGAGCTCGCGAAGCGCATCGAGCGTGGCGACCACCCCGCGAAGCAGAAGATGGTCGAGTCGAACCTCCGCCTCGTCGTCTCGATCGCCAAGAATTACCGCAACCAGGGCCTGCCCTTCCTCGACCTCATCCAGGAGGGCACGATCGGTCTCGTGCGCGCGGCGGAGAAGTTCGACTACCGCAAGGGCTTCAAGTTCTCGACGTACGCGACCTGGTGGATCCGCCAGGCGGTCGCGCGGGCGCTCGCCGACAAGGCCCGCACAATCCGCATGCCCGTGCACGTGGTCGAGAAGCTGAACAAGATCGGGCGCATCGAGCGGAAGCTCCTCGGCGAGCTCGGCCGGGAGCCGACTGCCGAGGAGATCGCCCACGAGCTCGAGTTCGAGCCGAACGAGGTCGAGCACATCAAGCGCAGCGCGCAGGCGCCGATCTCCCTCGAGAAGCCGGTCGGGGACGAGGAGGAGTCCGAGTTCGGACACTTCCTTGCGGACGAGACCGCGCCCGCACCGGACGAGGCCGTCGAGACGACGCTGCGCAAGGAGACGCTCGCGCGCATCCTCCAGACGCTCTCGCTGCGCGAGCGGCTCGTGCTCGAGATGCGCTACGGGCTCGACGGGCAGCACCCGCGCACGCTCGACGAGGTCGGGCGGACGTTCAACGTCACGCGCGAGCGCGTCCGCCAGATCGAGAACCAGTGCCTGAAGAAGCTCCAGGCGCTGGCCGAGAGCCAGAAGCTCAAAGACGTCGCGTAGAGCTACCGGGGCTTAGTGCTTCAGGCAGTGGGCGGGCTGCGACTTGGCGTCGTCCGTGGACGTTCCCGGCACGAAACGTGACCCATCCGCGCGCTTTCCGGCGATAGGCT
>JAIBJN010000078.1 GCA_020029595.1 Actinomycetota bacterium | reverse complement strand
ATGAGCCTGCTCGACCAGGAGGCGCTCGACGCCGGCCGCGTGCAGACGTTCGAGTTCCAGCCGCCCGGGATGGAGCGCCACTACCTGGCGGCGGCCTACCCGATCAGGCTCGGCGGCGAGACCTTCGGCGCGATCGTGGTCGCCAAGCCGCGCGCCGAGCTCCAAGAGCGCTGGATGGACCTCACGCGACGGCTCGGGCTGGCGTTCCTCGCCGGCCTGGCGATCGCGCTCGGCCTCGTCTGGTACCTCAGCCGCCGCCTGACGAAGCCGGTCCTGGCGCTCTCACGCGCCGCCGACGAGGTGGCGGCGCGGCGCTACTCGGCGGAGCTTCCCGAATCGAGCTCGAGCGACGAGATCGCCCACCTGACGGAGCGGTTCCGGGAGATGACGGAGCGCCTCGCCGAGGCGGAGGCATACGAGCGGAACTTCCTCGTCCGCGTCTCCCACGAGCTGCGGACGCCCCTCACGGCCATCCGCGGCCACGTCGCGGCGCTGCGCGAAGGGCTGGCCGACGATCCCGAGGCACGCCAGGCGTCGCTCGCCGTCATCCGTGCGGAAACGGACCGCCTCGCCCGCTTGGTCGGGGACCTCATCGACCTCGCGAAGCTCGAGGCGCACAGCTTCACCCTCGACGAGCACGAGGTCGAGCTCAAGCGGCTCGTCGAGCAGGGGTATCAGTCCTTTGCCGAGGAGGCCCGTCGGCGGGAGATCCGCTACGAGCTCGCGGTCGGCGCCGACCCCGTGGTGCACACGGACGGCGACCGCGTGCTCCAGATCGTCTCGAACCTCCTCTCCAATGCTTTCTCCTGGACCCCCGACGGCGGCGCGATCTCGCTGGCGCTCTCGAAAGAGAACGGCTCGGTCTCGGTCGCGGTCACGGACTCGGGGCCCGGGATTCCTCCGAACGACCGCGACCGCGTGTTCAGGCCGTTCGTGTCGGAGAACGGCGAGGGGACGGGCCTCGGCCTGGCGATCTCACGTGAGCTTGCGCAGGCCCTGGGCGGCGACCTGCGCCTCGACTCCGTGATGGGCAGAGGCTCGCGCTTCGAGCTCCGGCTGCCCGCGCGCTAACGGGCCTGGAGGCCGTCGATGCGGTAGAGGGCGGCGCCCGGCCGCTCCTCGAGCGAGCGCTCGATGCGGTCGAGGATCCGCTCGGCGCGGTCGAGCCTGCGCTCGACGCCGCGCCAGCCCGATCCGATCAGGTCGACGAGGAGCGCCAGGTCCTCGAGCCGGTCGCGTCGCTCGGCGGCGATCTCGGCCTGAAGCCCCTCCAGCCGCCGGATGAGCTGACCCGTGAGCCCGCGCACCTCGGCGATGTGGCGGGCGACAGGGAGCACCTCGGTCCGTACACCCTCCTCGATCGCGGCTCCCAGGCGCTCGGGCACCACGGTCTCGAGCTCGGCGGCCGTCTGCGCGAGCGCGTCGAGCGCCGCCTCCGCACGCTCCAGGGCCGCCTCGACATCGGCCCGAGTCGGGCGCTCCTCCCGGGCTTCAGTAAGGCGCGTCCGGGCTCGCTCGAGCGCGTCGCGATCCATGGGCGCGGACTCTACTCTTGGCGTCGGACCGCATGAGAACTGCCGAGCTCGACTACGAACTGCCTCCCGAGCTGATTGCGCAGCACCCGCTCCCGCGGCGCGACGAGTCTCGGCTGCTCGTCTACGAGCGCGCGACGGGAGCCGTTGAGCACCGCCGCTTCCGCGACTTGCCGGAGGAGCTGCCGGCCGGGGCGCTCGTCGTCGTCAACGACACGCGCGTCGTGCCGGCCCGCGTGCGCGCCCGGCGGCCGAGCGGTGGGGAGGCCGAGGTACTCCTGCTCGAGCCCGCCGAGGACGGGCTGTGGGAGGCGCTCGCGCGTCCGACCCGGCGTCTCCGGCCCGGGCTGCGGCTGGGCCAGGTCGAGCTCGTCGAGCACCGGGGGGAAGGGCGCTGGCTCGTGCGGCTCGAAGGGAAGCCCGCCGGCGAGGCGCCGCTGCCGCCCTACATCACCGAGCCGCTGGCCGATGCGGAGCGCTACCAGACCGTCTACGCGGACGAGGAGGGCTCCGCGGCCGCCCCGACGGCGGGCCTCCACTTCACGCCGGAGCTCCTGGCGGGGCTCGACGTCGAGCGCATCACCCTCCACGTCGGGCTGGATACGTTCCGTCCGGTGTCGGTCCAAGACCTCGCGGACCACGAGATCCACACCGAGCGGTACCGGGTGGAGCCGGCGGCCTGGGAGCGGATCCGCCTCGCCGATGGCGTCGTCGCGGTCGGGACGACCACGGTGCGGGTGGTGGAGTCGCTCGCGCGCGGGGCTCCGCTGGAGGGGCGGACGGGCCTCTTCGTGACGCCGGGGTTCGAGTTCCGGCGGGTGGACGCGCTCGTGACGAACTTCCACCTGCCGCGCTCGACGCTTCTCGCGCTGGTGATGGCGTTCGCCGGCGTGGAGGAGACGCGCCGCCTCTACCGGATCGCGATCGAGGAGCGTTACCGCTTCTACTCCTTCGGCGACGCGATGCTCCTCCTGTGACGCCGACCTCGTTCGTCCTCCGGGGCCACCCCGCGCCTCCACCCGCTTCGAGCGTAACCTCCCACGGCGCACGGATGGCGCGCGGAACGTGGCGAAAAGGGGAAGAAAGCCGGCCGTGAGCTTCACGGCGACCGCGACGGACGGCGAGGCGCGCGCGGGCGTCCTCCGCACGTCCCACGGCGAGGTGCCCACCCCTGCGTTCATGCCGGTGGGGACGAAGGGCACCGTCAAGGGCCTCGACCCCGAGCGTCTGCGGGAGCTCGGGACGACGATTCTTCTCGGCAACACGTACCACCTGCACTTCCGGCCGGGCGCCGCGGCGATCGCCAAGCTCGGCGGCCTGCACCGCTTCATGGGCTGGGACGGCCCTATCCTCACGGACTCCGGCGGCTTCCAGGTCTTCTCGCTCCGCGACACGATCCTCGCCGCCGACGACGAGAGCGTCACCTTCCGCTCCGTCTACGACGGCGAGGCGGCGCGCTTCACGCCCGAGCTGGCTGCCGAGATCCAGGGGCTGCTCGGATCGGACGTCGCCATGTGCCTCGACATCTGTCTCCCGGCCGGGGCCGCGCGGGAGAAGCTCGCCCTCGCCGCCGAGCGCACGACCCTCTGGGCGGAGCGTCAGCTCGCCGCTCCGCGCGGCGACGGGCAGCTCCTGTTCGGCATCGCCCAGGGCGGCACGGATTCCGAGCTCCGCCGGCGCTCGATCGAGGAGATCGCGGCGCTCGGCTTCGACGGCCACGCGCTCGGCGGACTGAGCGTGGGGGAGGACCGCGAGCTCATGCTGGACACCATCGCCTGGGCGGCGCCGCTCCTCCCGTCCGAGAAGCCGCGCTACTTCATGGGGATCGGCGACCCGGCCGGCATCCTCGAGGTGGTCGAGCGGGGGATCGACATGTTCGACTGCGTCCTGCCGACGCGGCTCGGCCGCACGGGCTCCGCGCTCACGTGGGACGGCCGCCTCAACCTCCGAAACGCCCGCTTTGCGGGCGACTCTGCACCGCTCCAGGACGGTTGTCCATGTCGGGCGTGCGCGCGGTTCTCGCGCGCGTATCTCCGGCACCTCGTGAATCAGCAGGAGCTTCTCGGCCTCGTGCTCTTGTCCGAGCACAACGTCCGCTTCCTGCTCGACCTGGTCGCGGAAGCGCGGGGCGCGATCGAGCGCGGGGAGCTCGCCGCCTTCAAGACCGCAGCCTTGGAGCGCCTCGCCGCCACTCCGTCCGAGGGGCTCGATTCGGCCTGACCTCACGGCGCGGCCTGATACTTTTGTCCGGCACAACGTGCGATTCCGATGCCCTCGCGGACGTCCCCTAGGGCGGCCCGAGGCGGCCGAGGCAGCGTGCTAGGAGGCTCAGTAAGTGGATTTCACCCTCATCTTTATCGTCGGGATGCTCGTGCTCCTGTACCTGCTGCTCATCCGCCCCCAGCGGCAGCAGGCCAAACGTCACCAGGAGATGCTCCAAAGCCTGAGCGTCGGCGACGAGGTGATCACTGCGGGGGGCGTCTACGGCGAGGTCACCGGCATCGACGACGAGCGCGTGCAGCTCGAGATCGACGCCGACGTGCGGATCGCGGTGGCCAGGCGGGCGATCACGAGCAAGGTGACGCCGCAGGAGGCCGCCCTCATGGCCGAGGAGCCGGAGGAGGCGCCCGAGGCCCTGGAGGCGCCCGAGCCTGACACGTTCGAGGAGCCGGAGCCCGTGGCGGAGGAGCAGACCCGCCGCTAGGGCATCACCGGAGCAGCCGTGCGCCGCTACCTCCTCATCCTCCTCATCCTCCTCGGCGCGATCGCGGGCGTCGTCACGCTCGGGTACTTCCGTGAGCCGACGCTGGGCCTGGATCTCCAGGGCGGAATCGAGATGGTCTACAAGGCCCAGCCTCCCGAGGGCGTTCAAGTGACCAAGCAGGGCATGGACAATTCGGTCGAGATCTTTCGCCAACGCGTCGACAAGCTCGGCGCGCGGGAGCCCGAGCTGCGGAAGCAGGGCGAAGACCAGATTGCTGTCGAACTTCCCGGCATCAAGGACCCGGCGCGGGCGGCCGAGATCATCGGCCAGACCGCGCAGCTAGCGTTCTACGACCTTCAAGACGACGCCGACGTTCTCTCGCAGGGGGCTGACGGCAACCCGGTGCCGAGCGAGACCCTCCTGCCCCTGCTCACGGCCGAGGACAAGATCGAGAAGGGGACGACGCCGAGGGAGTGGTACCTCTACTCCGACAAGAAGGAGCGCCTGGCCGGGCCCGCGCCGACGAAGGAGGCGCTCCTCGACCAGGTCGAGGGGGGCGAGGCGCCGGAGGGGTCGCAGTTCTACGTCGTTCCGAGCGACAAGATCGTCCTCACGTGCGAGCCCCCGACCTTCTGTCCTCCGGGCATCACCCCGACTCGAACCCAGTACTACCTCTATCAGTACCGGCCGAACGACGCTGAGAACCCCGTCCCCGAGCTGACCGGAGAGGATCTGAACGCCGGGGGGACCCGCCAGGACTTCGGACAGAACGGCGAGCCGATCGTGCAGCTCCAGTTCACGGACGAGGGCGGCGACAAGTTCCACGAGATCACGCGCGAGCTCTTCCAGCGCGGCGCCGCCACCGCCAGCCTCGCAGGCTCGCCGAACGACTCGAACTACTCCCAGAACTTCGCAATCGTCCTCGACGACGAGATCCGCTCCTGGCCGCGGATCGACTTCACCGACCCGCAGCTCGCCGACGGGATCGCAGGCGGGAGAGCGGAGATCACGGGCGACTTCACGATCGAGGAGGCGAAGGACCTCGCGCTGGTCCTTCAGACCGGCGCCCTTCCCTACGAGTTTGTCCAGCTGAGCCAGACGCAGATCTCACCGACTCTCGGCGAGGACTCCCTCCGCGAGGCGCTCATCGCCGGCATCGGCGGTCTCATCGCCGTCGCGTTCTTCCTGCTCCTCTTCTACCGCTTCCTCGGCGTCATCGCGATCATCGGGCTCGCCATCTACGGCGTCCTCCTCTACGGAGCGATCCTCCTCTTCAACATCACGCTCACGCTCCCGGGGATCGCCGGCATCATCCTCACCATCGGCGTCGCGGCGGACGCGAACGTCGTCATCTTCGAGCGCATCAAGGAGGAGGTCCGCGCGGGCAAGTCCGTCCGCGCCGCAATCGCCACCGGCTATCGCAAGGGCTTCGGCACGATCGTCGACGCCAACGCGGTGACGGCGATCACCGCGGCCATCCTCTTCATGGTCGCCGCGGGCGGGGTCAAGGGCTTCGCGCTCATGCTCCTGATCGGGACGGGCATCTCGATGATCACCGCGGTGGCCGGGACGCGCGCGCTCCTCGGCCTGCTCGCCGGCTTCCGCTGGTTCGACAACCCCGCGTTCATGGGCGCGAGCGCCCAGCAGATCCCGTCCTGGCAGAAGATCGACTTCGTCGGCCGACGCAAGGTCTGGTTCGCGCTCTCCGGCACCGTCGTCCTTATCAGCCTCGTGTCGCTCGGCGTCAAGGGCCTCAACCTCGGCATCGACTTCCAGGGCGGGAGCCAGGTCGGCTTCGAGACGCCGACGCCCGTCACCGTCGAGAGCATCCGGGGCCAGACGGCGTCGGTCGCGGGCGCGGACGCCGTGATCCAGGGCCGCGGGGCCGAGACGAACGGCGCCTACACCGAGTTCCAGATCAAGACGGCTGCGCTCGCCGCGGACGAGCAGGTTGAGCTCCGCCAGACGCTCGCCAACGAGTTCGAGGCGGAATCGATCGGCTTCAAGAGCGTGTCGGCGAGCTTCAGCCGGCAGATCCTCCAGAGCGCGCTCATCGCCATCGCGGCCTCGCTGCTCCTCATCGTCGGCTACGTCACGCTGCGCTTCGAGTTCAAGTTCGCCGTGCCGGTGCTCATCGCGCTCCTCCACGACATCCTCATCACCATCGGCGTCTACTCCCTGACCGGCCGGGAGGTGACGACCTCGACGGTGGCGGCGGTCCTCACCATTCTCGGCTACTCGATCTACGACACCATCATCATCTTCGACCGGGTGCGCGAGAACATCCCGCTGATGCGGAAGTCGAGCTTCGCGGCGATCGCCAACCAGTCCCTCTGGGAGACAATCCGGCGCTCGCTCGCCACGACCTTCATCACGCTCCTGCCGGTCGCCGCACTCCTCGTGTTCGGAGGCGACACGCTCAAGGACTTCGCGTTTGCGCTCCTCGTGGGCATCGCCTCGGGCGCGTACTCGACAATCTTCATCGCCACGCCCTTCCTCGTCATCCTCAAGGAGCGGGAGCCCGAGTATCAGCGCCGCAAGGACGCCGGGCTCCAAGAGAAGCTCGACACGGTCGGCGAGAAGTCGGACGGGCGACCTGCCGAGGAGCCGGTCGTCGAGGAGGAGCCGCTGGCCGAGGAGGAGCCGATCGCCGACGAGAAGCCGGTCGCCGACGCGGCCCCCGCCGGCGCGGCTGCCGCCCGGCGGGAGGCTCGGCGGAAGCGGCGGCGCGCGAGGCCGCATGGCAGAGCGCGCTGACGGCACCGACCGCTCCCTCCGCACCGCTGCGGAGGAGCTCTTGCTGGCGGGCGTCGGCGTCGTCGCGCTGACCAAGGAGCGAACGGAGGAGCTCGTCGACGAGCTTGCCGGGCGCGGTAAGGTCAGTCGCGACGAGGCGCGTGACCTCGTCGAGGAGATCGTCGGCCGCTGGCGCGGCGACGCGGTGCGCGTCGGGGAGCGAGCGGGCGCGACTCTCTCGGGCCTCTTCCGCGAGCTAGGCCTCGTGACGCGACGGGAGTACGAGGAGCTCGAGCTCCGGCTCGCGCAGCTCGAGCACCGCCTGCGCCTCGTCGAGAAAGAGCCGTGACCGTCCCCCGCCTCTGGCTCGCTCCCGTGGGGGAAACCACCGGTTCCCCCACACCCCCTCCACGAGCGCATAGGCCAGAGGCTGGCCCATGAGCTCCCGCCCCGCCGTCCGGCGGCTCGGGCGGATGTCCGAGATCGCCCAGGTCGCGGCGAAGCACGGGTTCGGGTACCTGTTCGCGACGCGCGGTCCGGCCGCGGTTCGCTCTCGCCTCGGGCGCGAAGTGGCCGTCGAGGACGAGGGCTCCCCGCGCGGTCAGCGACTGCGGGAGATGCTCGACGAGCTTGGCCCGACCTTCGTGAAGTTCGGCCAGTTGCTCTCGACCCGTCCCGACATCGTCCCGCCCGACATCGTCTTCGAGCTGAAGGCGCTCCAGGACGCGGTCAGCCCGTTCCCCTTCGACCAGGCCCGAGCTGTCGTCGAGGAGGAGCTCGGACTGACGCTCGAGCAGCTCTTCCTGGAGTTCGACGAGAAGCCCGTCGCGGCGGCGTCGATCGGGCAGGTGCATCGGGCCGTGCTCCCGAACGACAAGCGTGTCGTCGTCAAGGTGCAGCGTCCCTCGGCGCCGCGCCAGATCGAGGCCGACCTGGAGCTCATGTACCAGCTCGCCCGCTTTGCCCGCGAGCGGGTGAGCGCGCTCGAGTTCATCGACACGGTCGCGGTCGTGGACGAGTTCGCCCGCTCGATCAGGCAGGAGCTGGACTACCGCATCGAGGCGCGCAACGCCCAGCAGTTCCACAGAAACTTCGCGGGTCGACCGCACGTGCGCGTGCCGCGCGTCTTCTGGAGCTACTCGCGCGCCCGCGTCCTCACGCTCGAGCTGCTGGAAGGCGTGCACGTGCGCGACGTCGACCTCGAGAAGTACACGCTCGAGGAGCGGCGGCGTCTCGCCTACCGGATCGCCGAGGCCTGGATGGCGATGATCTTCCGGGACGGCTTCTTTCACGGCGATCCCCACCCGTCGAACATCATGGTGCTCGAGCAGAGCGACCAGATCGGGCTCGTCGACTTCGGGACGGCCGGCCAGCTCGCCTCGGACGACACGTCGAAGCTGACCGGCCTCTTCGTGGACGCCGTCAACCAGAACATCGAGGCGCTTCCGCGCCGTCTGGCGGCTCTCGGCGTTCGCTATCCGAAGGAGATGGAGGAAGAGTTCGTCTCGGAGCTGCGCGAGATCTACTACCGCTATTACGGCGCGACCCTCGCGGAGATCGACCCGATCCAGGTGATTCGCGAGGTCTTCGCCCTCATCTACCGGATGCGACTGACCCTGCCGACCCGGTTCATCGTCCTCGACCGGGCGATCGCGACCCTGGGCTCGGTCGGCATGGAGCTCTACCCGGACTTCAACGTCTTCGAGGTGGCGAAGCCCTACGCGCGCGAGCTGATGATCGAGCGCTTCACGCCGCAGCGGGTCGCCGCACGGTTGCAGCACGAGGCTCGCAACTACGCGGGCATCATGCTCGAGCTGCCGTACCAGGTGCACGACGTCCTCCAAGAGGTCCGGGACGGGCAGATCGAGGTCGGCTTCCGCCACCAGGGACTCGACGACCTCATCAAGCGCATGGACATCGTCTTCAACCGCCTCGGCATCGCCATGGTCGCCGTCGGCGGCGCGGTCACGTCCGGCATCCTGGCCGCCACGATCCAGGGCGGCGTGGAGATCCTGGGCGTTCCGCTCGTGGCGGCGGTCGGACTCTTTCTCTCGACGATTCTCAGCATCTGGCTCGTCTGGGGCGTGCTCCGCTCGGGCCGTCTCTAGGAGGAGCGTCCGGCCCCAGGGCGAAGGGGAGGACATGAAGGTCATCCTCTGGTGGCGCCGCCGCCAGATCCTGCGTGCCTGGCGCCGCGGCACGATCGACTACGCGCAGGCTCGCTGGCGCTACGAGCGCCTCGCCCGCGGGCTCTGACCTCGAACGCGGCTGGCACGCGCACGTGTGGGCAACCTCCCCACACCGGGACCGGACTGCGAAGCCACTCAAGGGGGCCATCGCGAGTGTCGATACCGTCGGTGGCCGGGGCAGACTCAACGCCAGGGTCGGGTGCGCGTGTTTTAGCCGCAAGCGCATGCGTGTCCAGCCCCGGCCGTCTTCTCTCGAGACAGCGACGGACTCGTCCCGCGTACAGAGACGGGCGAGCGGCCCCCAGCGTCCGTCCTGGACGGCTGTGCGCTCCCTTGCGAGACGTCCGGCACGCTTTCGTCGGAAAGGACATCTGTTCGCGCCGAGGGCTCGCTGCTAGCGTCGCCGCCATGGGGGAAGCGGTTCTGGTGGTCGAGTACGAGGAGCCGACGAGGGAGTTCCTCTCCCGGCAGCTCGCCGACGACGGCTTCGAGGTCTTCGCCGCCGACCGGGCCGTGGCCGCGCTCGAGCTCGTCGAGTCCACCCGCCCCGACCTCGTTCTCCTGGGCGCGATTCTGCCGGATTCGTCCGGCTTCGAGCTCTGTGGCCGGTTGCGGGCGGGCGAGCCCGGCCGGGCCTGGAACCGCGACGTACCGGTGATCATGGTGAGCACGCGCGGCGATCCGGTCGACCGGGTGCGCGGCTTCGCGCGCGGGGCAGACGACTACGTGATCAAGCCCTTCGTCTACGAAGAGCTCGTCGCCCGCATGCGTGCGGTGTTGCGGCGCGCGGCCGGCCCGCAGCACCGCCGACTCGCCGTCCACGACCTCGAGATCGACCTCGCCTCCCGCGTCGTCCGCGTCGGCGGGCAGGCCGTTCGGCTCTCCGCAAAGGAGTTCGACCTCCTCGTCGCCCTGGCCGAGGACCCCGAGCGCGTCTTCCGCAAGGACGACCTGCTCCGCGACGTCTGGGGGTTCAGGTCGCTGGGCCGCACGAGGACGTTGGACTCCCACGCGAGCCGCCTCCGCCGCAAGCTCAACCGCGAGGGCCAGGCGGCCTACGTCCTCAACGTCTGGGGCGTCGGCTACCGGCTGGTGGCGGCGGCGTGAGCAGGAGCCAACAGAAGGGCGGCCGCCTCGCGGCGGCCGCCCTCTCACGTTCGTCTCGGGCTGGCTAGTCCAGCGAGAACTCCTGCGTCTGCGGGTTCAGGTGCCCGAGCTTCATCGCTCCCGCGGTGGTCGGTCCGCTGAGGTTGAAGACGTTCACGCCCTTCGTGATCTCCGACTCGTAGATGAAGCCGTTGTACCAGTACGAGGACCAGGCTCCGCCGAGCTCGTTCACGACCGCGCCGCCGGGCGTCGTTACCTGGCCAAGGGGCGGCGGATCCGACCAGGCCACCGTCTGCGCGTTCGCCGGGTCG
>JAIBJN010000077.1 GCA_020029595.1 Actinomycetota bacterium | reverse complement strand
GAAGCACTCCGTGTCCCGGCTCGTCGGCTCCCCGCCCGGCTACATCGGCTACGACGAGGGCGGCCAGCTGACCGAGGCCGTCCGCCGCAAGCCGTACTCCGTCGTCCTCCTCGACGAGATCGAGAAGGCCCACCCGGACGTCTTCAACATCCTCCTGCAGATCCTCGAGGACGGGAAGCTGACCGACGCCCAGGGGCGCAAGGTCGACTTTCGCAACACGATCGTGATCATGACGTCGAACATCGGCGCGGCCACGATCTCCAAGAACCAGTCCCTCGGCTTCGCCGTCGGCGACGACACCGGCCTCTCCTACGAGGAGATGAAGGACCGGATCATGGGCGAGCTCAAGAAGGTCTTCCGCCCCGAGCTCCTGAACCGCATCGACGAGGTGATCGTCTTCCACAAGCTCACGAAGGACGAGATCAAGGTGATCGTCGACCTGATGATGAAGCGGCTGCGGGAGCAGATGAGCGAGCACGAGGCCGCCATCGAGCTCACCGAGGAGGCGAAGGAGCTGCTCGTCGAGAAGGGCTATGACCCGGCCATGGGCGCCCGCCCGCTCCGCCGCGCGATTCAGCGCTTCATCGAGGACCCGCTCGCCGACTTCGTCCTCGGCCGCTCGATCAAGCCCGGCTCGACGATCGTCGTCGGCCGCAAGGTCGACGTGGAAGAGGTCGACATTACGATCATCGAGGGCGAGGCGCCATCCGAGCCCGAGAAGGTCACCGTCCCGGCCGAGGAGCCTACGGCCGAGGCGGACGACGACGACGAGCCGCACGACGACGACTAGCTCCCCGTGAGGGTCGCAGTCGTCGGGGGCGGCGCGGTCGGCCTGGCCTGCGCCTGGTCGCTCGCCCGCCGCGGCGCCGACGTCGTCGTCTACGAGCGCGATCGCGTCGGGTCGGGCTGCTCGCGGGGGAACACGGGCTGGATCTGCCCGGGCCTCTCGGCGCCGCTCCCGGCGCCCGGCGTCATGGGAGGGGCCCTGCGGGGAATGCTGCGACCGGGGAGTCCCATCCTCATCCGGCCCTTGTTCGGACCGGCCTTCCTGCGCTGGTCCTGGGCGTTCTGGCGCGCGTGCACCCCCGAGCGCTACCGGGCCGGGCTCGAGGCGACGGTCGCGCTCTCCGAGCGCACGCTCGAGCTCTTCGACGAGCTCCGTTCCGCCGGCGTGGAGTTCGACCTCTACGAGCGCGGCATGGTCGTCGCGGCCCTGACGGAAGCCGGCCTCGATGAGTACGCCCGCATGCTTCGGGAAGCTCAGGCCGCCGGGTACGACGGCGAGGTGCGTGTGCTCGACGGCGCCGAGGTGCGCGCGCTCGAGCCGGCGGCGAGCGAAGCCGTTCTCGGAGGCGTCGCGGCTCCGGCGGAACGCTATGTGCGACCGGAGAGCCTCACGCAGGGGCTCGCCGATGCTCTCCGGCGCGGCGGGGCGGAGGTTCGGGAGGGTGCCGAGGTCAGTGAGCTTTCGGAGGTCGAGGCCGACGCGGTCGTCGTCGCGGCCGGCGCCTGGTCGGGACGCCTCCTCGCGACGGCCGACGTCCGGATTCCGATGGAGGCGGCGAAGGGCTACAGCGTCACGGCCCGGGGGCGCGGAACGGCGCCCCGCCACGCCTTCTACCTCGCCGAGGCGAAGGTCGGCTGCTCCACGTTCGGGGACTCGGTGAGGATCGCGGGCATCTTCGACCTCACGGGCCTGGACGGACGCCTGCGGCGTGGACGCATCGAGACGATCACCCGCTCCGCGGCGGCCTACTTTCGCGACTGGCGGGTGCAGGAGGTCGAGCTCGAGTGGGCCGGGCTGCGCCCGTACCCGCCGGACGGCCTGCCGATCATCGGCCGGGTTCCCGGACACAACCGGCTCTTCGCCGCGACGGGCCACGGCCGGCTGGGCATCACGCTCGCCCCGGTGACCGGTGAGCTGCTCGCGGACATCGTCCTCGAGGGCGCGGAGCCGCCCGAGCTCGCGCCCTTCGGCGTCGAGCGCTTCCTACGAGCCGCGTAGCACGTGTGCGAATCGTGATCCGCCCGGCACCCTTGCCCTCCGAGCGTGTGGCAGACTCCGCAACGATCCCGTGCCGCTGATCGAGTACGAAGACGCGCTGCCCGAGGTGCGCGCGGTCTACGACGACATCATGGAGACCCGGCAGACCGACTGGGTCAACAACTTCTGGAAGGCGCTCGCCGTCGACCCGGTCACGCTCAGGCGGACGTGGGAGTCCGTCAAAGAGGTGATGGCCGCGGGCGCGCTCGACCCGCTCGTCAAGGAGCTCGTCTACGTCGCGGTGTCGGTCACGAACGGCTGCGAGTATTGCATCGCCTCGCACACGGCGTCGGCCCGCACCAAGGGGATGAGCGAGGAGCAGCTCGTCGAGCTGCTCGCGGTGGTCGGCATGGCGAACGAGACGAACGCGCTCGCCACCGCCTACGGCGTGCCCGTGGACGACGCGTTCCGCCGCTCGTAGCCGACACGATCTCGGCACAGAGTCCTGTGGCTTCGGCGTCGGACCGGCTGCCTAGACTGGGTCGCCCATGGCCAAGGCGGCTGTCCAGCACGCGTGCTCCGAGTGCGGCTACACGACCGGGAAGTGGCTCGGCCGTTGCCCGGCCTGCGAGGGGTGGGGGACGCTCGTCGAGGAGCGCATTGTCGCTCCGGCCCCTGGCGTCCGCGGCACGCCCGCCGAAGGGCGTCCGCTGCTCCGCCTCGTCGACGTGGAGACGTCCGACGCCGAGCGGATCCCGACCGGCGTCCCCGAGCTCGACCGCGTGCTCGGGGGCGGGCTGGTCCCCGCCTCCCTCGTCCTCGTCTCCGGCGACCCGGGCATCGGCAAGTCCACCCTTCTGCTGATGGCCCTGCGGGCCATGTCCAGCGAGCGCAAGGCCGTCCTCGTCACCGGCGAGGAGTCCTCCGCGCAGGTGAAGCTCCGCGCCGACCGGCTCGGAGGCGCCGGCCACGTGCACATCCTCGCCGAGACGAACCTGGACGAGGTCTGCGCGACGCTCGAGCGCGAGCGGCCCGACGTCTGCGTGGTCGACTCCGTGCAGACGCTCTACGCGCCGGAGCTCGGCTCGGCGCCGGGCTCGGTGGCTCAGGTGCGCGAGGCGGCCGGACGCTTTCTCCGCGTCGCCAAGGAGCAGGGGATCGCCACCTTCCTCGTCGGCCACGTGACGAAGGAGGGCGTCGTGGCTGGCCCGCGCGTCCTCGAGCACCTGGTCGACTGCGTTCTCACGTTCGAGGGCGACCGCTACCGTTCGCACCGCGTCCTGCGGGCGGTCAAGAACCGCTTCGGCTCGACGAACGAGCTCGGAGTCTTCGAGATGACCTCCGCGGGGCTCGTCGCCGTGGAGGACCCCTCGGAGCTCTTCGGGCGCCCCGACGAGGAGCAGCCGGGCTCGGCCGTCGTCTGCACGATCGAGGGGACCCGGCCGCTCCTGCTCGAGGTGCAGGCGCTCGTCTCGCCGACCGACCTCGCCATGCCGAGACGAGTCGGTACCGGCGTCGATCCCAAGCGCCTCTCCATGATCGTCGCCGTCCTCGGCCGCCATGCCGGCGTCGCGCTCGGCCAGGCCGACGTCTTCGTCAACGTCGCCGGCGGCGTGCGCATCGACGAGCCCGGCGCGGACCTCGGCGTTGCGCTCGCCATCGCCTCCGCCGCGCGCGGCGTTCCGGTCCGGCGCGGCGTCTCGTGCTTCGGTGAGATCGGCCTCACGGGCCGCATCCGCCCCGTCAGTCAGGCCGACCGGCGACTCGTCGAGTGCGCAAAGCTGGGCTTCTCCGAGACGCTCGTGCCGGACGGCACTGAGTCCCCCCGTGGCAGAATGCGCCTTCAGGCAGCGGGCACGCTGCGAACGGCGATCACGGCGGGGCTCGATGCGAGCGGATCCTCGGAAGGATAAGACCCTCCTCTCGGCGCTCAAGCAGGTCGCGCCGGGGACGCCCCTGCGCGCCGGAATCGACGACATCATCCGCGCCGAGCTGGGCGCCCTCATCGTCATCGGCGACCTGAGCGAGCTCGCCTTCCTCTTCTCCGGCGGCATGCGGCTCGACCTCCCGCTCACCGCGCAGCTTCTCTACGAGCTCGCGAAGATGGACGGGGCGATCGTCATCAGCCGGGACACGCAGAAGCTCGTCTACGCGAACGTCCAGCTCATGCCTGACGCCGCGATTCCGACGAGCGAGACGGGCACGAGACACCGAACGGCCGAGCGGGTGGCGAAGCAGACCGAGGCGCTCGTGGTCTCGATCTCGCAGCAGCGGGAGACGGTCACGGTCTTCATCGGCGACCTGCGCTACCAGCTCGGGGAGATCTCCGACACGCTCGCGCGGACGAACCAGGCGCTCGGCACGCTCGAGACGTACCGGGCGCGTCTCGACCAGGGCCTCACCCGGCTGACCGCGCTCGAGTTCCAGAGCGCGGTCGTCCTCGACGACGTTCTCGTCGTCCTCCAGCGCGCCGAGATGACGACGCGGATGGCGGAGGAGATCGAGCGCAACTGCGTCGAGCTCGGCGAGGAGGGTCGCCTCGTCCGCATGCAGCTCGACGAGCTGATGGAGGACGTCCCGCGTGAGAAGGCGGCCGTCGTCTACGACTACGAGTACTCGGGCGACCCCGCCAACTCGTCCACGGTGCTCGAGCGCCTCTCGCAGATCGACTACGGCCACCTGCTCGAGTTCGAGGAGCTCGTCGAGCTCCTCGGCTACGGGCGCGACACGAACCCGCTCGACCACACGGTGCAGCCGCGCGGGTACCGCGTCCTCTCGCGCATCCCGCGCCTCCCGGACTCTGTGATCCGCCACGTCGTGCGCGACTTCGCGAGCCTCGACGCGGTCGTCCGGGCGAGCCACCGGGACCTCGAGGCCGTCGACGGAGTCGGCTCCGTGCGGGCACGCGAGATCCGCGAGGGGCTCCGCAGATTGCAGGAGCACAATTTGGTCGACCGCTATTTGCAGCTGTAGAACAAGGAGGGGGCTCGCGGGGGAACCCTGGGTTCCCCCGCGTTACGATCGCTATTTGCAGCTGTAATCCGCGCGCGTGAGTGCCCTGAAGTTCGCTTCCCAAGCGGGTTTCCGGTAGAATGGCAGAGTTCCGCAGGTGTTCCGCAGGCGTCTTGGGCGTCTCTTTTTGCGCCCGCGTTCAGAGGAGGAGAGGTTTGTACAAGGTCGGCGATAAGGTCGTCTACCCCCATCACGGTGCGGGGACCGTGGTGAAGAAGGAGACGAGGACGATTCTGGGCCAGGAACGCGAGTACCTCACGATCAAGATCCTCCACAACGACATGACCGTGAACGTCCCGACCGAGAACGCCGACCGTGTGGGCTTGCGCAAGGTGATCGACGAGGAGATGGTCGAGCGCGTCGTCACGGTCCTCCACGGAAGCGGCACGAAGATGCCCAAGAACTGGAATCGCCGCTTCAAGTACAACCGCGACAAGATGAAGACGGGGGACATCTTCGAGCTCGCGGAGGTCGTCCGGAACCTCTCCCTGCGCGACCAGGAGAAGGGGCTCTCGACCGGCGAGAAGCAGATGTTCGTGAAGGCGAAGAAGATTCTCGCCTCCGAGCTCATGTACGCGAAGACCATGGACGAGGACGAGGCCGCCGTCTGGCTCGACGACGAGCTCGACTCGGTGGCCGCGAAGGTCCCCGGCTAGCCGCCGGCCGAGCATCTGTCACTGCGACCCGGGCGCCGGGCGCGCAGGCATCCTTCCCGGGTGCTCCTGCGTGTGGTGCTCATCGCGTGCGTCCTCGCCGCGCTCGTCGCCGGCTGCGGCGGCGGAGACGACTCGGACGACGCCGGCCTCGCCCCCTCCTCCTTCGAGGAGGTGGTCGTCGCCGAGCTCAAGAAGGCCGGAATCGAGGCCGAGCCCAGCTTCGACCTGAACGTCAGCGCGTTCCGGGGCCCGAACCGGGTCGACGTCGACCTCGAGGACGACTACGCGCACTACGAGGAGGATCCCGACCGCGAGAGCGAGATCGTCGCGGGAGTCGTCGAGGAGGCCGAACGACGGCTCGACGAGGGGGTCGCCGACCTCTCTCTCGAGGACGTCCGCGACGACCTCATGCCGCTCTTGAAGTCGCCCTTCGAGCTTCGGACATACGACTTCGAGCCCGCCGAGACTGCATTCCCCGGTGGCCTGGCCGCCGTCTACGCCGTCGACCGCGAGGGCGACTTCACGCTCGTGGAGCCGGAGGACGTCGAACGCTGGGGAACGACGGTCGAGGAGCTCCACGAGCTCGCCCTCTTGAACCTCCTTCGCCAGACGAACGAGGAGGAGCCGCTTCTTTGCGAGCCATCCGGCAACCAGAAGCTCTGCGGCTGGTCGTCCAGCGACGGCTACGACGCGACGCGGATGATCGTTCCCGAGCTCAGGCGCCAGATCGTGCGAGAGTACGGCGGCCCCGCCGTCTACGCAGTGCCCATGGAGAACGTCTTCGTCGCCCTCCCAGAAGAGCTGGTGAGCCGCGGGAAGACCGAGGAGCTCTTCCGGAGGAAGGTGGACCGCGACTTCCAGACGTCCAAGGACCCGCTCAGCCCCGAGGTCTTCGTCGAGCGGGACGGCGAGCTGGCCCTCTTCCGGTGAGCGTCGCTCTCCTTCCGCTCGCTCCCGTGGGGGAAACCGTGTTTCCCCCGCGAACCTCCTTCTTTGACGCAGTGGAGGAACCTCCCGGTTCCCCCACACCCCCTCCCCACGCTCATGGGCCAGAGGTTGGCCCATGAGCTCCGGCGGCGGCAGCGACGGGATCTGGGCCGTGCTCGTGGCCGCCGGGCGGGGAGAGCGCTTCGGAGGCGACCGGCCGAAGGCCTTCGCCAACCTCGGCGACCGGCCCCTCCTGGCCGAGAGCCTCGAGCGCCTGGACGCCTCGGAGTGGGTCGAGGCGATCGTGGTCGTCGCGCCCGAAGAGTGGGAGGAGCCGTGCATCCTGCTCGCCGAGGAGATCGGTGCGGGGAAGGTGCAGGCGGCCGTCGCGGGCGCCGCGACGCGCGCAGACTCCGTGCGCGCGGGGCTCGCGGAGGTGCCAGGGGAGGCGGCCGTCGTGCTCGTCCACGACGCCGCGCGCCCGCTCCTTCCGGACGAGGTCGTGGAGCGGGTCGTGACGGGCCTCTCGGACGGCTGGGAGGGCGCCGTGCCGGCCCTCCCCCTCGCGGACACGGTCAAGCGCGCCGAGGGAGAGGCCGTCGCCGAGACGGTCGACCGCACCGGGCTCTACGCGGTGCAGACGCCGCAGGCCTTTCTCGCGGACGCGCTGCGGTGCGCGCTGGCGGGCGGCGGCGACGCGACCGACTGCGCCGGTCTCGTCGAGGCGGCCGGCGGCCGCGTCCGGCTCGTCGAAGGCGACCGCCGGCTCCTCAAGGTGACAACGCCGGCCGATCTCCTCTTCGTCGAGACCCTGCTCCGGGCCGAACGATGATCGTCGACCACCACATGCACCTGCGTGGTCCCTCGAACGTCGGCCGCCAGGAGCCTCTGGGATGACTGACTTTCGCGTCGGGATCGGCGTCGACGCGCACGCCTTCTCCGAGGATGTGAGCCTCGTCCTCGGCGGCGTCGAGTTTCCCGGGGAGCCTGGGCTCGCGGGACACTCGGACGGCGACGTCGTCGCGCACGCGCTCGTCGACGCAGTGCTGGGCGCGGCGGGGCTCGGCGACATCGGGAGCCTCTTCCCCTCCGGGGACCCCGAGTGGGAGGGCGCTTCGTCGCTCCTCTTCCTGGAGCGGGCGCTCGGAGCGGTCCGCGAGGCCGGCTTCGAGCTCGTCAACGCGGACTGCGTGCTCGTCGGAGAGCGGCCGCGCATCGCCGCCGTGCGCGCCGAGATGGAGGGGCGGCTCGCCGCCGCGATGGGCGTCGAGGCGGGGCGGGTCTCCGTGCGGGCGACGACGACGGACGGCCTCGGCTTCACCGGCCGGGGCGAGGGCCTCGCCGCCCAGGCCGTTGCGCTGCTGCGCCGGTCGGGCTAGTGTCGCCGCCGTTGTCGGGTGGCCCGCGACGAGAGGGGAGGAGCGGTGGAGGAGTCGGCAGAAGTGAGGGAGGCGCTGCTTCGCTTTTGCGATCGGCTCTCGGCGGGAGACGTCGCGAGCTTCGACGAGCTCGTGTCCCGAGAGGCGAAGCTGGTGATCGCTACCGCGCCCGGCGAGTGGGTCAAGAGCCGCGAAGGCATGAGGTTCGGCTTCGAGGCGGAGGGGCTGAAGCTCGAGGCCGCCGACCCGCGCGGTTACGCGGAAGGCCCGGCGGGCTGGGTCGTCGACGAGCCCAAGTTCTCCTTCCCTGACGGCTCCTCGTTCCGCGTCCGTCTCACGGCGGTCATGCGGCAGGAGGACGGTCGTTGGAAGATCGTGCACGCGGCACTTCTCCGTCGGTGTGCCCGACGAGGAAGTCGTCGAGCTCCAGAAGAGGTGGTCGAGCGGCTAAGCCGCTCGCGGGAGCGTGAAGGAGACCCTGGCGCCGCCGCCCGGGCGAGTCTCGGCCCAGATCCTGCCCCCCTGCGCCTCGACGAGGCCCCGCGCGATGGCGAGCCCGAGCCCGGCGCCGCCCCGGTCGCGGGAGCGGGCGCGGTCGCCGCGCCAGAAGCGGTCGAACATGCGCCGAACCGCCTCCGCCGAGAGGCCCTCGCCCGTGTCCTCGACCGTCACGCGCACCTCCTCCTCGAGCGGCTCCACGACGACGCCGACCGAGCCGTCGAAGGGCGTGTGCCGGAGAGCGTTCGTGAGCAGGTTGTAGAGCACGCGCTCGACCTTGTCCGGAGCCGCGCGCACCTTCGCGTCCGAGCCGTCGATCTCGGCCCGGAGCGTGACGTGGCGCGCCGTGGCCTCCGCCTCGAGCCCGCGCAGGCACGAGTCGACGAGCGGTCCGATCGGCAGCTCGTGCAGCTCGAGCGTGAGGACACCGGCGTCGATCCGCGCCAGCTCGAAGAGATCGTCCACGAGGAGCCCGAGCGTCCGCACCTGCTCGCGCATGGCCGGCAGGTACTGCTCCGGCTCGGCGAGCCCGTCCTCGAGCGCCTCGAGCATCGCCTGCATGGAGGCGAGCGGCGTCCGCAGGTCGTGGCTCGCCCAAGCGACGAGCTGGCGGCGCGCGTCGAAGAGGCCCTCGAGGTTCTCCGCCATCTCGTTGAAGGACGCGGCCAGCTCGGCCAACTCCGCCGGCCCGCCCTCGGGCGCCCGCGCCGCGAGGTCGCCGCGGGCGAGCGCCGAGGACGCGCCCCGCACGCGCTCGATCGACCGCAGGATCGAGCCGCCGAGGAGGAACGATGCGGCGAGCGCTGCGGTGGCGGAGGCGGTGGCGACGGCCAGGATCGTGAGGTCGTGCTCCGAGTCGAACATCGCCACGCCCGAGAGCAGCACGGCGGCCAGGGGGAGCAGCACGGCCACGAGCCCCAGCCCTGTGAGCTGGAGCCGAAGCGTCGGCAGCCGGCGGAGGAGGACCGCCGCGACCAGCCCGGCGGCGAGCGTGGCGGCCGCGACGACGAGGGCGAAGGCGATCACGGCACGAACCGGTAGCCCACGCCCCAGACGGTCTGGAGTAGGCGCGGCCGCGAGGGATCGTCCTCGATCTTCTCGCGGAGACGGCGCACGTGCACCGTGACCGTGCCCGTGTCGAGCGCCGCCTCGTAGCCCCAGACCCGGTCCATGAGCTGGTCGCGGGAGAACACCTGGCGCGGGTGGTTGGCCAGGAACCAGAGCAGGTCGAACTCCTTCGCCGTCAGCCTCAGCAGCTCGCCGCCCTTGGTCACCTCACGCGTGCGGGTGTCGATCTCGAGTTCATCGAACGTGAGGCGTTCGGCCTTGGACACGCTCGGCTCGCTCCGGCGCAGGACGGTGCGAACGCGGGCGGCCAGCTCGCGGGGCGAGAACGGCTTCGTCACGTAGTCGTCCGCACCGAGCTCGAGTCCGACGATCCGGTCGGCCTCCTCGCCGCGGGCCGTGAGCATGATCACCGGCACGTCGGAGCGCGCACGGATCCAGCGGCAAAGCTCGAGCCCGTCCATCTCGGGAAGCATCACGTCGAGGACGACGAGGTTGGGCGCGTCGTGCTCGAGCAGCTCACGTGCCCTTTCCCCGTCGGCCGCCTCGAGCGTTCGGAAGCCCTCTCGCTGGAGGTAGCTGACCACGACCTCGCGCACGATCGGCTCGTCGTCGACCACGAGCACGGTTGTCATTCCCCTATTCAACCTCGTCGGGGTGGCTTCGGGGGCGGCGGTGGCCGCCCCCGATCCGTTCTGCCGGGTGAGGGGAGTCGTGAGCACGACGTGCTAGTCGACGCGCTCGATCGTGATCTTGGCGACCGGGCCCGTCCAGCCGTACACGGCCGGGTCGAGCTCGCCGACGCCCGTGATGCCTGGGTGCATCCGGATGAGCTCACCTTCCGGATCGCGCACGAAGGGGTTGCCGCAGCACGGCCCCGGGATGTAGCCCTTGAGCTCGTTGTTGCGCTCGCTGCCGGCGTCGTACGCCATCTTGTAGAGGACGGCGCCCTGGCCGACGAGCTGCCGCGAGTCGAGCCCCGTGAAGGCGTCGTTCGTGTTCACGAGCATGGTAAGCAGCGTCAGGCGGCTGTTGTTCGCGTCCTCTGCGATTGCGGCCACCCCGTGATTCGCGATGTCGCCTACGCTCCAGACGTCGGCCCGCTGCGAGTGGACGACGAAGAGCGGCGGCGAGAGCGGCTGCGATCCCTCCGGCGTGAGGTTCTTGACGGTTAGCTTTCGCCGCCGTTACGAGGCCATTAACTCGCGCTTAATCAGTCAGTCCGGGAGCGCGACGAGGCCGTCGCCCACGCGCACGAGGCCGTCGCGCTCGAGCGCAAGAACCGCGTCGCCGTCGAGGTGCTCGGCCGGCTGCGGCGACTGCGCGACCGCTCGCAGGACGCGGGCGCGGCGCTGCCGGAACGAGCCTTCGAAGCGGCCCTGCCGCCGCGACGGCGGGTAGCGGCGGCCGCGCGACGGGCAGCCCGGCGCGAGAGGACAGACGTTGCAGCGCGGCACCCGCGCAAGACAGACCGTCGCGCCGAGGTCCATGAGCGCCTGTCCGCATTGGGGGCCGAAGCGGCGGCCCGTCCGCTCCCGCACCCGGCGCACGTTCGTGTCCTCCGGGACCACGGGCGCGCCGAAGGCGAACGCCGCGACCGCGTCGGCCGTGTAGCGGCCGATCCCGGGGAGCTCGGTGAGATCCTCGGGCCAACCCTTCCGCGCGACGTGCTGCGCCGCCCGGTGCAGGTTGACCGCGCGCCGGTTGTAGCCGAGCCCCTGCCACTCGCGGATCACGTCGGCGAGCGGAGCCGCCGCGAGCGCCTCGGCCGTGGGCCAGCGCTCGAGCCAGGCGAGGTACCGCGGCACGACCCGCTCCACCTGCGTCTGCTGGAGCATCACCTCCGAGACGAGGATCGCGTACGGGTCGCGGGTGTGGCGCCAGGGGAGGTCGCGTCCGTTCTCCCGGAACCAGGCGAGGAGAGCCGCGTCCATTGCGCAGACCCTAGAGGGCGAGCGCGATGCTCCCGCCCGGATCGGGGTGGGCGGCTGGGGCTGGTTCTGGATGAGCTTGCTGATAGTCCTGTGAGTGGTGCTGCTCGCGGTTGCGGTCTATGTCGCCGTCAGGCTCGCCCACCGTCCGCCGCACGACCGTGGCCGCTAGCGAAGCGACCCCGAGCTCGTCGGGGATGACCGCGTCAGTTCCAGCGGAGTTCGCGGAGCTGGGCGAGATCGAGGTTGCCGCCGGAGAGGACGCAGACGACCTTCGTCCCAGGCGGCGCCTCCACGAGCCCTTTCCGGACGGCGGCGACCGTCGCGGCCGCCGCGCCCTCGGCCACGAGCTTGCAGTGGGTCATGATCCAGACGACGTTCTCGAAGATCGTCTCATCCGGCACCGTGACGATGTCGTCCACGAAGCGCCGCACGAGCTCGAAGGTCCGCTCGCCGACGCGCTTCACCCGCAGGCCGTCGACGATCGTGTCGACCCGGTCGAGGGTCACGAGCTCGCCGGCCTCCACGCTCAGCTTCATTGCCGGCCCGCCGGAGGACTCGACCCCGACGACCCGCACATCCGGGCTCGCCTGCTTGAGCGCGGTGGCGATCCCCGAGATCAGCCCGCCCCCGCCGATGGGGACGACGACGACTTCGGCCTCCGGCCAGTCCTCGTGGATCTCGAGGCCGACCGTTCCCTGGCCGGAGATGAGGTCGAGGTCGTCGAACGGGTGCACGTACGCCAGCCCCTCGGACTCGACGAGCTCCCGCGCCTTCTCGTCGGCCTCGTCCCAGATCGACCCGTGGAGGACGACCTCCGCGCCGTAGGCGCGCGTCGCGGCAATCTTCGCCGGCGTCGCGTTCTCGGCCATGCAGACGACCGCGCGCACGCCGAGCATGGCCGCCGCGAGCGCCACCCCTTGCGCGTGGTTCCCGGCCGAGGAGCAGACGACTCCGCGGTCACGCTCCTCCTCAGAGAGGCGGGCGAGCTTCACGAGCGGGCCGCGAATCTTGTACGAGCCCGTGCGCTGGAAGACCTCCGCCTTCAGGCGCACGTCGAAGCCGGTCTCCTCGCTCAGGATCCTCGACGTAAGGAGCGGCGTTCGGTGGACGTGCGGCGCGACGTAGCGCAAGGCCGAGCGGGAATCCGGCAGGGCCGTGACGCTCATCCCGCAGGAGCCTACTCGGACGCTCGCGCCTCGGCCGGCGGCTCGGTACAGTGCCGCTTCGAATGGCGGTCGATTACTTCCTCAAGATCGACGGCATCGCCGGCGAGAGCGTCGACGCCAAGCACAAGGGCGAGATCGACGTGCTCGCCTTCAGCTGGGGCGTGAGTCAGGCGGACAGCCCCGTGCCCGGCTCGGGAGGAGGGGCCGGCAAGGCCGTCTTCGAGGATCTCCTCGCCGTCGCGCGGACGAGCAAGGCCTCGCCGCAGCTCTGGCTCGCCTGCGCGACCGGGCAGCACTTGTCCTCCGCCGTGCTCACGTGCCGCCGAACCGCCCGCGGGGCCAAGCTCGAGTTCCTGAAGATCACGCTCTCGGAGGTGATCGTCGCCTCGTACGAGGTCGACGGGTCCGACGAGGAGCTGCCGCTGGACCAGATCGCGCTCAGCTTCGCAAAGATCGAGACGGAGTACACGCCCTTCGACAAGACGGGCAAGGCCCAGCCGCCCGTCCGGGCCGGCTGGGACCTGATCAAGAACGCGAAGACCTGAGAGGTTGTCCGTGGTGCGGGTGCGCTTCGCGCCGAGCCCGACGGGGTCGCTCCACCTCGGCGGGGCCCTGACCGCCGTCGCCAACCGGCGCTTCGCCGACGAGCGCGGCGGCGTCCTCGTCCTGCGCATCGACGACACCGACACCGCGCGGGAGGTCGCCGGCTCCGAGGGGGAGATCCTCCGGGAGCTCGCCTGGCTCGGGATCTCCTGGGACGAGGGGCCGGTGCGTCAGAGCGAGCGGGCCGAGCGCCACCGGGAGGCGGGGCGCGCGATCGGGACGCCCGACGAAGAGGGCGCTCTCCGCTTCCAGCGAACCACCCTCCTCCGAGCCGACGGGCGCCCGACCTACCACCTTGCGTCGGTCGTGGATGATCTCGACCTCGGGATCACGCACGTGATCCGGGGCAAGGATCTCCTCCCGAGCACGCCGCTCCACGAGGCGATCGCTCGCGCGCTCGGCGCCGAGCCGCCGGAGTACCTCCACCACGGGCTCCTCGTCGGGAACGACGGGCGCAAGCTCTCGAAGCGCGAGCAGGCCGCCTCGCTCGCCGGGCTACGGGAGCTGGGTATACCGCCCGAGGCCGTGCGCGCCTACCTCGAGGAGCTCGACCTCCCGCGCGGCGACGTCCGCTTCGACGAAACGCGCCTCCGCCGGCTGGCCGTCGAAGCGCTCGGCGCTCTCTCCGACGAGGAGCTCGCCGCGCGCGCGGGCGCCGACGAACGGCTCGGGCCCGCCCTCCGCGGCGCGCACGACCTCGTCGAGGCGAGGGCGCTCGCCGAGGGGATCGTCACGCCACCAAAGCCACGGCCGAGCGGATCCCCCGAGACCCTGCAACGCTTCCGGGAGCTCCGCGAGCGGGCTGCAGACGACGTCGAGAAGGACGAGGCGAAGGAGATCCTCCGCGAGCTCAAGGCGGTCGGCGGCGACCTGCGCGCCCTCCGCCTCGCGCTCACCGGCGCCGAGCGCGGGCCCGAGCTCTGGACCGTCCTCGTCGCCCTGCCGCGCGACGAGGCCCTACGGCGGGCCGACGCGGCGGTACGTAGATGATCAGCGGCTGAGCTCCGGCTGCATCTCCCGGAGCGTGGCGAGGAACGACTCGACGGCGCCGCCGGGCGCGCCGCGGTCGCGTCGCCGGACCGCGACGATCCGGCGGCGGACCGGCTCGGCGTCCTCGACCGCGATCGCGCTGAGGATTCCTGCCTCCAGCTCCGCGGCAACGGCCGTGTGCGGGAGGAGGGCGACGCCGAACCCCTCCTGCACCATCTTCTTCGCGGCGTCGATGTTGTCGAGCTCCATCACGCCCCCGGGCCGGACGCCCGCTCCGCGGAAGAGGGCGTTCGTCAGCTCCGTGTAGCTCGACGTGCGGTCGAAGAGGACGAGCTGCTCGTCAGAGATCTCCTCCAGGCGGATGCTGGCGCGAGACGCGAGTCGGTGGCCGGGATCGGCGACGAGGATGAGCCGGTCCTCGTAGAGCGGCGTGCTCGCGATGTCCGGGTGGCGCAGCTCGCGGACGAGTCCCACGTCCACCTGCTCACGGAGGACGAGCTCGAGCACCTCCTCGGAGTGGCCGGTCTTCACGCTCACGCTGACGCGCGGGTGGCTGATGGAGAAGCGCTTGAGGATCCCGGGGAGAACGTAGGTGGAGATCGCCGGGGCCGCGCCGATGGCGAGGCGCCCGGCGCCGCCGCGCTCGAAGGCGTTGACGATACGCCGGCCGTCGGCCAGGCTCTCGAGCGCCCTGACGGCGTGCGGGAGGAAGGCCTCGCCGGCCTCCGTGAGCTTCATCCCGCGCGGCGTCCGGTCGAAGAGCTTCGTGTCGAGCCCCTCCTCGAGGCGCTGGAGCCGAGCGGTGAGGGCCGGTTGGGTGACGAAGAGCGCATCTGCAGCCCGACTGACCGTCCTCGTCCGGGCGACCTCGACGAAGGCCTCGATCTGCGACAACAGGATCATAGAAGCAGTTTATATCTAGCATCGAAACAAACGATTTGGTGAATACCTGAAGCGCAAGTACGATGGATTCACGGGTTATGAGGGCTGCCACGGTCGACACCACGGGATACGAGAGCGCGGCTCGTGACGCTGCGCGCACAGAGGGGACCGTGATCGTCGTGAGCTCGGCCGAGCTGGTCGAGTGCACGTGCCCGGAGTGGTGCGACCGCGACCACGACCGCGACTAGGCGGGATCGTGCGGGGAGCGGAGGTCGCTGCAGGGGTCGAGCTTCGCGCGGCCGTGGAGGCGCGCGACGAGGAGATCCTCACCCCAGACGCGCTCGCGTTCGTCGCCGAGCTCCACCGCCGCTTCGACGGCACTCGCCGCATGCTTCTCGCGCGCCGCGCCGAGCGCCAGGCTCGCATCGACGCCGGCGAGCTGCCGGACTTCCTGCCCGAGACGCGCGAAGTGCGCGAGAGCGACTGGCGGGTCGCGCCCGTTCCGGCCGACCTCCAGGACCGGCGCGTCGAGATCACGGGACCGGTCGACCGCAAGATGGTCATCAACGCGCTCAACTCGGGCGCGCGCTGCTTCATGGCCGACTTCGAAGACGCGAACTCGCCGACGTGGCGGAACTGCCTCGAGGGCCAGGCGAACCTGACCGACGCGATCGAGCGGACGATCGAGCTCGACACCGGGGAGAAGGCGTATCGCCTCGGCGACGACCCCGCCGTTCTCCTCGTCCGCCCCCGCGGCTGGCACCTGTCCGAGCGGCACGTGCTCGTGGACGGGGAGCAGGTCGCCGGCGGCCTCTTCGACTTCGGGCTCTACCTTTTCCACAACGGCCGCCGCCTCCTCGGCAAGGGCAGCGGGCCGTACCTCTACCTGCCCAAGCTCGAGAGCCACCGCGAGGCGCGGCTCTGGAACGACGTCTTCGACTTCGCGGAGGAAGAGCTCGACCTTCCGTCCGGCTCGATCAAGGCGACCGTCCTCATCGAGACGATCCTGGCGGCGTTCGAGATGGAGGAGATCCTCTACGAGCTGCGCGACCACGCGGCCGGGCTGAACGCCGGCCGCTGGGACTACATCTTCAGCATCATCAAGAAGTTCCGGGAGAGACAGGAGTTCGTGCTCCCCGACCGCGCGCAGGTGACGATGACCGTCCCGTTCATGCGCGCCTACACGGAGCTCCTCGTCAAGACGTGCCACCGCCGCGGCGCCCACGCGATGGGCGGCATGGCCGCGTTCGTCCCGAGCCGGCGCGACCCCCAGGTGAACGAGGTCGCACTGACCAAGGTCCGGGACGACAAGACGCGAGAGGCCGGCGACGGCTTCGACGGCACCTGGGTCGCCCATCCCGATCTCGTTCCGGTGGCAACCGAGGAATTCGACAAGGTGCTCGGCCGGCAGCCGAACCAGGTCGAGCGCCTGCGCGAGGAAGTCGGCGTTGCGGCGGTCGACCTGCTCGACGTGCACGTTCCCGGGGGCGAGATCACCGACGAGGGCGTGCGCGGAAACGTCAGCGTCGGCCTCCGGTACCTGGAGTCCTGGCTCCGGGGAACGGGGGCCGTCGCGATCTACAACCTGATGGAGGACGCGGCGACGGCGGAGATCTCCCGCTCGCAGATCTGGCAGTGGCTCCGTCACGGCCGGATCGAGCGCGAGCGCGTTGTCGCGTTCGAGGAGGCGGAGCTCGCCGAGGCCGGCGAGGGCCACTGGGACGACGCGCGGATGCTCTTCGACAACGTCGCGCTCTCGGAGGAGCTAGCGGAGTTCCTCACGATTCCCGCTTACGACCTAATCGACTAGGAGGAGATGCGGCATGGATCGCTGGGAAGGCATCGAGAGGCCCTACACCGAGGAGGACGTCGAGCGCCTCCGCGGGTCTGTGCGGGTGGAGCACACGCTGGCCCGCCATGGCGCGGAGCGGCTCTGGCAGCTCCTGAACGACGAGCCGTACGTGGCGGCGCTCGGCGCCATGACCGGCGGCCAGGCCGTGCAGATGGTGAAGGCCGGCCTCCAGGCGATCTACCTCTCCGGGTGGCAGGTCGCGGCGGACGCGAACCTCGCCGGCCAAACCTATCCGGATCAGAGCCTCTACCCCTCGAACAGCGCGCCGGCGCTCGTGAGCCGCCTGAACCAGGCCCTCCTGCGGGCCGACCAGATCGAGCACGCGGAGGGGAACGGCACCGGCCGGCACTGGCTCGCGCCCATCGTCGCCGACGCCGAGGCCGGCTTCGGCGGCCCCCTGAGCGCCTTCGAGCTCATGCGGACGATGATCGAGGCGGGCGCCGCCGGCGTCCACTTCGAGGACCAGCTCGCGTCCGAGAAGAAGTGCGGCCACCTCGGCGGGAAGGTGCTCGTCCCCACGAGTCAGTTCATCCGCACGCTCGCCGCCGCTCGCCTGGCGGCGGACGTCTGCTACGTCCCCACGTTCCTCGTGGCGCGAACGGACGCGCTGAGCGCCACGCTCCTGACGAGCGACGTGGACGAGCGCGACCACGAGTTCCTCTCCGGCGAGCGCACGCCCGAGGGCTACTTCCGTGTCGAGGGCGGCATCGACTCGGCCATCGCCCGTGGGCTCGCCTACGCGTCCTACGCCGACCTCATCTGGTGCGAGACGTCGACGCCGGATCTCGGCGAGGCGCGGGAGTTCGCCGACGCCATCCGCGGGAGCTTTCCCGGGAAGCTCCTCGCGTACAACTGCTCGCCCTCCTTCAACTGGAAGCGGCATCTCGACGACGAGCAGATCGCCCGCTTCCAGACCGAGCTCGCGGAGATGGGCTACCGGTTCCAGTTCATCACGCTGGCGGGCTTCCACGCCCTCAACGAGTCCATGTTCGAGCTCGCGCGCGGCTTCGCCGCCGAGGGCATGACGGCGTATGTCGAGCTCCAGCAGCGCGAGTTCGAGCTCGAGGGGGTCGGCTACACGGCCACGCGCCATCAGCGCGAAGTCGGCGCCGGGTACTTCGACCTCGTCGCGGAGGCAGTCTCCGGCGGCGAGAGCTCGACACTCGCGCTCCGAGGCTCCACCGAAGAGGCGCAGTTCCAGGACGCGTAGAGCCGACGAAGGGGCAGCTCAGGCGGCCCGGAGGGCTCGCAGCCTCCTGAGGACGACCGGGTGGCGGATCTCGAACGGCGCCTTCACCGCCGCTCGAATCTCGGAGGCGAGCTGCCGGGGGACGCGGGCAAGCCTTCTGCCATAGGCGCGGTCGAGCAGCTCGTCCGCGGACTCGAAGCGATCGACGACG
>JAIBJN010000076.1 GCA_020029595.1 Actinomycetota bacterium | reverse complement strand
CGCAGCGTGCAGTCGGCGGCGACGTTCCTGCGCGACACCGAGACGTCGCCCTTATCGATCGTGACGAGCCAGCGGTCGGTTTTTGTGCCGTGCTTGAGGTCGAAGCGCACGGTGCCCCTGGCCTTCTCGAGCAGCGTCTCGTGCCCGCGCCGGTTCAGCTCCTCGAAAAACTCCGCAGTTGCGTCCGCCATCGGTTACTCCTCGTCCGTTCTTACCGTGATCCGGCCGGGGCGCTCGTGCGAGAAGCCCGCCCATGTCCAGTCCACCACCGCCTTGGCGCGGTCCTCCCCGGTGGAGAGCAGCGCAAGGTGGACGGTGCCCCACGCGAGCGAGGCGGTCTTGCCCTTGATCGTCTTCCCTCGTGCCGTCTGCATAACGGCCGCGCCGCGGCCGATCGTCGCCATCGTGCCCTTGTCGTGGTACGCGAAGGGCTCCGGATCTTTGCCAGCGAGGCGCAAGGCGATGTTCTCCCCCGCGCGCTCCCCGGCCTGGAGCGCGACCGAGCCGAGTTGCGGGAGAACCTGCTTCGTCTTCGTGTCGGTGATCCACGCGACGTCGCCGACGGCGAACACCTCCGGATGCTCTGCGACGCTGAGATCCGCCTCGACGGGGACGCGGTTTCCCTTCTCCAGCTCGAGCCCGAGCAAGGCGGCGATCGGGGCCGCCTGGAGCCCCGCTCCCCAGACGAGCGTGTGCGCCTCGAGCTCCGTGCCCGACTTGAGCGTGACGCGGGTCGGCCCCACCGAAGCGACGATCTCGCCCAGCACCACTTCGACGCCGAACTTCTCGAGTGTCCGCTTCGTGTAGTCCCGGATGTCCGACTTGAACATCGTCAGGAGCGCCGGGCCCGCCTCGACGAGGACGATGCGAGCGTCCTCCTGCGGCAGCGCCGGATAGTCCTTGGCGAACTCGGCGCGATAGAGCTCGGCGAGGGCGCCGGCGGTCTCGATCCCTGTGGCCCCGCCGCCAACGACGACGACGTTGAGCGCGCCGTCCTCCACGAGCGCCGGGTCCCTGTCCGCCGCCTCCCACCTCTGGAGGACGTGCTCCTTGAGGCGCACGGCGTCGGAGAGCGTGTACATCGGGAACCCGTGCTCCGCCGCGCCCTCCGTCCCGAAGAAGTTGACCTGGGCGCCGACCGCGAGCACGAGGTAGTCGTAGGAGACCGGAGCCATCTCCGCGAACCGCACCTCGCGCTTCGCCAGGTCGATGCCGGTCACGCTCGCCTGGTGGACGGCAACGTTCGGCTGCTCGTGGAAGAGGTCGCGCAGCGGATGTCCGACGGCGGCCGTCTCGAGCAGGTCGGTGGCGAGCTGGTAGAGGAGCGGCTGAAACGTGTGGTAGTCGTGCTTGTCGACCAGCACGACGTCCGCGTCTGCGTCCTTCAGCTGGCGCGCGGCACCGACGCCGGCGAAGCCTCCGCCGAGGACGAGCACGCGCGGGCGCGCGGCGTGTGCATCGTCTGATGTGCCCGCGGCTGCCACGGCCTACCTCCCGCTCTCTCGTCGCGTTTGCGTGCCGGCTAGGACAAGGAGAGCGGGATGCGCAGGCCTGCGCATCGTCCAGACTGGATGATCCTGGCGAGCAGCGGAGCTGAGATCGGTGCCGGGCACAGGGGAGAGATCATGACAGCGGCATGATGTGCCACGCCGTAGAATCATCGAGACCTTTCCAGCGAGTCGACCGATCGGGCTGATGTCGGCCGAGGAGGCGAAAGAGCTCCACGCCATGGAGAAGGCCGGCGCCGGAGCCGCCCGCTGACGGCCGGCAGTCACGACCAGGAGGACTGAAAAGATGATGGCAACCCGAAGAGTCGCGCGGCGCACGTCTCGGCGCGTAGCCCGCCGCCGCCTGTAGCCACACGGGCAGAAGCGAGTCGACCTCGCCGGCCGCGAACTCCGCCGGCGAGGCGGCTCAGGCCGGCTGGGCGCCAGCTGGCACGGGAGGCCGACTCGTCGCCGCCTCGGCCTCTGGCTCTTGCTCCGAGGACGACGCGGCGACGACCGCTCCTAGAAGCGCCAGCGCGAGCCCGCCGACTGCGAGCACAGCGTGCCAGGCGGGCGGCTGGTCCAACCGCTCCTGGAGGACGAGTACGCCGAGCAGGACGCTCACCACCGGGTTCGCGACCGAGACTGTGGCCACCGACGTCACGAGCCGGCCCGTCGCAAGCGAGATCTGCTGCAGGTAGAAACCGGCGATCCCCGTTACGGCCATGACCCAGAGCTCCCAGCTCTCGAGCACGGCCCCGAAGCCGTTGGCGTGCAGATCCTCGACGACCGGCTTCATCAGCGTCGCCGAGACCCCATAGAGGATCCCTGCGGTCGCCCCGAAGACCGCCGCCTCCGTCGAGAGGCCGCCTCGCCGCCCGAAGAGGAGGAGCCCGATGCAGACGGCGCCGATGACGATGAACGCCGATATCCAGTCGGACGCCGGCGCGTCGTCGACGCCGCCGGCCGGATCGCCGACGCTCGCGAAGATCGCCAGCCCGACGACGACGATCGCGGCGCCCAGGATATGACGCCGCGTGATCGTCTGGTTGGTCAGGAAGTACCCGAGCGGCATCGCCCAGATGATCGTTGTCACGAGCAGCGGCTGGATGATGGCCACTCGCCCCCGATCGAGCGCCGCAGCCTGGAGCAGGACGCCGAGAATCTGGGCGACAAGGCCCAGCAGCCAGACCCCGTTGGTCAGGAGGCTGACGAACGCTTTCGGCGCCCCGGCCTCGACCCCCGCGGCCATCGTGGCGCGCTGCCAGAGGGTCGCGGCAAGGGCGAAGGACGCTGCAGCAAGGATCGCGAGGAGTGCTGCTACTTCGTCCACGACGGCATAACGATAGGAGACCTGCCGGTCAGACGACCGGCCTTCTCACACGCCGGTGGTCGAAGGTTCGGCTCCCTCGTCGCCGGTTCCGATCCTGTGCGCGCGTGACGGCTTTAGGCGAGGGCCGTCGCGTTCCGATCGTGAACGAGGTAGGCCACGATCAGGGCCGCCGGGAAGAAGACCAAGCTGAAGAGGAAGAAACCGAAGAAGCTGTGTCCTTTGCGGCCGGCAACGCGGGCCGGCCAGAAGGCGAGCGCGACCCAGACGATGACAACGAGGGTCACCCAGAGCCACCAGCCGATTGCGGCGACGAGCATTCCAACCTCCACCGTTAGGGGTATCCGCCGTTACTTCCACGCTCATACAAGCACCATGCCGACTCGACGTCCTCATCCCGAAAGGACGAAATCCCCTTCGGTCGTCAAGCGGCCCGAGCTCACAGGAGTCGGACGAGGGCGTCGCCGCTCAGGAGCAGCCCGAAGACGAGCGTGGAGACGAAAGTGGCCCGCTGCTGGTTCGCCGCGAGCCACGCCTCCGTGCTTTCCGCCAAGTCGTCTGCCCGCTTCCCGGCGACGAGATAGACGGCGACCGGGAGCCAGACGAGCAGGCTCGCGACCAACACGTAGAGGACGCCCAACCCGACTTCCTCCGCTGGAATCAGTGCGGCGACGGCGATCGTCGCTCCGGCAAAGAGGGTGATGGTCAGCCGCTTCACACCTCCCACGCCCAGGAGGGCGCCGACCGAGAAGGCAGTGGCAGGCCTGAGGCCTCGGAGCCTCGCCAGCAGCGCCTTTGTTCTCGACTCGCCGGAACGCTGCCGCGGGGCGCGAGGCCGTCGCCCCCGCCACGCGAAGGCGAGCAGCGCGAGGCCGAGCGCGAGCTCGAGGAGCGCCGCGAACGTCTCGTGACCCCGTTCGCGGTTCGGGGTGGCCGCCGAGCCGACGAGAATCGCGATGAGAAGCACAGCCGACTGGCTGATCAGGAAGCCCACGCCGAAGGCGCTGCCGTTCGCCCGCCCACGCCCGCTGCCGAGGACGGCCAGTGTCGCGAGGAGCGCGAGCGGGCTCAGGCCTGCGACGAGCGCGTAGAGCAGGATCCGCGGCCCTGTCTCGCTCATCCGCGGTGTCGCCCCTTCGTCGCCTAGTGGTGGAAGCTCGTCGCGGTCGTGCTGTCGTGCGCTGGCTGCGGCTGCTTCTCCAGGCGCGGCAGCTGCTTCCTCAGGTCGTCGACCAAGAGCCCGGCCATGTCGTGGCTGAAACCGCGCTTGACGACAACCCGGAGCGCCGCGAGATCTTCGCGGTTCTTCGGGAACGTGTAGGCGGGCAGGAGCCAGCCGCGCTCGCGCACGGCGCTCGAGACGTCGAAGACCGTGTAGTTCTCGACCCCGTCCTCGAGCTTGAAGGCGAAGACCGGAAGCTCGTCGCCATTCGTGATCAGCTCGAAGGGCCCGAGGCCGGCGATCTCCGCCGAGAGCCGCGTGGCGACCTCGCGTGCGTAACCCTGCACCTTCGCGTAGCCGCCGAAGCCGAGGCGGAGGAAGTTGTAGTACTGGGCGACCACCTGGGCGCCCGGGCGCGAGAAGTTGAGCGCGAACGTCGGCATGTTGTCGCCGAGGTAGTTGACCCAGAAGATCAGGTCTTCCGGCAGCGCTTCCGCGTCTCGCCACACGATCCAGCCGACGCCCGGATACACGAGCCCGTACTTGTGACCCGAGGCGTTGATCGAGGCCACGCGGGGCAGGCGGAAGTCCCAGTCGAGCTCGGGGTCGACGAACGGCGCGACGAATGCCCCCGAGGCCCCGTCAACGTGAACGGGGACGTCGACGCCGGTGCGCGCCTCCAGGTCGTCCAGCGCCGCGCAGATCTCGGCGACGGGCTCGTACGAGCCGTCGAAGGTGGAGCCCAGGATCGCGATCACGCCGATTGTGTTCTCGTCGCAGAGCTCGACAGCTTCCTCGGCGGAGAGGTGGAGGCGGTCGCCCTCCATGGGGACGAGGCGCATCTCGACGTCCCAGTAGTTGGCGAACTTCTCCCAGCACACCTGGACGTTGATGCCCATGACGAGATTCGGGGTCTCCGCAGGCTTGCCCTCGGACGCGCGCCTCTGCTGCCAGCGGCGCTTGAGCGCGAGGCCTCCGAGCATGGCCGCCTCGCTCGACCCGGTCGTCGAGCACCCGGTGGCCTGCTCGGCGTCGGGCGCATGCCACAGGCGGCCGAGGATGTTGACGCAGCGCATCTCGAGCTCGGCCGTCTGTGGGTACTCGTCCTTGTCGATCATGTTCTTGTCGAAGCACTCCGCCATGAGCCTCTCCGCCTGCGGTTCCATCCAGGTGCTGACGAACGTCGCCAGGTTCATGCGCGCGTTCCCGTCGAGCATCAGCTCGTCGTGGACGATCTGGTAGGCGACGTCGGGCGGAAGCTCGCCGTCGGGCAATCGGTGTCGCGGGATCTCGTCGCCCTCGAGCATGAAGACGTGCGCGGGGACGAGATCTCGGGCCGGCGCCGCCGGCCCCTTCGGGTGCTTGAGCGTCACTGGTCGCTCCTCTCTTGCCCGGTCGGATGGTCGAGCCGGAGCGCCCGCGCCGGCGGGCCGTCGACGACGACGGTCGACTCGACTCCCAGGTCGGGCCGAACGTGGACGAGCTCTCCCGGTTCCAGGAGGCGCCAGGCGGGGCTGTCGTCCAGCGGCTCGCTCGCCACGACGACGCCCGGGTGGTCGGCGAGGTGCTGCACGTGCACGCGCAGCTCTTGGCTCACGTGGTGGAGCTCCCGCCCGCCGTGGGGGCCTCCTGCCCCGCGCTCGAGCACGAAGAGTCGGTGCGTCTCCGGATACCGGAGCGCCCAGAGCTCGTCCTCAGTCGCCAGGACGCAGTTGATCGCGTAGACGGGGACGTTCGCGGCGATCCAGCCCGCCGCGGCCGCGATGCCCGCGCCCACGTCACCCCCGTGTGCCCGCGTCTCCTTCGTCACCAGCGCGAAATACCGCTCCGAATCCGTCTCCCCCAGCACGAGCGCCGCCTCGTCTCCGAGCTGTGCCTCGAGCCGCTCGAGATCGCCGAGCACGCCGTTGTGGGCGAAGATGCGTCCGTCCATCGCGTACGGGTGGGTGTTCTCGACGGTCTGCTCCCCTGTCGTCGCGAGGCGGATGTGCGAGACGAAGGTCGTCGAGCTGACGTGCCTCGCCTCCCGGGCGAACGCCGCGTCCTCGTACGCCGACAGCGGCTCCTTGTCGAGCACGGGGCGGCCGTCGGGATCGAAGAACCCGAGGCCCGTGCCGTCGCGATTACGCCGGCTCTGGACGACGAGGCTGTCCGGCGCCTCGAGGAGCCAGAAGCTTGCGTGCACGCGCTGGGGCGACGCGCTCAGCCCGAAGAGCCTGCACATCAGTCGACGACGAGGACGTCCGCCCCGGCCTCCCGCTTGACCTCCGCGGCGACGTCGGCACCGACGAGCTGTGCGAGGAAGCTGTGATGGTGGGAGCCCAGGACGACGAGCGACGCGTTGCGGTCGCGCACGACTTCGATGATCACCTGGCCCGGGTCGCCCGCGGCCCAGAGGAAGTCGGCCTTCACGCCCTCAGCGGCCACGCGCTCCCTCGCGTGAGCGAGCACGGGCTCGAGGTCGGGCGGCACGACGAGCGGGATCATCCGCGCCGGGCTGTCGTCGAGCGTCCCGAAGTTCTGGGGCCCTTCCGGATCGAGTGGCATCTCGACGACCGAGACGACGACGAGCTCCGCTCCGGAGGCCTTCGCCTCAGCGATCGCGCGCTCGAGCGCGTGCTTGGCCGGCTCCTTGTGGTCGTAGCCGACCACGATCCTCGTCGTCATGCCGAGGAGCATCGCAGATTCGGACGCCTTCCACGCTGCGACGAGATTCGATCCCTCCGGCCGCTGCGACGCCGAGAGGATCGCCGGGCGGTTGCGCGAACACTCGCTCTGCAATGGGTGAAGAGGGCCGCGCGGCGGCAACGCAGGGCGTCTCGCGTGAGGATCTGAAGGGCACGACCTACGAGCTCTTCATTCTCGCGATCTCGATCCTCTCGATCGTCAACCTCGTGCTCGTGAGCATCTTCGAGTACCAGTCTTCGTACTGGTTGCTGGTCGCCGAGGTCGACATCGCATTGACGCTCATCTTCGTGATCGACTTCAGCTACCGGCTGCGGACGGCCCCGTCGAAGCGCGGCTATCTCGGGCGCGGCGGTGGCGTGTTCGACTTCCTCGGCTGTACCTGATCGTCTTCCTCGGGCTCTTCACCCTCGAGGTGGTCGGGCTGCTCGAGCTGTACTTCGAGCAGGACGCGCCGGGAGCGAACATCACGACGGGTGGTGACGCGCTCTGGTGGGGCTACGTCACGGCGACGACGGTCGGCTACGGCGACGAGTACCCGGTGACGACGGGGGGCCGGATCGTCGGAACGCTGATGCTCACCATCGGCGTCGCGCTGTTCGCGACCTTCTCCGGCTTCCTCGCCAAGGCGTTCCTCTCCAGCGAGGCCGACAAGCCGGCAGCGCCCGCAGACGGAAGCGTTGAGGCCGCGTTGCACGACGTTGAACGGCTGCTGGCCGAGCAGCAGCTCGCGACCGAAACGCTGCGCGCGCGACTTCTCGAGCTCGAGAAAACCTGAACGAATCGAGCGTTCGACCACGCCCGCGCCACCGGAGGGCGAGGTAGGGCCCTTTGCCGCGGGTCCCCCGTCTACCGGCCCAAGGGTCGGTTCAGCCCCCCATCCCAGCCTGAGCCTCTGCCAGTCCGGCTTTGAGCTCCTTGGCGCTCGTGCCGTCGATCTGCGCCACGGATTTCTTGACGGCATTGGCGAGCGCCTTGTCCACCGCGTCGGCGCCGTCCGAGTCGTAGACGGCGATCACGCCTCCCGAGCTAGGTGGCAGCGCGTCGTCCATCTTCTTCCCGATCCCGCTCTCGAGCCGGTGCTTGGCGAACTTGCCCATCACGCCGCCGGCGGCCGCTCCTACCGCGGTCGCGGCGAGGAGCGGCGGTGCAAAGAGGCCGACGACGAGCCCGACGCCTCCGCCGATCTTGAGGCCCTTGCGACCCAGGTGGTCACCGGTCTCCGTCACTTGCACCTCGCCGTCGGCGTCCTTCTGGACCAGGACGACACCCTCGACCGTGATCGTCTTGTCCTCGGCGAGCTTCAGCACCGCGTCGAAGTCCTTCTTCGCGAGATCTTCGAAGAGGTACGCCGCGATCACCACGTCCTTCTTGTCGCTCATGTTCGCTCCTTCCTACGCGTTGATCGCGTGACCGGCGAGCGCCTGCTGGGCGTGCTCGTGCAGCTCCTGCTCGTGCTCGTCGGCGAGGTGCGGGTTGACGTCGAAGACGACCTTCTTGACCTTGCCGGTGAACGCAAACGGCGACTTGTCCGCGTAGCTGCGATCGACCGGCATGCCGTTGTCTCGGCCGATGTCCATGCCCGCATAGCCGGTGAAGCGGACGGGGACGGTGTGCTCCATGCGGCCGCCTCCGACCGGCTCGTCGTTGACGTACAGCGTCACCTCGCCTCCCGTGGCGGGCTTGGGCGCGTCGGCGGCGAACTCCATTCGCACGTTGACGCTCCCGGTCGGCAGCGGCGTCTCCGACTCCTGCTTGAACTCGAACACGCCCACGAACGAGTAGGTGTGCTTCAGCTTGCCGTCCTGGACGAAGAGCGAGAAGCCGCCGAGATGGTCGGCCTCGGCCACGATCACGCCTTCGGCCCCGCCCTCCGGGATCTCGAGCTCGGCACTGATCGTGTAGGAGTGGTTGAAGATCCTGGGGATCATCCCCGAGGCGACGTTTTGCACGTCGCCGTAGTACGTGAACTGCGACTGCGTGGGCAGCGGCGGCGTCATCCCGAAGAAGGTCGTGAGCCCACCGAGCAGCGGGAGCACGTTGTAGGTCTCGGCCTCCTGCCAGAACAGCTCCTGGAGCTCCCTCACCTTCTCGGGGTGCTGGTCGGCCAGGTTCCTGGCCTGCGTGAAGTCGTCCGGCAGGTAGTAGAGCTCCACAGGATCGCTCTTGGGATCCCAGACGCCCGGCGCGAACTGCTTCAGCGTTTCCGGGTCAATCTTCCACGGGATCCGCGGCAGCATCCACGACAGCCACCAGCCGTCCTTGTACATCCCCCGGTTGCCGAGAATCTCGAAGTACTGCTGCGTGTGCCGCTCGGCGGCGCTCGCATCATCGAGTGAGTAGGTGAAGGTCGTGCCGTGCATCGGCTTCTGCTCGACGCCGTCGATGTGGGTCGGCTGCGGCACGCCCGCCGCCTCGAGGATCGTCGGGCCGATGTCGATCACGTGCGTGAACTGCGAACGCAGCCCGCCCTGCTCGCGGATCCCCTGCGGCCAGTGGACGACCATTGGGTCGCGCGTGCCGCCGAGATGCGAGGCAACCTGCTTGCCCCACTGGAACGGGCAGTTGCCGGCCCACGCCCACGCCGCGGAATAGTGCGGGGCCATCAACTCGGTGCCCCAGGCTTCGAGCCCGCCCCACTTGAGCACCAGCTGGAGCTGCTGTTCGTCGGTCAGCGGGAGCCCGTTTATCATCGTCCACTCGTTGAACGAGCCCGTGAGGGTGCCCTCCATGCTGGCGCCGTTGTCGCCCCAGATGTAGATCACGAGCGTGTTTTCGAGCTCGCCCATCTCCTCGATCGCGTCGATCACACGGCCGATGTTCCAGTCCGCGTTCTCGCAGTAGCCGGCGTACACCTCCATCTGGCGCGCGTAGAGGCGCTTGTGATTCTCGTCGAGCGAGTCCCAGGCGGGCATCGAGTCGGGCCGCGGTGTCAGCTCCGCGTCGGCCGGGATCACGCCGAGCCGCTTCTGCCGCTCGAAGGTCTCCTCGCGCAGCTTGTCCCAGCCCTGGTCGAACGCGCCCTTGTACTTGTCGGACCACTCGGGCCGAACGTGATGGGGCGCGTGGCTGCACCCGGTCGAGTAGTAGGCGAACCACGGCTTGCCCGAGCCATGGGCCCGCACGCCGTGCAGCCATTCGATCGTCTTGTCGGCCATCGCGTCGGGGAGGTAGAAGTCCTCGTCCTCGGGCACGCCGACCGCCGCGTTGTTCTCGATGATGACGGGGTCGAACTGGCCGGACTCGCCGCCCAGGAAGCCCCAGAAGTAGTCGAAGCCGAGGGCGTTCGGCCACCGGTCGAACGGCCCCCCCGGCCCTTGCTGGTTGTCTGGCGTGAGGTGCCATTTGCCGAAGCAGGCGGTCGAGTAGCCGTTCCCCTGCAGAGTCTTCGGGAACGGCTGGCAGTCCTTCGGCAGCGTCGCTGAGTAGCCAGGGAAGGGCCCGGCGAACTCGCCGACCATGCCGAAGCCCACGGCATGGTGATTTCGCCCGGTGAGCAACGCCGCCCGCGTCGGCGAGCAGAGCGCATTCCAGTCCGGCTGCGAGCCGTCGAGCGTCCGGTTCACCACCCCCTGAAACGGCGGACGCCGGATCGGCAGCTTCGTTCGGTCGATCGTCTGGTCGCTCACGTGCCCTTACCTCCGTTGTCTTGCGGTTGACGATTGCCGCCGAGGCCATCCGCCAGCTCGTTCGCGAACGCCTGAGCCTGCTCCACGTAGTCCGGCTTGAGGTTACTCGGGGGGATCTTCACTCCGAGATAGCGCTCGCGGTTCTCCCCCTTTCCGAAGTAGTTGAACAGCGACAGGAGCGACCGAACCTGGCCGCCCGCGAACGTGAAATGAATGCCGTCGACGTACTCGCCGCCCTGTTGGGTTCCGAGCTTTCGCACCGACCGCAGGTTGACGCTCCAGTACCGTCGGCAGACCACAAAGGCAGTGAACCGCTTCCCAGCGAGCAGCCGCTTGGCCGCGTCCGACGTCAGGAACGAGCGGATCGGCACGCTCGGCTTGAAGAACCAGGTGGGTGAGCCGACGCAGATGAGGTCGTAGTCACTCTCCCGTGCTTCGTCCGGGAGCTGTATCTCGCCGGTCGCTCCCCGGAGCTGCGCCGGCAACATTCCGAGGATGTCACGGTAGGCATGCCGCAGTGGGAACCGCGAGAACCGCTCCGCCCAGCGCTTGTCCGTGAACTCGATCGCGGCCCGTCGAACGTCGCAGCCTCGCTCGCGCAGCACTTCGGCCATGGCCTCTGCCACCCGCTGGGTCTGCTGGGTGTAGGTGTAGTAGACGAGCAGCACCCGGGGTTTGCCAATCAAGTCCGTGACATCGCTCTGGCTTTGGGACTGGCTCAACTCACACCGCCTATCTGTTCGCTCACGAGAACACCCGATACGCCGCGGCTCTCAGACGAGGACCGCTAGGCCCTTCCAGAGGAAGAGGGCACCGAACGCGAGCCCGGTGACGATCTCGACCCGTCGGCTGTTGCCCATGATCCACTCCGTCATCCCGCCCAGCAGCTTCCCGGCGCGTTGCGGGACGAGCGCGTAGACGACGGCCGGCGCGTAGTAGGGGATCAACATCAGGGCAAGCAAGAACAGCGTCGTGATCGCTTCCTCTCCCGCGTCGATGTCTGCCTGGGCGATCTCCTTGAGTCCTCCCCCCATGACGGCGATCGCGTCGAAGTTGATCACCTGTACGGCGATGCCCGCAACGAACAGTGTCGCGAGCTTCGCGGTTGCGATGCTGTCTGCTCGGGCGCGGCGGGCCGCGTCCTTTTCGGGGCTCTCCTGCTGGAAGATGGCGAGCACGCCGAACACCGCGAATATCAGCCCCAGCCCGACGTCGAGGTAGGCACCCGCATCTCCCCCGTCGTCGAACGCGCCTGATGCGAAGACGACGAACACGAGGACGAGGTCGAGGAACAGAGCTCCGGCCGTGAACACGAGCGCGCTTGTGATGGGGCGTGTCGACTTGCTGAGGATGAGCGCGCTGACCACGGCTGCGACCGGCGCGGCGACGGCAGCCGCGAGGCCGTACAGGATGAGCTGAGCGAGGAGTCCGCTATCCATCCGGGCTCGTCAAGATCTAAAGCCGCCGATCGCGTCGGAGGCTCCCATTGCATTCGACTATCACGGAGTTTTCGCCTCCAATCCGGCATCGTGCTCGCCCGCTACCTCGACGAGCAGCCCGAGGTCGCGCAGCTCGCGCTTCGACTTCCCTTTGAGCTTGCGGCCGAGGAGCGGTCTCCCCGCTCCGTGGATGACGACGCCCTTGGCCTCCTCCGGCAGCGGCTCTTCCCAGCCGCGGAAGAGCGCGAGCGTGCGAAGCGTATACCCGACGGCGAAAGCAATCCCGGCGGCCCACCATGTGCCCGCACCCGCCCAGTAGACGAGTATCCAGACTGCCCCTGTCAGCAACGCGGTCCCGATGAACCACTCTCCACGGATGAACTGCTTCGGCGTCACGCCGCTCGAGACGTCGACGAGCCAGCGGCCCGCGGTCGGGCCGACGACATCCCTTCGCGAAAGAGCTGGCCCTTCGCGTATGCGAGGTGGTACCCGATGAAGCCGAAGAGGAGGCAGAGCAGGATGTAGGCGGGGTTCGTGAGGGCGGCCGGAACCTCGCCGACCATGATGTCGCGTGTGATCCCGCCTCCGAGCCCGGCGAGCAGCGCCATCAGGATGACCCCGACGATCGTGAACTGCTTGTAGTGGTCTGGGCGTCGGGCGAGAAGCGCCCCGTTCAGGGCGTTCGTGGAAGCGGCGATCAGGTCGACCGTCGTGAAGCTCCCAGCCCACTTGAAGCCGCCCACCGTGACCGGGGCGTCGGCGAAGACCGGGAGGTCGAGGAGAGTGATCACGCCTCCGCGCCCCTCGTGTCCACAGCGTGGTAGAGGGCGAGCAACGTCTCCTCGTCCTCCTTCTTCGGGAAGAGGAAGAAGACGAGCGCCGCGCCGAGGAGGATCGCGACGACGCCGGCCGCGTACGCCCAGTCGTCGCCCTCCAGGAACGACGTCTTCGCTGCGGCCGTGATCTGGCTCGCGTACTGCGGGTTCTGCTCCGCCAGGTTCTCCGCGCTGGCGAACGAGAGCTGGAGCTGGCTCTGGGTGCTGTCGGTGACCTTCTGCCCCTCCGGAGCTGCGGCGATCGCCGCGCCCATCGCAGAGGCGTAGCCGGCGGCGAGGAGCGCTCCGAAGAGCGACGTCAGGAGGGCGCCGCCCAGGTCGCGTTGCAGGTCGGCCGTCCCCGACGCCATACCGGCACGCTCGACCGGGACGGACCCAGTGAGCGAATGCGACGCTGGCGTCCCCGCGAGCCCGACGCCGATCCCGATGAAGACGTACGCGAGCGCGACCTGCCAGTAGGAGATGCCCTCCTCCCAGAAGAGCAGCATCCAGAGGAAGGCGAGCAGGAGGAAGACGTACCCGAAGAGGAGCGTGAACCGCGCCCCTCTCGCGCCCACGAGCTTCGCCGAGCGCGGCGCGACCAGGATCATGAAGACGATCGCCGGGAGGATCGCGGCCCCGGCGTCGACGGTCGAGTAGCCGAGCACGTTCTGGAGGTACTGCTGGCTCACGAACGCCGCGGCCATCAGCGAGCCGAACACGATGATCCCGGCGCACGCGGCGACCCAGAAGGTGGGGCGACCGGCGACATGGAGGTCGTAGAGCGGGTTCTCAGCACGACGCTGCCGGACGAGAAAGCCCAGCGTCGCGGCGATCGCCACGGCCAGCAATCCGAGAGCCAGGGCTCCCTCGTTCGGCACCGGCGCGAAGTTGATCGCGAGGATGAGCGCGCCCACGAGCACGACCGAGAGGATGCCCCCGAGATTGTCGACGGGATCCGTCGTCTCGTTCACGTGGCCCGGCACGAAGACGATCGCCGCGAGCAGGGCGACCCCGACGAGCGGCAACGTGACCAGGAAGACCGATCCCCACCAGAAGTGCTCCAGGAGCGCACCAGCGACGAGCGGGCCCAGAGCGGCGATGCCGCCGCCGATGGCCGACCACAGTGCGATCGACTTCGTCCGGCCCGGCCCCGACCAGAGCGCCGTGATCAGCGCGAGCGTCGTCGGGTAGGCCATGCCGGCCGAGAGCCCTCCGATGACGCGCGCCGCGAAGAGGACCTCGTCCGAGGGCGCGTAGGCGGCCAGCAGAGATGCGGGAACGGAGAGCACCATGCCCAGGACGAGCATCAGCTTGCGCCCGTAGCGGTCCCCGAGCGCGCCGAGCCAGAGCACCGAGGCGGCGAGGCCGAGCGAGTACCCGACCGCGATCAGGTTGAGCGTCGTCTGCGAGGAGTCGAACGCCTCGCCGATGTCGGGCAGGGCGACGTTGGCGACGGACAGGTTCAGGTTGGCGACCGCCGCCACCAGGATGAGCGAGACCAGGACGAGCCCGGAGCGCTCGGGGGCGGTCGAGGTCGCGGCGGCGGCGGCGGCCTCGCGGCCGTGCCCCTCGGCGCGGCTCAACCCTCGCAATCCTTCCTAGCGTGCCGCGCCCATCGCGGCCGATCAGTCCTTCTGCCCCGCTGCCTCTGCAGCTGCGAGCCCGACCGCGACGAGATCGGCCGGGTGCAACCACTCGTCCGCCAGCGCGATGCCGCCCGCGTCGACGATCGCGTCCCGCAGCGGGATCGCCCAGCGATGCTCGATCAGGACGACCGCCGCGGCGGAGCCGTTCGGAATCGTGTCCTCCACGTACCAGACCTCTTCCTCGCTGATCGCGTGTCCATCCTCGAGCGCCTCGGCGCCGGCGATCGCGCCCGCCTCGATCCCCTCTTCCCCCTCGGCGCCGAAGCCGATGAGGGCGCCGGCGATCGCGCCGAACTCCATCGCTTCGTCCTGGCTGAGGTCGCTCGCCTGCACCGCCGTGATGTTGCCCGCGTCATCCTTCTCGACGACCAGCATGTCGACGAGACGAATGACGTCGTGCTCGCGCAACCGGTCGAGCTCGGCTGCGATCTTGCCGGTGAAGTTCGGCTCGTCGAAGCCGACGACCAGCATCTGGACGGGTCCAAAGGCCATTTCCTCCTCCTCTCCGCTCACGAGCCCGCGAGAATCTTCTGCTTTTGCAGGTCGAACTCTTCCTGTGTGAGGACGCCCTCGTCGAGCAGCTTCTTGAGGCTCTCGAGCTGCTGGACCATGTCGGCGCCGCCCGCAGCCGGTTCGGGAGCCGGGGCTGCGCTTGCCTGCTGAGCCTCGACCTGCTCGAGGCGAGCCTCGGTCTCGGCGTCCTGCGCCTTGCCTTGCTGGACCTTCTTGCCGGCATAGTAGGCGCCGCCGCCGATGACCGCCGCCCGCATGAGTGGTCGTCGCCGTATCAAGGGGCTCATCGTGTGGTCTCCTTTCCGCTAGTCGTCTGAACCGCTCGAGCCGATTCTACGAGGAAGGCTCCCGTCGGGAACACCGCTATCACCCTCTCCCCGCCGGCTCCTCCAGCGCCGCGGCGACGTCGTAGCCGAGCGCGAGGCCGAGCCCGGGGGCGGCCGACACGACGTGGTCGGCGCCGATCGAGGGCAGGACTGCAACGAGGATCCCGACGATCTCGTCCTCGGTCGCGCCCGCGGCCTTCGCGGACTCGACGGCGCACATGTAGCACGGCGGAGCCGCAACGATGCCGATCAGGGCGCCCAGGCGCACGAGGGCCTGGGTCTTCGCATCGAGTCCCGAGGCCGAGGTGTCGCGGAAGCCGCGCGAGAGGATCGACTCGACGTAAGCGTCATCGTGAATGGCGAGCCTGCGCAGCGTCTCTTCGCGATCCACGCCTATCACCATTCACCTCCGCGGCGGGGAGCGCATCATCCCGTCCGGACGAAATCGCCGCAGAGGGCGCCGCCGGACCATCGACGAGACCGAGCTGGACGGCGCGCCCGATCGCCTCGCTCCGGCTCGACACACCGAGCTTCCGGTAGACGGAGATCGCCTGCGTCTTCACCGTGTTGCGCGACACGTGCAGATGCTCGCCGATCTCCCGGAATGACAGGTGCGTGGCCAGGAGCGGCAGGAGACGCAGCTCGGCCGCCGTCAGCGTCGACGTCCTGCCCTGGTGCCTCTCTGCAACCCGGTCGACCTCGGCACGGAGCTCGCGGGCGTGCCCGGCGAGGACACCGAGGCCTGGGCGTCGCCGCAGGATCGCGTCGGCTTCAGTGAGCAATGCGACCGCACCGTCCACGTCGAGCAGGGCCAGGTGGGCGCGGGCGAGCTCGAGGCTCGTCTGCACCGCGTACCAGGGGAGGGCGTGGGTGAGTCGTGGAGCGAGGGCGTGCGCCTTCTCGAGCTCCGCCCGGGCCCGCTCTAGGTTGCCGCGGTACAGCTCCCGGCGCGCGGAGACCGCAAAGGCGATCGCGCTCCTCAGGTAGTCGTCGAGCTGATGCTCGCCGACGAGGGCGCGCGCCTGGACAGCCAGCGTCTCGGCGCCGGCCTCGTCGCCCCGCGCCGCCGCGAGCATCGACCACTCGGCGAGGGCGACGACCCGGGAGGGCGTCGCACCGACGCTCTCCGCCGCCTCGGCGGCGTCGGCCATGCTCGCCTCGGCGCGCTCGTTGTCCCCGAGGAGGAGCTGCGCGACACCGCGCAGCAACAGGGCCGTCGAGCGCCATCGGCTGGCCGGGCCCAGCTCTTGCAGGGCAACCTCGGCGTCGGATCGCATCTGCTCCACGCCGTTCGAGCTCGTGGCCGCACGAAGCACGGCGATCCACGGCCGGACCGAAGCGCTGCCGTCGGGCAAGGCTTCCTCCACCGCAACGCTTTCGGCCACCGCGAGCAAGCGCTCCGACGCCGCAGGTCGGCCGCGCAGCGCGTGCACCCAGGCCCCGAGAACGGCGATCGCCGGGTACTTCTCCAACCCGGTCGTATCGTCGAACCAGCCGAGCCAGGTCTCGACCGTGGCGCTTCGCCCGGCCGACCACACCCGGAGGGCGTGGGCACCAACGAGCCGCGCGAGAAGATCGACGTCTCCGGCGGCGTGCGCATACGAGATCGCGGCCTCCGCTTCACCGTTCACTTCGCACCACGCCGCTGCTCGCCGATTGAGCGCTGCGACGAGCTCTGGCTCTCGCCGCAGGAGCTCGGTTCTCAGGAAGTCTCGAAACTCGTGGTGATACCGATACCACATCCGCCGTTGGTCGAGCGGCACGAGAAACAGGTTCGACCTCTCGAGCGACTGGAGCTTGCGGGCCGATCCCTTGGCTTCGAGCACCATGTCGCACAACGGTCCGCACATCGACTCGAGCACCGCCGTCCGCGTGAGGAAGCGGACATCCTGCGGGCTCAGGCGAGACAGACACTCAAAGTCGAAGTAGTCGGCAACGAACCGGTCGCCTTCCGACGGGTGCGAGAGCGCGGCGAGGTAGAGACCGGCCGCCCAGCCCTCGGTCCGGTCCGTGAGCTCGGCGACGTCCGCCGCCGCGAGCTCGACGCCCGCGCCGCGCATGAGCAAGTCCGCCTCGCGTCGGGAGAGCGCGAGCTCCGCCGCCCCGATCTCCAGGAGCCGACCGGACGCCCGCAGGCGCGCGACCGGCAGCCGGGGCAGGGCGCGGCCCGCCAGGACGAGCGTGGATCCGGCCGGAATGTGCTCTGCAAGCGCGGCAACGACCTCGGCGCACTGCCGGGACCGGGCAAGGTGAACGTTGTCGAGAACCAGCACGAGCGGATCCACGATCGAGAGCAGCGCCGACGTGAGCAGCCTGACTACCCTTCCGCTCGAGCGGCCGGTGGATCCGACCGCGTCGAGGACCGAAGAATCGATTCGCCCGGCCCGCCAGAGCGCAGCGGCGACGTATCGGAGCAGCAGGAGCGGATCGTCGTCGTCCTCGTCCATCGAGACCCAGGCGAAGCACCGCCCGTCTCGACCCGCCCATTGGGCGAGCAGCGTCGTCTTCCCGTACCCGGCCGGAGCGAGCAGCGTGACGACCGGGGGCAGGCTGGAGACCCGGAGGCGGTTGACCAGGGCCGTCCTCGACACGCTCCCCGGCCGAGCGATCGGGGCCAGGAGCCTCGCTTCGTCGAGATCGAAGGGCACGGTCTGGGCGGGTGCGCACTCGGCGAGCGATCTCTCGACGGCCCGCCCGCGTCGGACGAATACGGCGGACGGCGAGCCCGGCCGAGTCACCGGGTCACCCCGACCCGGCGGCCGGAAAGGCAGGACATGGAACGAGCCTCACAGAACCGCGGAGCACATGCAATCGGGATACGTCCACAGCGCACGTACGGAGAAGTGCCGAATTGGGACGAGGCGTCTGCGGCCGACACACGTGTCAAGATGACGCGATGGCGGAGGGCGAAGCGTGAACATCCCTAGATTCCCACGACAAAGAGGCCGGACCGACACCACACCCGGAGGCGGCCGTGAGGAAGAGCAACACGTCGTTCAGATAGACGTCGGGGAGCTGTCGGCCGTGTTCTCCGCTCCGCGCTGGCTCCGCGACCTCGGGCTCGCTTCCTGGCTCCTCGTCGGCGTCGCGGCGCTCCTCTTCGGGCTGGTCTGGCTCATCGGGGCGACGTCCCAGATCACCATGCCCGTGCTCGTCGGCTTCATCGTCGCGGCCGTCTCCTCGCCGTCCGTGCACTGGCTCAAGCGACACCGTGTGCCGCGGGCCGCGGGTGCTGGCCTGGTTCTTCTCGCCATCACGGCGATCGCAGTCCTCGTTATGGCGCTGGTCATTGGCGGGATCACCTCGCAGCTCGACGCGATCGGAACGAACTCCGGGGCAGCCGCGGACAAGATCCAGGGCTGGCTCGAGGACGCCGGGATCGACTCCTCCGGCGCGTCGAGCGCGACCGAGAGCGCGAAGCAGGACGTGCCCGCGACCATCTCCAAGTTCATCGACGGCCTGGCGACCGGCATCGGCAATCTCACCTCGCTCGCGCTCGGCCTCTCGTTCGCCGCCCTGAGCATCTTCTTCCTCCTCAAGGACGGGCCCTCGATGCGCTCGTGGGTGGACGACCACCTCGGGGTGCCCAAGCCCGTCGCCCGGACGATCACCGGCAACGTGATCGTCTCGCTCCGGCGCTACTTCGGGGGCGTGACGATCGTCGCCGCCTTCAACGCCGTCGTTGTTGGGCTCGGTGCGTTCGTGCTCGGCGTCCCCCTTGCGGGGACGATCGCCGTCGTGGCGTTCGTGACGGCATACATTCCGTACATCGGGGCGTTCGTCACCGGGGCGTTCGCCGTCCTGCTCGCACTCGGCTCGGAGGGCGCGACGACCGCCGTGATCATGCTCGTGATTGTCCTGCTCGCCAACGGCCTTCTCCAGAACATCCTCCAGCCGATCGCCTTCGGGGCGACCCTCGGGCTCAACCCGCTCGTCGTCCTCATCGTCACGATCGGAGCGGGCGCCCTCTTCGGGATGATCGGGCTCGTCCTCGCCGCGCCGCTCACGTCCGCGGCGGTGCACATCACCGCCGACCTCGCGCGGGCCCGAGCAGCGGCGGAGGCGCACGAGAAGCCGGAGCCTCCTGTCGCCGATCCCGGTCAGCCCGCACCCGCATGACCACCACGTCCGTCGCGCACCCCTCGCGCGTCCTGCCGTTCAACGACCCGTCTCGTAAGAGGCGGCTCGTCAAGGTCGCGGCGTGGCTCGGCGGAATCGCGCTCGTCGTCGTCCTCCTCCATCTCCTAGGAGTGGACGTCCTGGGGTGGCTCGAGGACCTCTGGCAGCAGATCAAGGACGTCCCGCCCGGCTACATCGTCGCCGCGCTACTCGTCCAGACCGGGCAGACCGTCTTCGCCGGGGTCTCGTACTACGGCATCTTGAGCGCCGCCTATCCGGGCGAGGTCTCGCTCGCGCCGATCGTCACCGCCTACGCGGTCGGCGTGGCCATGAACAACTTCCTGCCTGCGAACATCGGCACGTTCGTCACGCTCCTCATGTTCGTGACGATCGTCCCGTCCTGCACGTTCGGCGGTGCGGTCGCCGCCTACATCGTTCAGAAGATCTTCTTCACCATCGCCGGGACGTTCGTCTACCTCTACCTCTTCCTCTCCGTTCCCGGCTCGTTCGACGAGAGCCTGGGCAACATCTCCGACCACCCCGTGGCCACGGTCGTCATCGTCGCCGGCGGCGTCGCTCTGATCGTCCTGCTCGGCCGCATCTTCTGGCGCCAGGTCAAGAAGCTCTGGGCGCAGGCGAAGCAGGGTGGCGTGATCCTCTCCCAGCCGAGGAGATACCTGTCGCGCGTCTTCCTGCCCTCGTTTCTGTCGTGGCTCTGCAAGCTGACCGTGATCGGCATCTTCCTGGCCGCCTTCGCCATCCCCGTCACGTTCGAGTCGATCATGTGGGTGACGGGCTCCGGCTCGCTCGCGAACGTCGTGTCGGTCACGCCCGGTGCGGTCGGCATCACCCAGGCGACGAACGCCCTCGCCCTCAACGTCTGCTGCGACGTCCCGCAGAGCACGGCCGTCGACTACTCCACGGCGCAGCAGTTGATCACGACCGCCTGGAACATCCTCTTCGCCGTCGTCCTCGTCGTGTGGGCATTCGGCTGGACTGGTGGGAAGGCGCTCGTCGAGCAGTCGTACGCCGACGCCAAGGTGAAGGTCGCCGAGCAGAAGGAGCAGCGCGCGGCGAAGAAAGAGGTGAAGCGGGCTGAGCGAGAGGCTTCCGGGGAGAGCATGCTCGACCGGATCAGGTCTCACCGCTCCGCTTCGAACGACGCAGAACAGGAGGGTGAGTAGGTGTCCGAGAAACCGCGGGTGAGCTTCGGCGAACCCCTCTCGTGGGAGCCGGAGCGCCCGCACTTCCGGCCGCTTCGGCTGCTTGTCTCCTGGCTCGTCTCGGCGCTCGCGCTCCTCGCGGCGACGGCCATCATGCCGGGTGCCTCGATCGAGGGCTTCTGGGGCGCGCTCCTCGTCGCCGCCGTGGTCGCCGCGCTCAACGCGGTGCTGCCCCCGCTGATCGCCGCGCTCAAGCTTCCGTTCACCCTCGTTGCCGGGTTCCTGCTCGTGCTCTTTGCCGACGCCGCGATGCTGATGATCGCGGACGGGCTCACCGACGGCGCCCTCAGCGTCGATTCCTTCTGGGTCGCGCTGCTCGTAGCGCTTGTCGCCTCGGCGGTCAGCATCGTCCTCGAGGTCATGATCGGCGCGAACGACGACGACACGTACACGCTCCGCGTGATCCAGCGGCTCGCGCGACGGTCGGGCGAGCGCGTCGAGACGACGACGCCGGGGATCGTCTTCCTCGAGATCGACGGCCTCGCTCTGCCGGTGCTCCAGCGAGCGATGCGGGACGGCAACGCCGCGACCATGGCCCGCTGGCTGGCCGAGGACACGCACAGCCTCGCCGAGTGGGAAACCGACCTCTCCTCGCAGACCGGCGCGAGCCAGGCGGGCATCCTGCTCGGGTCGAACGAGGACATCCCCGCGTTCCGCTGGGTGGAGAAGGAGACCGGGAGGCTGATGACCTGCTCCGCCCCGCCGGACTGCGCCGAGATCGAGCG
>JAIBJN010000075.1 GCA_020029595.1 Actinomycetota bacterium | reverse complement strand
TGGACGCCGAGAGCGACCTGAGCGTGTCGGCCGCTGCCGCCCTCGTCGGGACCATGGGCATGAGCGCCTTGATCGACAACGCGACGGCGATGTACGTCCAAGACGACACGCCAAGCGGGGAGACGCTCTACTGCGTCCGGTTCTTCTTCGATCCGAACGGGATCGCGATGGCCGCCAACGACACGCACCGCATCATGGTCGCCCGGAACGCGAACGTGGACGTGACCCGGCTCGACTTCCGCCGCACCAAGGCCGGGGTCTATCAGGTGAGCGCGAGCGTGCGAACCGACGGCGGGAGCTACGCGAAGACCGCCTGGTTCACGATCGGCGATGCGCCGCACAAGATCACGGTCTCCTGGAAGGCGGCGACGGCTGTCGGGAGGAAGGACGGCTTCCTCCGCCTCCGGCTCGACGGCGTCCTGAAGCAGGCGCTGAGCGGCCTCGACAACGACACCCTCCGAATCGAGCAGGCTCGCCTGGGACCCCTGCAAGGCATCGACGGGCACACCCGAGGCACAGAGTTCTTCGACGACTTCGTCTCGAGGCGTTCGGCCTCGGCCGGGCCGTGAGCCCGGAGCTCCTCATCAGCCCTCTGGCCGAGGGGCAATGACGATGTGTTCATATGCGTGCCGGTGTAGGCCGACCGCGCTAGCGTGTGCTCGCCGTCTCCTACCCTCGTCCATGACGGATGTGCCGTCGGGCTGGAGGATGCCGCCGTCCCGAAGTGACACGAGGTCGTGGAGCGGAGACCATGGCGGCGGCGAGACCTTCGAGTGGCCCCGAAGTGTGGAGCCGAGGGCGCCGAGCCTTCCGGATTCGGCGTCCGAGCGCTCCACGAGGGGAGCCGGTGAGGGTGGAGTGGGCCGCAGCTTCACCCGAACCGGCTCCCGGCGATTTCAGGTAGCGACCACATAGCCTCGACAACGACAGGCTTCGCGTCGAGCAGGCTCTCCTCGGCCCTCTCTCAGGGCATCGATGCAGGTACCCTTGGAACAGAGTTCTTAGGTCGTGGAGCGAAAGACGCAGGGATCGCGGCTCCTCGCCCGGCGCTCCACTAGGGGGAGCCGGGGAGGGTGGAGTGGGCCGCAGCTTCACCCGAACCGGCTTCCCCTCTCAGCGTGTCTGGGTCGGCGCTCCGCGCGCGAAGATGACCAGGAGGCTGAGAGACTCGTAGCCTGTGAAGCGGTGCTCGGCGCCGGCGGCGACGAACATTGCCTGGCCCTCCTCGAGTTCGATCTCCTCGCCCTCGACGTCCAGCGTCCCGTGCCCTTCGAGCACGACGTAGACCTCGTCGTCTGAGTGCGGCTGCTGGCGGTCGGGCTCGGGCGCGACAAGGACGTAGACGCCGACCTCGAGCCAGGGCGAGGAGTGGACGATCTCGTAACCGCCGCTCCCCTCCCGAAGCCGGCGTTTCGCCGCCTCGACGTCGAAGAGATGTTCGTGGATCGCCGCCATCACACTGCGGCCGTCCGGAGCTCGGGGATGATCTCGCCGCCGTAGGCCCGCAGGATCTCCTCCTGCCCGTGGGTCATGAGGTAGATGTTGAAGTGGCCGACGCCGATCGAGTCGAGCTCCCTGAGCTTGTCGCGGATCGCGTCGGCGCTCCCGATGACGCTGAAGCGGTCGCAGATCTCGTCGGTGACGAACTCGCCGTGGGCCGCGCCTTCGCGGCTGTGGTCCTTGTAGTCGTAGAACTTCCGCGCCTTCACGTACTCCGTCAGCTCTCGCGGAATCTCCGACTCCTCGCCGTAGCGCTCGATCAGGTCCATGACGTGGTTGGAGACCATTGCCGGGAACCAGCGGACGGCCTCGCGCGCCTCCTGGAGGTCGTCAGTGACGATGCTCGGCGCGCAGACGAGGCACTCGAGGTCGTCCGGGTCACGCCCGGCCTCGGCGGCGGCCGCCCGCGCCTGCTCCATGATCCACTGGATGATGACCGGATCCGCGAGCTGGATGATGACCCCGTCGCCGACGCGCCCTGCGACGGCGAGCGCCCGCGGGCCGTACGCGGCGATGTACATCGGGATGCGCTCGCGGCCCTGCGCCCAGGTCAGCTCGAGCTCCTTCCCGTTCCACTCGACGGGACGCCCGTTCATGAGGTCCTTCATCATCTGGCACGCGGCCTCGAACTCGGCCATCCTCACCGGCTGCTGGCCGATGACGCGCCGCGCCGAGTCGCCGCGCCCGATGCCCATGACCATGCGGCCGCCGGAGATGTCGTGCAGCGTCGCGTAGGCGCTCGCGCTCACCGTCGGCTCGCGCGTCCCCGGGTTCGTGACGCAGTGGCCCAGCTTCAGCTTCTCCGTGTGGACCGCCAGCAGCGTCAGGAGCGGGTAGGCCTCCTGCCAGAGGATGTGCGAGTCGTAGGTCCAGCCGTACTCGAAGCCCTGGCTCTCCGCGAGCTGCATCAGCTCGACGAAGCGCGCGTGGGGAGGATCGGGCAGAACGGTGACGCCGAAGGTGATCATGGACCAGGGCCTCCTGCGTGGTCGGGAAGGAACGACTCTACAGGCGAGAGCCTAGACTCAGATCCATGGTGATGACCGAGCTGCGGCCGGGCCTGCGCCGATGGACGCTCGAGCACCCGGAGTGCCCCCCGGAGGGCTGGATCTCAGACGAGGGATACCACTGGGGGCCGGAAGTCGGCTGCGTCTACCTCGAGACGCCGGACGCCCTCGTCCTGATCGACCCGCTCGTGCCTCCGGACGGGAGCGAGGACGCGGCCCAGTTCTGGCGCCTGCTCGACGGCGACATCGCCCGCACGGGGCACGCGCTCGACGTGCTCCTGACCTGGGCCGGAGAGGACATGTCGCATGTACGGAGCGCGCCGGAGGCCTGCGAGCGTCACCCGGATGCGCGGATCTGGGCCCCGGAGGGGGCGAGGGCGGACATGCTGAGCCGGACGACGGCCGTGACCGACTGGTTCGCGCCCGGCGAGGCGCTTCCCGGCGGTGTCGAGGCGTACGCGACCGTGCTACCGGGGGAGGTCGTCCTCTGGCTCCCCGAGCAGCGGGCGCTCGTGCCCGCAGATGTGATCCTCGGGGCACCGGGCGGCGGTCTCTGCCTCCTCCCCGGCTCCTGGCTCCAAGAGGGCGTTTCGCCCCAGGCGCAGCGCGACTCGCTGCTTCCCCTGCTCGACCTCCCGGTCGAGCTTGTGCTCGTCTCCCACGGCGAGCCCGTGCTCGCGGGCGGACACGCGGCGCTGGCGCAGGCCCTCGCAAGCTGAGGGCTCCGGGTAGGGTGAGCGCGGGGCGGCCTCCGCCCGGCTGGAATTCACGCCGTGCCGAGGACGTTCCAGCGGGTGGGGGGTGGGTACCCTCCGCCCGATGCAGATCGAGACACTCGACCACGTCGCCCTCTGGGTCTCCGACCGCGACACGCTGGCGGACTTCCTCACGGCGCACGCGGGCATGCACGTGATCGAGCGGACCGAGCGCTTCACGCTCGTCGGAGCCGACGCACGGCGCGGGAAGCTGACGCTTTTCGTCGCCAAGGGCAGGCGCGACCCCGGCGTTCTCGCCCGGGTCGGGCTGCGGGTCTTCGATCTCGAGGAGGCGCTCGCCGCCCTCCCCCCCGGCCTCGTCGTCGAGCGTCGCGACGGCACGGCTGCTTTCCAGGCCCCCGAGGGGCTCGGGCTCACCCTCGTCGAGGTCGACGAGGGTGTCGCCTACGACCTCGACCACGTCGCCTTCCGCGTCCCGGATCCGGAGACCACCTTCGCGCGGCTCGCCGAGCTCGGCTTCGACGTCGGGGACGGACGCCTGCGCGCTGGCGACGCTTCCGTCCTCCTCGAGGAGGGCGACCCGGGCGAGAGCGAGCGGCCGCTGCTCAACCACATCGGGCTGCGCGTCGAGTCCGCAGAAGACCACATCGAGGAGGCGGAGCGGCGCGGGCTCGAGATCGCCGACGTCGTCGACGCCGCCAACACGTACGCAGTCTTCCTCTTGGGCCCCGACCGCATCAAGCTCGAGTACGTCGAGCACAAGCCGACGTTCTCGCTCACCTGACCGGTACTCGGCGGTGCCCTCGAGCGGGGCGCCGGAGGAGCTTGTGTTCCACGCGCACAAAACGCCGACTCGAGGGCTCTGGCGGCCGATTCCGCTGAGACCGTCGATTCTTCCCTTGTGCCGGTGAAACACAAGCTCCTCGTCGCGGGGGCAGGGATGGCTGGGCTTGCCGCCGCGGCGCGTGCGCGGGAGCTCGGTGCCGACGTCGTCGTCCACGAAAAGGGCGACCGGCCTGGCGGCTCCATGCTGCTCTCGAGCGGCGTGGTGTGGCGGTACCGCGAGTGGGAGGATTTCCGCTCCGGCTGTCCCGGCGGAGATCTGGCGCTTCAACGCGTCGTCTGGGAGGGGCTGGACGAGGCGCTGGCCTGGCTCGAGTCGCTCGGCGCGCAGGTCGTCTCGCGCGAGACGGGCAACCCGCTCACGAAGGGCGTTCGCTTCGACCCGCGCGGGCTGACCGAGGTGCTCGCGCGCCATGCGGGTGCGCTCCGCGTCGGCGAGCCGCTGACCGCTCTCCCCGAGGACGTCCCCACGATCCTCGCCACGGGCGGATTCCAGGGCGACCGCGAGCTCGTGCGCCGTTACGTCACGCCGGAGGCGGACGCACTCGTCCTGCGCGCGAACCCGTGGAGCACAGGAGACGGCCTCCGCCTCGCCCTCGCGCGCGGAGCGGCGCTCTCCGTCGGCCTCGACGAGTTCTACGGACGGAACCTCGCCGCGGCGCCGCGGATCACGGCCGAGGACTTCGTTCCCCTCGCGCAGGTCTACGCGCGCCACGTGACTGTGAAGAACGTCCGCGGAGAGCGCCACGAGGCCCGCCACTGGGCCGACCTGGACGTCGTCCAGTGGACGGCCCGGCAGCCCGGTGCGCGCGCCTGGTACGTCGTCACCGACGAGGCGCTGTCCGAGCCGGTACGCGACGGGACCGTCGGCGAGGCGATCGAGACCGCCCGCCGCGCCGGCGCTCCCGTCGAGCGGCGTGACGGAGCCACCCGAGTCGAGGTCGTCGCCGGCATCACCTCCACGCTCGGCGGAATCCGCGTGGACGAGCACGCGCGAGCGGCGGACGAGCTCTGGGCGGCGGGCGCGGACGTCGGTGGGATCTCGACGGGGGGCTGGTCGAGCGCGCTCGCGGCCGCCCTCGTGCTCGGGCGCATCGCCGCGGAGGACGCGGTCAGCCTGGGAGGCTAGGCGCTCTGGAGGTACGCGCAGGCCCGGTCGTCCTGCGGGAGCGGGGAGGGGCCGAGCTTGACGACGGTGTAGCGGACGCCCTCCTCCAACTCCACCTCGGCGCCCGGCTCCGGCGCGTCTCCGTCCCGCTCGAGGAGCTCGTAGCCCGAGGGCTTGGAAACGAACAGGAGATGCTGTCCTGCGTCCGCCACCGGGCGGCAGTCTAGCTCGGCGGCGAGGTGAACCTGTTAGCGGGCGGCGCGCGGGTGGTCGGCTTCGCGCTCGGGGTCGTGCTTGGGCTGATCGCCGCCGTTCTGGACCCCCGCCAGAGCGCGAAGGACGTAGGCTCGCACGGGCCGCTCCTTGCCTTTGATTTGGAGCTCGCCTAGCTCCTCGACCTGAGCGAGGGGGCCGAGAGCATCCCTCGTCGCTTCGCCGATGACGACGCTGCCGGCCTCCGCTAACGTCTGAAGGCGGAACGCGAGGTTCGTCGTGTCCCCGATCGCGGCGAAGCTTCGCTGCGCGCTCGTTCCGACGTTGCCCACGATCGCGGGCCCGGTGTTCACGCCGATCCGGAACTGTGGCCAGTCCGGTCGCTTGGCCGCGACCTGTTCGCTTGCCCGCTGCATCTCCAGCGCGGCCCGGGCGGCCCGGACGGGATGGTCGGGCTGGTCGACCGCAGCGTTGAAGATGACGAGGACGGAGTCGCCGGCAAAACGCTCGATGATGCCCTCGTACTCGTTGAGGACGACCGGGACGGTGCTGCCCCAGTACTCGTTCAGCATCGCGATGACCTCGGCCGGGGCGGAGCGCTCCGAGAACGACGTGAAACCCTCGAGGTCGGCGAAGAAGACGCTCACGGCCCGATGCTCTCCGCCGAGCTCCGCCAGACGAGGCTCCGTGCGCAGCCGCGTCGCCAGCTGAGGCGAGAGATACGGACGGTAGAGCTCGTCGATTCGGCGAACCTCCTCGGCGGCGCGATCGAGCCAATCGACGTCGTCGGCGCTCAGATGGAAGCGCTGGCGAAGCTCGCTGGCGTTCGGCCGCTCGCCCGGCTCGGCGACGAGCTCTTTGAGCGCTGCGGCATAGCTCTCGTTGACGCGTCCCAACGTCTGCTCGAGGTAGAGGCTCGCGAACGTCGACTCCACGGACTCCCGCCGCCGATACTCCCGCTCGACGCTGACGGCGAGGATCCCGAAAGCGGCGAGCATGAGCAGATGCCACTCCCACCCGCTCATGTGCCAGCTGCGGGCGAGCGCCATGCCGATCATCGCCTCGGAGAGGAGCACGAACGCCGCGATGACCGCGAGCACGACAGCGCCCCCGCGGCGCCGATAGAGGCCCGTGTAGCGAACGGCGGCGAAGCCGAAGAGCGCCGAGCCCACGACTGCGAGGCCCACGAGGGGGCCCTCAGCTTCCTCGTGCGAAAGCGGACCATCGAGCGGCGGGAGGCGGAGGAGCGACACGGCGGCCCAGCCGGCCATGACGGCGAGGAGAGCGGCGCGAATCTTCCTCTGAGACCTCACGAGGGCTTCCGCGCGCTCCCCCTGGAGGTCGAGCGAGGAGGCGGCGGCGAATCCAGCCGCAATGAGGAGCCCTATCGGAGCGGCGATCACGTAGCCCGGGTTGCTCTCTTTGAGCACCTCGCCGGGCGTCGCGAGGGCGTGCAGGATCAGAAAGCCCGCACTGCTCAGGAAGACGAGCGAGACGAGAAAGACCCGCGCGTCCTCGCGCCGGGAGGCCGCCTCTCCCATGAGGAAACCGAGCCCGAAGTTGATCGCCCCGACGAGGACGACGAGCCAGAAGTGCCCTCGATGGTGCTCCCAGTGGACGTCGAGCTCAGGCGCGACGCGGAGGAGCGCCAGCCCGGCCATGGGCACCGCCAAGAGCGCCCCCCACAGGGCAAGCGACCGCAGGGGAGCCCCGCCAAGCTGGCGCAAGAGGGGAAGGTCTGCTGCTTGGGCCCTGAACCCGTGAGCGTTTGCCATTTCGCTGATTATTTCACTCGAGGCGGTCTTCACAACCTATGCCGACGCGCAGCGGATTTCAAAGGGGTAGCGAGGTTGTGGAGACAGGCGGGAGGCTGGCCTCCCGCCTGTCCTGCTGCCTAGCGCGCTCCGTCGAGCGACCAGCGATTCACTGTTTCGCGACTTCGCAGCCCGCGAACGTATCCGGGCCTGCACCGCCTCTGCAGTTGTCACCCGTCCCGGCGGCGGAACCGTCGCCGGTGGTGGGATCGCCTCCATCGAGGTGGTCCGCGCCGTCGCCGCCGGCGAGGAAGTCGCTGCCGTCGCCGCCGATGATCACGTCATCCCCAGGGCCGCCTGCCAGGAAGTGGCCGAGATGCGTGCCGCCGGTTCTCATGCCCTTGTCATCTCCGGGGCCGCCGAAGATCAGGTCGTCGCCGCCGCCGCCCTTGCCCTCGTCGTCGCCCTCGCCTCCGTCGAGGCAGTCGTCGCCGTTTCCGCCTGACATGTGGTCGTCGCCACCCATCGCCAGGATGACGTCAGGGCCAGGCGTCCCGCTCAGGTGGTCATTGCCGTCCGTGCCGACGATCACGTTGGCGCCCGGGAAGGCGGCTGGATCGCAGCCAGTAGGCCCATCCGCCGCTACGGCCGTCACAGCCGCCAAGAGCACCGCGAGCACGGAGAGCGCCAAAGCGCGTTTCATAGGTCGCTCCTTTCCGTTAGTGACCCCTCGTGAACTGACTCTCTTGCCTAGAAGCAGGCTCTAGCGCATCACCTCCTCCCCAACGAGGTGCCCGTGCCCGTGCCCGCTTGTTCCCTCTGCCGCAAAGTCCCGGGAAGATTCAACGCCTTCTCGCGCCCTCTGTCAACCCCTTGGGTCTCGGGGCGGCGGGCGCCGGTGGGCAGCTCCGGCTAACGCCCGCGTGCCGCCGCGACGTACGGCGGGACGACGACGCGCACGAGCGTCCCTCCGTGCTCGCCGCTCAGGATCGAGAGCCGCCCGTTCAGGATCTTCACGCGCTCGTCGATCGCCTCGATGGAGCCGCGGCGGCGCTCTTCGACTCCGTCGTCCGCGATCTCCGTCTCGAAGCCGCCGTCGTCCCGCTCGCGCACTGCGACCTCGATCTTCAGCGGCCGCCGTCGCACGGCCTGGTTCAGCGACTCGCGGATGATCTGATAGAGCGCCACCTGGCTCTTCTCGCCGAGGCGCTCGCCGGCCTCGAGGTCGGTGACGACGGTGATCCGGTGCGTCATCTCGATCTGGTCGCCGAGCGCGCGCACGGCCGCGTAGAAGCCCTGGTCGCGGAGCACGATCGGCTCGATGGCGAAGGAGAGGTCGCGCAGCACCCGGATCGTGTCCCGCTCCTTCTCGAGCGAGTTCTCGATCACCTTGGCCGCGTCGTCGCTACGGCCGTCCTGGAGGGCGGCGAGCGCGGCATCGTGCATGAGCGCGATGCCGGACATGGACTGGAGCGGCCCGTCGTGGAGGAACAGCGAAAGACGGCGCCGCTCGTCCTGTTCGGCCGTGATCAGGCGCTCGGTCAGCCGCTCGCGCTCGGCCTCGCGGTCGCGCGCCTCCTCGAGCAGGCGGGCGTTCTCGACCGCGCGGGCGGCGAAGTCGGCGAGGACGGTCGCACGCATGTGGTCCCAGCGGTGGAAGGGCTCCGGGCGGACGAGCTCGAGATCGCCGAGCCGCTCTCCATGGACAGCAAGCGGGACGATCATCCGCTCACCTCCCGGGCTCGCCCCGTCGGCCCCCTGACGGCCGGGCGGGAGGATGCGGGCGCTCCGCGACTCGAAGAGGCGCTTCGCCTCCTCGCAGGTGCGGTCGAGGATCTCGGCGGCATCGAGCGTCGAGGAAACGGCCCCGATCGAGTCCACCAGGGACTCGAGGAACGTTGCCTGGGCCTGGAGCTCGTCCTCGGCGAACTCGTGGCGCCGCCGCTCCGTGACGATCAGGTAGAGCGCGAAGGCCCCGAAGAACGCCGTCGAGGCGACGAGCCCTCCCGCGGCGACCGCCGGCTTGCCGAACGCGAGCCCGAGGGCGCCGACGAGCGCTGACCCGACGGTGCAGGCGACGAGGATCCCGCGCGCGTTCCCCGAGATCCGACCGCCCACGCCTCAGCCTCGAGCGGTCAGGTCAGTCGATGATTGATTCCCGCAGCGCGATGGCGACCGCATGGGTGCGCGTATCTGCCTCAAGCTTGGCGAGGATGTGCCGGACGTGGCTCTTCACCGTCTCCTGGCTGATGAAGAGCCGCTGCGCGACGTCGGCGTTCGACATGCCGTCGGCGAGCAACTGAAGGATCTCCCGCTCACGCTGGGTGAGCATCTCCTCTCGCTCGCGCGTCAGCAAGGCCGGCATGAGGGCCGGATCGACGTAGCCCTCTCCGCTCGCCACCTTCTCGATCGCCCGAAGCAGCGTCTGGTGAGGGGCTTCCTTCAAGATGTAGCCCTTGGCCCCCGCCTCGAGGCCCCGGCCGAGGAGGCTTCGCTCGCCGTACGCAGTGAAGATGAGGACGGCGGTCTGCGGCAGGCGCTCCGCGAGGATCTTCGTCGCCTCGAGGCCGTCCATGCCGGGCATGCGCACGTCCATGATCACGACGTGCGGACGGCGCCGCTCGGCGACGGCGACGGCGCTCGCGCCGTCGGAGGCCTCGCCCACGACGCGGATCTGCGGCGCGCGCGAGAGGGAGAGGCGCAGGCCTTCCCTGACGACCTCGTGGTCGTCGGCGATCAGGCAGGTGATCTCGTTAGCCATAGTCCGGCTCACTCCCCAAGCACGATGATAGATCGGGTGAGAAGCCGTCACACTTTAGAGGGACTTCTCGTCGACCCTGTCGAGGGGGCCTTCGCCGGCGAGGTCGTCGTCGCGGACGGGCGCATCGCCTCGGTGGAGCGACGCGAAGGCGGGCCGACGACGCCGCTCGTCTTCCCGGGCTTCGTCGATCTCCACGTGTACGACCCGCGGGACGTGTCCGCGAGCGGCGTTACCGGCTATCTGCTCGCCACGCGCGCCCTTCGCGAGGTCGCCGATCCCCTCTGCCTCGGTCTCCATCTGGAGGGCCCGTTCCTGAACCCGCAGGCGGCCGGCGCGATTCCCGTCGAGGAGCTCACGCCGGTCGATCTCGGCGCCGTCGACGAGTGGGCCGCCGCCGGCGGCCTCGTCCGCCTCGTCACGCTCGCGCCCGAGCTCCCGCTCGCGCTCGTCGCAGTCGAGCGGCTGGCCGGGGCCGGAATCGTCCCCGCGCTCGGCCACACGCACGCGAACGGGCTCACGACCCGGGCTGCAGTGGACGCCGGTGCGCGCTTCGCCACCCACCTCTGGAACGCGACACGGCCTGTGCGGGCTCGCTCGACGGGACCTGTCCCGCGGCTCCTCCTGGACGGGCGGGTGACCATCGGCCTCCTCGCCGACGGGCGCCATCTCCACCCGGACACCGAGGAGCTCACGGTCCGCGTTGCCGGCTCCCGCCGGATCGCGCTCACCAGCGACCTCGTGCCGCCCCCCGCCCAGCGCGCGGACGGGTCGCTGCTCGGCGGCGACCGCTGCGGCGCCGCGCTCGTCGCCCGCATGGCGCGTTTCGGGCTCGTGGAGGCCGCGTCGATGGCGAGCCTCGTACCCGCGCGGCTTCTCGGTCTCTCCGACCGGGGGCGGATCGCGCCCGGCTACCGTGCCGACCTGGCCGTGCTCGGATCCGACTTCAGCCCCCTGCGCACGCTCGTCGCAGGGGAGACGGTCTGATTCCTGCGCTATCCTCCGTGCGACACTTGGACGAGATCCCACCTAGTACCCGCGCCCCGGAGGACGGGGCGTGACAGTCTTCCTCGGACTCCTCGTCGTTCTCCTGATCGTTTTGGCGAACGGGTTCTTCGTTGCCGCCGAGTACTCGCTCGTGACGGCAAG
>JAIBJN010000123.1 GCA_020029595.1 Actinomycetota bacterium | reverse complement strand
GAGGGCCTGCTCGGCCTGCGCGCGGTCCTCGACCGGCGCGGAGAAGACGATGCGGGAGTCCATCTGGATGATCGTGTCCACGTTCACCTCGGCGGCCGCCAGCGCCTCGAAGAGGTCGGCCGGGCGGACACCGTCCACCTCGTAGACCGCTTCTTCGACCGTGTGCGTCACGCCCGAGATCAACGCCTTCTCCAGCATCCGCTCGTCCTCCTCCCTGATCCACGTGCCCGGCTCGTCGGTAAACGTCGAGCGCACGTGCACCATCACGCCGTGATTACGGGCGAACTCGACCGAGCGTAGCGCAAGGACCTTCGCGCCCGAGGCCGCCATCTCGAGCATCTCCTCATAGCTGACCGCATGGAGCTTCTGCGCCGTGCGAACGACGCGCGGATCAGCCGTGAACACGCCGTCCACGTCGGTGTAGATCTCGCACGCGTCGGCCCCGAGCGCCGCCGCCAGGGCGACGGCGGTCGTGTCCGAGCCGCCGCGTCCGAGCGTCGTCACGTCGAACTCCGTAGAGACCCCCTGAAACCCCGCCACGAGGACGATGCGGTCGTCGTCGAGCGCGCGGTGGATGCGGTGCGCCTTCACCTCGACAATCTTCGCCTTGCCGTGCGCGGTGTCGGTGACGATGCCCGCCTGCGAGCCGGTCAGCGAGATCGCGTCCAGGCCGAGGTCGGAGATCGCCATGGCGACGAGTGCGCACGAGATCCGCTCCCCGACCGAGATGAGCATGTCCAGCTCGCGCGGCTTCGGCTGCGGCGAGACCAGGCGTGCCAGGTCGAGCAGCTCGTCCGTGTGGTAGCCCATCGCCGAGACGACGGCCACGACACGCGACCCCGCTTGCTTAGTGGTCACGAGCCGCGCAGCGACGCGCCGGATCTTCTCCGGGTCGGCCACGGACGTCCCGCCGAACTTCATGACGACGGTTCCCGCGCCGGCCTTCGGCTGCCCCGGCTCCAGCTCGGGAAGGGTCTCGAACGCGGTCTCCGTCATGCCTCGATTGTAGGGGCCCCGCGCGACCGCCTCTGCTCCCCCTGAAGACGCTGAACCGACCGACCCGAAGGCCGCCCGGTTCAGCGCGAGCACTCTACACAGACGTCGCCGCGGAATGCAAGTCACATGTCGCGGCGACCCGCCAGGGCGCGTCCCAGAGTCACTTCGTCCGCGTACTCGAGGTCGCCGCCGACGGGAAGGCCGCTTGCGAGCCGTGTTACCCGCGTGCGCCCTCGCAGGCGGTCGGCGATGTAGGCGGCCGTAGCCTCGCCCGTCATGTTGGGGTTCGTGGCGAGCACGACCTCCGCGACGCCGTTCCGCTCCACGCGCGCGAGGAGCTCGTCGATCCGGAGGTGCTGCGGCTCGACGCCGTCGAGCGGCGAGAGCGCGCCGCCGAGCACGTGGTAGACGCCGCGGTACTCGTGCGTCCGCTCGAGCGAGAGGACGTCGGCCGGCTGCTCGACGACGCAGACGAGCGAGCGGTCCCGCCGGGCGTCGAGGCAGATCACGCAGAGCTCCTCCTCGGTCAGGTTCCCGCACTCGCGGCAGAAGCCGATCTTTTCCTTCACCTCGCGGATGGCGTCGGCGAGCGCGAGCGCCTCCTCCTCGGGCACGCGCAGGAGGTGGAACGCGAGCCGCTGCGCCGTGCGCGTGCCGATCCCGGGCAGGCGCGAGAGCTGCGCGATCAGGTTCTCGACGACGGGGCTGAACACGGTCAGCCCCTAGTCTGCCTAGCGGCCTGGCCGGTAGCTGACGTGTTCGTCGGGGGCGGGTGCGACCAAGCCGGGCGCCGCGATCGTTTGCAGCCCGTACTGGCTAGTACGGGCAAGGACGAGCGCGACGAACCGGCGCCGTGTCGCAGCCGTCAGCCGTGAATGCGGCAGCTGCCGGTCGGGCCGCTAAAGGCCCGGTAGGCCCAGTCCCTTGAGGCCGCCGCCGACGTCGCCGAGCTTCGACTGGGCGAGCTCCTGCGCGTTCCGAAGCGCCTCGTTGACGCCGGCGAGGACGAGGTCCTCCAGCGTCTCGGGGTCGTCCGAGTCGATCGCCTCAGGGGAGATCTTGACGCCGACGATCTCGCCGGCGCCGCTCGCGGTCACGGTCACCATCCCGCCCCCGACCGACGCCTCGACGCGCTCGTTGGCGAGCTCCTCCTGCGCCTTCAACATGTCCGCCTGCATCTGCTGCACCTGCTGGAGCATCTTGTTCATGTCCATCGACATGTCAGTCGCCTTCCTTCCCGATCTCGCGGGCGTCGAACGTCGTCTTCATCAGGGAGATGATCTCCTCCTCGGTGGCGGGCTCGTCCTCCGCCTCGGCCTCCTCGGGCGGGCCTTCGCCCACCTCGAACGCGAGCGCGAGCTTGCGGCCCGTCACCTCGTGGAGGACGCCGGCGAGGACGTTCGCATTCTTCGGCTCCTCCGCAAGGCCGCGGTGGAACGAGGCCGCCGCCGGGAACTCGAGCACGAGCAGCCCGCTCTCGAGGGCGACCGGGCGGGCCTCGGTGAGCACGGAGTACGTCGGGATCGAGCGCTCGGAGACCGCCGGGAGGATCGTCTGCTTCCAGGCCGCCTGGATCTCGCCGAGCTCGAGCGGCGGGCCCTCGTCGCCCTCGGACGGCGGTGCCGAGGCCGTTTCGGCATCGGGCTCGGCCGGCCGCGATTCGGGGCTCGGGCGTTGAGGCTCGCCACGAAGCCGCGACTCGAGCTGCTCGAGCCGGTACGCCGTCGACTCGCGCGAGAGGTCGGCGCCTGGGCGCGTGACCTTGACGAGCGCGAGCTCGAGCGGCAGCCGCGGGTCGCCGCCCTGGCGGACGTCGTCGACGGCGACGTGGAGGAGGTCGATGAGCCGCAGCACCTCCGCCTCGGCGAGCTGATTGGCCTGCGAGCGCAGGCGCTCGCGCGTCTCCGGCGTGACCGGGAGCGACTCCGGCACCTCGCCCATGTGCTGGACGAGGAGCAGGTGGCGGAGGTGCTCGAGGAGGTCGGTGACGAGCCGCGCCAGATCCTGTCCCTGGTCGGCGAGCTCCTCGACGAAAGCGAGGAGGCCGGCGGTGTCGCGATCGACGATGAGGTCGCAGAGGCGGAAGAGCGCCTCCTCCTCGACGGCTCCGAGCAGCTGGAGGACGGCCTGGACCGTGACATGCCCGTCGGTTGCCGACGCGAGCTGGTCGAGCGTGGAGACGGCGTCGCGGAAGCTCCCGCGCGCGCTCCGCGCGATCAGTGAGAGCGCGGCGTCGGGCGCCTCGAGCTCCTCCGCGTCGGCGACGCTGCGCAGGAGCTTCGTCAGCTCGGCGAGCCGCGGGCGCGCGAAGAGGAACGTCTGGCAGCGCGAGCGGACGGTCGGGAGCATCTTCGCGAGGTCGGTCGTGCAGAAGATGAAGACGAGGTGCGGCGGCGGCTCCTCGATCAGCTTCAGCAGCGCGTTGAACGCGGCGTCGGTGAGCTGGTGCGCCTCGTCGAGGATGTAGACCTTGAAGCGGCCCTCGACCGGCTGGAGCACGACGTGGTCGCGGATCTCGCGGACGTCGTCGATCCCGCGCTGGCTCGCCGCGTCCATCTCGACGACGTCCAGGGACGTCCCGTTCGCGATCGTGAGGCAGGAGTTGCAGGTCTTGTCCGGCGTCGCCGTCGGGCCCTGCTCGCAGTTGAGCGCCTTGGCCAGGATGCGGGCAAGCGAGGTCTTCCCCGTGCCGCGCGGCCCGGCGAAGAGGTAGGCCTGGCGCACCTGGTCGTGCGCGATTGCGTTCCGAAGCGTCCGCACGACCGCCTCCTGACCGACGACCTCCTCGAAGTCCTGGGGGCGGTACTTCCGGTAGAGCGCAGCCACCCGGCCATCGTAAAGGAGTGGGGCCTTGCCTCGATTGCCACCCCCTCGGGAAGGAGTTCGGCCCCGCTGGAGCGGATTGCGGGTTCAGGGAACCGCTAGCTCCCCGCCTAGCGCGACCGGGCGTCTCGATCGTAGCAGCGGGGCGCGGGGAACTTCCCGGGTGTACCGCCGTCTAAGTTGGCGATGAGGGTCCTTCCGGCTTTCGCCCTCGCCGCGGCGCTCGTGTTGGCAGCGGGGTGCGGGTCGACCTCAGCGCCCGAGGGCGCGCCGTCGACCGCCGCGGAGCCTCCCGGCCGCGACTGCCTCGCGTGGTGGAACACAGCCGGGAACAAGGACAATCGCGCCAGGCTCGTCGAGACCGGCTATCGAGTCGGAAGCGTCTCCGGGTGGACGGCGGAGGCCGCGGGCGACGGGTCCGCGAGCGAAGGCTGTGGCTACCTCTTTCACGACGACGACGGGTACGTCTCCTTCAGCGCCCACTGGGAGGGCGACCGTCTGGTGTGGGATCCGAACCAGACGCAGACCGGGCCCTGGAGTCCCGAGCAGGAGCTGGGCGGCTACTCGAGCTCCCACCTCGTGGCCGACGACGGAGCCGTTCGGCTCGATCCGGACTGGGAGCCGCCGACGCAGGAGGAGCTTGCGGGGCCGCTGGCCAAGGCTCCCCGAGGCGGGCGCGACGAGCTCCCGGATCTCGAAGGGGGCCCTCCGAGGGAGCCGTACCAGCCGCTAGCGACCCTCGTGCTGTCGGGCGCGGACCACGGACTTCCGACCGGCTGCTCCGCCGAGAACATCGCCGGCCTCCTCGACCGCTTCTTCGACGCCTTCGACCGCGGCGACGCCGACGCGCTCGCAGGCTTCTTCGGGCCGGGCTTCCAGTACTACGTCCATCCGCGCGAAGTCGAACAGCCCGAGCCGGCAGGAAACCTCGTCGCCTATCTGCTCGAGCGCCGCGCGGAGAACGAGCAAATGTCCCTGCTCGCCGTGCGAGTGGACACCCTCGAGGGCGACGGCGGCCCGTTCGCGGGCACGGTGGAGGCCGACGTCGCGCTTGTGTTCCGGACGGCGACGACGCTCGCCCCGCACTGGATCGGAGCCCTCGTCGACTGCCGGACCCAGACCCTCGTCAACTTCGGCTACCGCAGCTACGGGCTCGACCTGATCTCCGACGAGATCGTCGCCCACGCCTCCTGTCCGCCCGAGGGTCCGCCCGTGAAGCCCGGACACCGCGTGGCCTGCGCCCGCGTCACCGACCTCGACGCCCGGCTCGACCTCTGAGAGCAACAGCACGCCGTCGCTAGACTTCACCGCTCGGGGCGCATAGCTCAGCGGGAGAGCGCCCGCTTCACACGCGGGAGGTCCCTGGTTCGATCCCAGGTGTGCCCATCATCACGATCTTCGGGCAGCTGGGTTGCGTAGCGCAGGATCGGAGACAATCGCCTTGTGGATCTCGCGCTCCGGACGCCACTTTGTCGCGAGCTCGGCATCGAGTATCCGATCTTCTCCTCGGCTTCGGGATCTCGGCTGGACCGGAGCGCGTCTTTGCTGTCTACTCACGCGGAAGTCGCGGCGACGCCGACCGTTTGAGCTAGGCGGCGGGCGGCGGGAAGGTGTCGTACTTCGCCATCAGCGCCATCACCGATCCCATGTCCGCCGGCGGCCAGGACGGCTCGTTGGCCATCATCTCGCCCAGCTCCTCCCAGTACATCTCGAACCCGCCCGGGACGATTAGACCGAGGAACCCGGCCGGCTCGTCCGACAGATTCGAGAAGCGATGGACGACGCCGGGTGGGACGCGCGCGTAGGCGCCCGCCTGAGCGTCCACCGACACCGTCCAACTCGAACCGCATCGTCCCCTCGAGGACGAACAACGCCTCGTCCGTCTGCTTGTGCCAGTGTGGCGGCGGGCCCGCGAAGCCCGGCGGGGCCGTGTATTCGTACATCGTCCAGCGACCGCTGGTGTCCTCGGCGACGGTCTTAAGCAGGACAGAGACGCCGACCGCTGCGAGCGAGCGACCTTCGCCCGGCTCGAGGACCAGTGCACTCTCATCACCCACTATGACCAGCCTAACCGCGTTGCTGCTCAGAGACTCAGCGGATCCCCGCGGACGAGAGGCCGGTTCGCCAATTCCAGTTCCCTCCACCTTTCGGGAGCTCAAGAGCGGGTCACGAGTGACCGAACCTTCGGCTGCGGCGTATCGTCTGAGAGGCAGTGAGGCTTTCTCAGCTCGCACTCTTTGTTTCGGCCGCCTTGACCCTTGCTGTCGGATGTGGAAGCAACGAAAGTGAGAGCAGGCAGGCGGGTGTTTCGACTGCCGTTGAGCGAGTTGCGACGACCGTGGCGTCGGCCGAGGAGTCCGCCGCCATCCTCAGGGCCTCGAAGAAGGACTGGCTGGAGAGACTGAACGCGAACGCCCGAGACGATCCTGCCGCTCGCTTTGACAATCCAACGGAAGACGAGTTTCTCGCTCAGGTACGGATGGCGGCAGACGAGTACGGATTCCGGATTGTCGAGGCTCGTTGGCTGGAGCCGCTCCAAGCCGCTCCACTGGTCGTGGTTGAAGCGGCCGATCCAGTGAAGCTCGCGCGAGACACGCCTGCGATCCTGCGCCTTCTCGACCCGCAGGCTCCTGTCGGCGAGAACGACTGGGAGGGCTGGGCCTTCGAGGGGTTCTTCTTCGAGGCCCGGGATACGGAGGGGGTTCCGTTTCTGGCCGTTTTCAACCACTGGCGCGGCGCCGACAGGGGCGGTGGCGAGTGGGCTCGAAGCGAGGATCTGTACCCCTACGAGCACGGCTAGAGGTTGCCGGCAACGTGAGCACCGGCCTCACGCCTGGCGTCTACGTCCTGAGAGTGAGCGGCGGAGGACAAGGGGCCGCCTCGTCGCGCTCCTGCCCGTGAGCAACGTCGACGCCGGCGGCGTAGAGCGCGCCGACGTTCACGCGCTCGCAGTCAGGCGAACGGGGGACCACTAGCGGCCTCCCCCAGAACCCGCGCATCGGCGGCTGCCGCGATCAGTCGAGCTGGATCCGCAACCGCGAGCGGTTGTTCGCTGCTTGTGGGTCGGGCGCGGTGGAGCCGACGTCACCGACGTTCACGATCGTCCGCGCCGGTCCGGTGAGCAGCCCGCGAAGGCGAACGAACTCGGCTGCCCCGGCGGCGAGCGTACCGAGGGAGCAGCGGACCGTGCGCCCGTCGGAGCCGACCGTGCAGGTGCCGCCCTCGAGGTCGGCGCGGAGGTAGGCGACCCGCTTCGGCAGCGTGTCGGTGAGCACGACCTTGCCCGCCGGTGACGGGCCGAGGTTCCGCGCGCGTAGGACGAACGTCATCAGCGAGCCCCGGCGGCTCCACCAGCTCTTCAGCGCGAGGTCGGCGCTCACAGGGACGTACTCGGCCGTGTAGGTTCCCGAGCCGGCCGCGGTGAGCGCGTGCACGCGGGCGCCTCCGTCCGACCAGGAGGAGAACGCGTACTGCACGCCGCTGAGAGCCTGGATCGAGGGCGCCGACACAGTGTGCGTCGAGCCCTCGATGGCGGTGCGCCCGAACGGCGTCGCCGCACTCTCGTCATCGACGGTCAGCTCGAGCCCGGGCACGCTGGCGGCGAGCGTGAGCGCGACGGTCCTGGGCTGGACGATCACGCTCTCCGTGTCCTGGAGCCCGCCTGAGTCGGTGACCGTGAGGCGGAGCTCCAGGTGCGACGGGTAGTCGTGGTCGGGCGCGTCGAAAGAGCCGCTCGCCACGCCCGCGAAGCCCTGCACCGGGTGGGCGTGGCAGGTCGAGGGGCAGTGGTGGAGCACGAGCTCCCAGGAGAAGGCCGACGGGGGCAGCGTTCCGTCCTGGGCGTCGGTGGCCGTTCCCGCGAACGGCACGGATTCGCCGACCTCCCAGGTCGCCGCCGCCGTCGGCGCGGAGATGGTCGCCACGGGAGC
>JAIBJN010000074.1 GCA_020029595.1 Actinomycetota bacterium | reverse complement strand
GAACCTCGGCTCCAAGCTGACGATGAAGTACCCGGCCATCTGGCTCATGGGCGAGGGCGCGCACGGCGAGGTGCTCTCGATCGCCTTCGCCGGCGACGGCCAGCACCAGGACGCGGGCGGCAAGGCCGTCCACGTCGCCCCCAACACGTCCTCGGTGATCACGTCGAAGTCGATCTCGAAGAACGGCGGTCGCGCGAGCTACCGCGGGCTGCTCGAGGTGGCTAAGGGCGCGACGGGCTCGCGGTCGAAGGTCGTCTGCGACGCGCTCATCCTCGACGAGGAGTCGCGCACCGACACGTACCCGTACATCCGCATCGACGAGAACGACGTGGACGTTGGGCACGAGGCCACGGTCTCGAAGATCGGCGAGGAGCAGCTCTTCTACCTCATGAGCCGCGGCCTCTCCGAGGCGGAGGCGGCCGCGATGATCGTCTCCGGCTTCGTGGAGCCGATCACGAAGGAGCTCCCGCTCGAATACGCCGTCGAGATGAACCGCCTCATCCAGCTGCAGATGGAGGGATCCGTCGGTTAGGACCCCATGAGGTCTGAAGGGATGCGAGGCGCTGGGCTTCCGAGGAGGGGGCCCACGGGGGAACCATGGGTTCCCCCGTGGTAGAAGTCGAGAGGGTCGACTTCGTCTCCGTCCCCACTCGCGATCCCGCCCAGGCACGGAGGTTCTACGGGGAGCTGCTCGGGCTTCCCGAGTCGACGTCGCCCGAGGACGTGTTCCCGGAGTTCGAGGCCTCGAACGTAACGCTCGGCGTCTGGCAGCCCGAGATGGTGGGGAAGGCGTTCGTACCCGCGGCGGGGATCGCCCTCCGCGTGGCCGACGTCGCCGAGGCCCGGCGGGCGCTCGAGGAGGCCGGCGTCGCGTTCGAGGGCGAGACGATCGACACGGGCGTCTGCCACATGGCCTTCTGCACCGACTTCGACGGGAACGCGATCATCGTCCACCGGCGCTACGCTCCCGCGCGGCCGGACGGCATAAGCCACACCGACAGCCGGAGCCTGGTCGAGTCGTGAGCCGCATGAAGGCCCTCGAGCGCTACCACGCGCTTCCCCTCCCTTCGACCGCCGACGAGCACTGGCGCTTCACGGATCTCCGCGGCTTCGACCCGGAGGCCTTCTCGGTCAACGGCGCGCGGGCCTCGTCGGCCGGCGACAGCATGCTCGAGATCGACGCCGCCGGGGTCGCCGAGGCGACCGAGGGCGGGATCGAGATCGTCCGTGCGCCCGAGGAGATCACGTTCGTGGCGCTCGAGGACCACGAGCGCCTCGGCACCCTCGTCGGCGCCGACGACAAGCTGACCGCGCACAACGCGGCCCTCTGGCAGCACGGGCTCCTCGTCCACGTCCCGGCCGGGGTCGAGCTGGAGAAGCCGCTCTACGTCCGCGTCGGGAACTCGACGCCCGGGGGGGCGCTCTTCTGGCGCCTCCTGGTCGTGGCGGAGGAGGGTGCCCGCTTCACGCTCATCGAGGAGTCGGCCTCCGCCGATCCCGAGCTCGAGGGCTACTCGAACGCCGTCGCCGAGGTATTCCTGGAGCGAGGCTCGAAGCTCGAGTACGTCTCCATCCAGAACCTCTCGCGCGGAACATGGCACTTCGCCACCCACCGCGCTCGGGTCGGGCAGGACGCCGAGCTCGACTGGGTCGCCGGCGGTTTCGGCTCGCGCAAGGGCAAGGTCACGATCGAGAACCGCCTCGCCGGGCAGGGCGCAACCTCGCGGGTTACCGGCGCGTACTTCGCCGACGGCGACCAGCACCTCGACTACGACACGCTTCAGGAGCACCAGGCCCCCCACACGACCTCCGACTTCGCCTTCAAGGGCGTGCTTCGCGACCGGGCGAGGGCCGTCTGGCGCGGGATGATCAAGGTCGAGAAGGATGCGCAGCGAACGAACGCCTACCAGGAGAACCGCAACCTCCTCCTCTCGGCGGACGCTCACGCCGACTCGATCCCCGGCCTCGAGATCCTCGCCAACGACGTGCGCTGCACGCACGGGGCCACTGTCTCGCAGGTGAACCGCGACGAGCTCTTCTACTGCATGGCCCGCGGGCTCTCTCGCGAGGAGGCCCAGCTCCTGATCGTGCGCGGCTTCTACCAGGAGATCTTCGACCGCATCGAGCTCGAGCCGGTGCGCGACGCGCTTCAGAGCGTCCTCGAGGCGCGCCTGCTCGCGGGGTGACCTGCTGCACCCCGCCACGCGGGTACGAGAAGCTCTTCGGCCAGCGCACCGCGCGCAAGGACGCCAGGCGCTATCGACGCAAGGGCCTCGACGACACCGCTACGACGATGGTGGAGTTCCTGCGCGCGCGCGGGCTCGAGGGTGCGACGGTCCTCGAGATCGGAGGCGGGGTCGGCGCGATCGAGGCCGAGGTTCTGCGGGCCGGCGCCCAGCGCGCGGTGAACGTCGAGCTCTCGCCGTACTACGAAGAGACGGCCCGCGAGCTCTGGCGCGAGACGGGCGTCGGCGACCGGGCCGAGTACCTCGTGGCGAACGTCGCCGCCGACGGCCGGGAGGTCGATCCGGCCGACGCCGTCGTCATGCACCGCGTCGTCTGCTGCTACCCGGACTACGACGCCCTCGTCGGCGCCGCCTCGGAGCGGGCCGGCCGGTACCTGGTCATGAGCTTCCCGCGCGAGCGTTTCGTCATCCGGGTCGGTCTGGGCGCGCTGAACGTCGTCGCGCGGCTCCTCCGCTGGGAGTATCGGAGCTTCGTGCACCCGCCGCGGGCGATCGTGGCGGCCGCCGAGCACCGTGGCCTCAGGCTCGCCGCCGAGAGCCGCGGCTTCGTCTGGCAGGTTGCGGCGCTCGAGCGACGAGCGGCCTAAGGCCTCGGGCGGCGCCTGCTCGCGGCGCACGAAGACTGGCTCGACCATGTCGAGGCCGAGCTCGGGGGCGCGAAGGCGTCCAGGAGCCGGTCGGTACGATAGGTCCATGGCGGTTACCACTGAGGCGAAGCTCGACGCACGCCGGCTGCGCGCCGACTTCCCCATCTTCGAGCAGCCGATCCACGGGAAACCGCTCGCATACCTCGACTCCGCGAACTCCTCGCAGAAGCCACGGCAGGTTCTCGACACGGTGCGGGACTTCTACGAGACCTCCTACGCGAACGTCCACCGCGCCGTCTACGAGCTGGGCCTGCGCTCCGACGCCGCGTTCGACGGTGCGCGGGAGAAGGCGCGCGTGTTCGTCAACGCGGAGACGACCGGCGAGGTCATCTTCACCCGCAACGCCACCGAGGGCCTCAATCTTGTTGCCTACGCCTGGGGGCTTGACAACCTCGGCCCGGGAGACCTCGTCCTCGTCACGGAGCTCGAGCACCACTCGAATTTCGTCCCCTGGCAGTTCATCGCCGAGCGGAAGGGCGCCGACTTCGCAGCGATCCCGATCGACTCGGGCGGCGAGCTGCGCCTCGAGGCGCTCGACGAGCTGGAGGCGCGCGGCCGCGTGAGGCTCGTCGCCTGCGGGCTCGTCTCGAACTCGCTCGGAACCGTCAACCCGGTGGCGGAGCTCGCCGCCTGGGCGCACGAGCGCGGGGCGATCATGGTGGTCGACGCCGCCCAGGCCGCGCCGCACCGACCGCTGAACGTGCAGGCGCTCGGCTGCGACTTCCTGGCTTTCACGGGCCACAAGATGTGCGCGCCGAGCGGGATCGGGGTCCTCTGGGGCCGGCGGGAGCTGCTCGAGCGGATGTCCCCCTTCGAGCTCGGGGGGGAGATGATCCGGAAGGTCACGGTCGAGCGGACGACCTGGAACGACCTTCCGCACAAGTTCGAGGCCGGCACTCCCCCGATCGCGCAGGCTGTCGGCCTGGGAGCCGCGATCGACTACCTCACCGAGACGGGGCTCGAGGCCATCGAACGCCACGAAGCCGAGCTCACCGCGTATGCATGGGGGCGGCTGTCCGAGGTTCCGGGTCTCACGCTCTACGGCCCCCCGCCGGACAGGCGGGCCGGTATCGTCAGCTTCAACCTCGAAGGAATCCATCCGCACGACGTCGCCCAGATCGTCGACTCCGAGGGTGTCGCCGTCCGCGCCGGCCACCACTGCAACCAGCCGCTGATGACCCGGCTCGGCATCAACGCGACGACGCGCGCGAGCTTCTACCTCTACACGCTCCCGGAGGAGATCGACCGGCTCGTCGACGGCCTCCACAAAGCCCGTAAGCTTTTCGGGTAGTGCCCATTCAGGTAATCCAGCCTAGATGAGCGAGCTCGACAGCCTCTACCGCGAGGTCATCCTCGACCACTACAAGAACCCGCGCGGCCACGGGTTGATCGACACCCCGGACGCTGAGGCCGAGGGGCAGAACCCGCTCTGCGGGGACGAGGTCTCCATCGCGGTCGCCTTCGAGGGCGACACGATCGCGGACGTGAAGTTCCAGGGCCGCGGCTGCGCGATCAGCCAGGCGGCGACCTCCATGCTCATGGACATGGTCAAGGGCCGCACGGCGCAGGAGGTGGCCACCATGTCGCGGGAGGAGCTCCTCGACGAGGTCGGCATCCCGCTCACCCCCGTTCGCTTGAAGTGCGCGCTCCTCGGGCTCGGCGTCCTCAAGCTCGCGCTTCACAAGGGCCGCGGCACGCCGCTCCCCGAGGAGTGGGCGGGCGTGGACGAGCTCGAGCTCCGCTAGTGCCCCTCCAGGCAATACACGCCTGCCTCAGCCCCGCGATCACACGGCGCCGGAGCCCACCCTCGCCCTTGCCAAGGCGTCCAGCCTTGGCTGCGCGCGAGTGTGAACTCCGACTTGGTGCTCGCGACGCAGAAACGGGGCGGCATTACCTGAAGGGGTACTAGCCGGTGCCGGAGATCGTCGTCGGCCCGGTCGAAGAGCTCCCGCCGGGCGAGGTGAGGATCGTCCGCGACGGACAGCTCGTGATCGGCGTCTACAACTGCGACGGCACGTTCTACGCCATCGAGGATCGCTGCTCGCACGACGATGGGCCGCTCTGCGAGGGCGACTTCGAGCCCGCCGAGTGCGTCGCCATCTGCCCGCGGCACGGCTCGCGGTTCGACGTCCGTACGGGGCGTGCGCTCACGCTTCCCGCCTACGTGCCGGTGGACACGTTCGAGGTCAGGGTCGAGGACGGCGTCGTGCGCGTCGTCGTTCCCTAGGATTCGCCGGTGCTCGACGACCGCGTGCGCGAGGTGCTCGCCCGGCTGGAGGCGGAGGGCGCCGTCCCGCCCGCGTACCCGGTCGCGAGCGAGACCGGCCGCTTCCTCTTCGCACTCGTGGCGCCGCAGACCGACTGCTCCGTGCTCGAGGTCGGGGCGGGGCGGGGCTACTCCACCATCTGGCTCGCGGCCGGCGCCCGCTACCTCGGCGGGCGGGTGCTTTCCCTCGAGCGGCACGGCGAGACGGCGGAGGCGTGGCGTCGGAACGTCGCCGAGGCAGGGCTCGAGGAGTGGGCGGAGCTCTACGAGGGAGACGCCCTCGAGACGCTCGGGCGGATCGAGGATGTCTTCGACCTCGTCTTCCTCGACGCCCAGAAGGACGAGTACGAGCGCTACTTCGAGCTCGCGCGGCGGCTCGTCGAGCCGGGCGGCCTCATCCTTGCCGACAACGTCCTCTCGCACGAAGAGATCCTCGGCGCCTACAGCCGCGCGCGCCAGAGCGACCCGACGCTCGTCAGCGTGACGGTCCCGCTCGACCGCGGCGTCGAGATGACCGCGGTCCTGTCGAGCTAAGCGACCGTCGCGCCCCACTCCTCGGGCGCGAGCTCGCGCAGGACCTGTGCGAACGACCAGCGGTGCCCCTCGAGGTCCTCGGCGTCGTAGCGCCGGTCGCCGTACGGGGTGTCCTGGAGCTCGCCGTTGATCGTCGCTCCCGCCTCGACCGCCCGGGCGTGATGGGCGTCCACGTCCTCGACGTAGACGTGGGTGAGCTGTGTGAAGCCGCCGAGCCGCTTGGGGCTCCGATAGTCCGGGCCGGGATGGCCGAGGAAGATCTCCCCGCCGCCGAGGGCCAGCTCGGCGTGTGTGACGGCACCCCCGTCGTCCGTGAACCGGAGCCGCTCCTCGAACCCGAACGCGTGCCCGAGCCAGTCCAGTGGAGGTAGTCGCAGGTAGGGGCGTGTTCCCGAGACCTACGGGGAATCGCCTAGCCAGCGTGGGGGACACCCAGCGCCCCTGCTAATCCAGGCGATATACCGGCGGGGCCTCTCCGGAGGCCCCGTTCTTAATGTCGGCTGAGAGTCCAGCCGCTCAGGCGGGCATGACGCGGTAGCGCGTGCGGCCGCCGAGGTGGCCGCTGTGGACGAGGCGGAGGAGCTCGTCGCGCGCGACGAGCTTGTCGATCGGCTCCTCGTTCAACAGCACCTCGAACGTGAACTCGCCCGGAAGCTCCGTGTAGAGCCATTCGAACGTCTGCGCCAGCCGCTCGCCGCCGTCGGGCGTCAGGAGCCAGCTGACCGCGTCCCAGTCGGCGCCCTCGGCGAGCAGGTGGTGCACGCCGGGCATCTCCAGGAGCCAGGGCCCCTTGCGCCCAGCTTGCTGCGCGTCCAGCGACAGAACACCATGCCGGCGGCTGTCGTCCGCGAGTCGGTGCGCGAGCTCTTTTTCGAGCTGCGGGGCCGCGATGACGGCGTAGAGCTCGGAGGTCATAGGCCCAGCTTAGGCGACCGCGCGGCGGACCTGCTCCTCGACGCCGATCGGCCGGACGTCGAAGCTCTCGGCCGCCGGCCCGCCGTCGCCGACGTTGTCGCCGAGGTCGAGCATCTCCACCGCTGCCCGCGCTCCCTTCAGGGGCGGGAGGATCTGGCCGACCGTCGCTCCCGCCTTCAGAAGGCCTGGCGGCATCTGAAACGCGAGCCGGCGCTTCCCGAGCGTCTTGCGGATGAGCTCGTGGAGCTCCGACCAGGTGAGGCGGTCAGGGCCGACGAGATCGAAGGTCCGGTTGGGCGCCTTGGCTGCGGCGACTCCCCCGGCGAGGAACGTGGCCACGTCGTCGACCCAGATCGGCTGCATCCGGTGACGGCCAAGCACAGGCGTCACCGGGGAGTAGCGGACGAGCATGATCTGCTGCGGGAGGACGCCGCCGTCACGCCCGAAGACGAAGCTCGGCCGGAAGATCACGTGCTCGATTCCGGAGTACTTGACCGCCTGCTCCTCCTCCCACTTGGCTCGGAAGTACGGGGTGACCTCCTTCCCCTCCTCGGTTCCGAGGGCGCTCATGAGGACGAGCCGCTTGACCTCAGCCTGCTTCGCCGCCTCGACGAGGTCGCGCGTTCCCTGCACCATCACGCGCTCGAACGTCTCCGGGCTCCCGAGGAGGATGGCGACGAGGTTGACGACGACGTCGCAACCCTCGACCGCGCGGCGAAGACTCTCCGCGTCCGTCATGTCTCCCTGGACGACCTCGCAGCCCCAGGCGCGCGCCTGCTCTTGCCTCTCCGGCTTGCGGGCGAGCACGCGCACGGGCAGCTGGGCGGCTCGCAGGGCGTGGACGACCTTCGGGCCGACGAAGCCGGTTCCCCCGGTGACCAGGATCACGTGTCGAAGTTCCTTCGCCCCTCGCCACCTTCGGCGGCGTGGGCCTCGGGACTATCAGACTCCGCTTGAGAATATCGGTGCGACGCGCCGCCGGAGGCGTCGCGTCGCGGGACATTCTCAGACTCCGTCTGAAAGTTCTTCCAGTAGCGGCTCGGCGTCGGGCCGGCCTGGCCTTGGTACTTCGAGCCCAGCGTACCGGTCCCGTACGGGTGCTCGGCCGGCTCGGAGAGCTGGACGAAGGAGAGCTGGCCGATCTTCATCGCGTAGTAGATCGTGATCGGGAGGTTCGCCACGTTCGAGAGCTCGAGGGTCACGTGGCCGTCCCAGCCGGGGTCGATGAAGCCCGCCGTCGAGTGGATGAGGAGCCCGAGCCGGCCGAGCGAGCTCTTGCCCTCCAGGCGGGCGACGAGGTCGTCCGGCAGCGTGATGCGCTCCAGGGTCGAGCCGAGCACGAACTCGCCCGGGTGGAGGATGAAGGGCTCCTCCGGCTCGATTTCGACGAGCTCGGTGAGGTCTTCGAGCTCCCGCTTGACGTCGATGAACGGATAGCGGGAGTTGCGGAAGACGCGGAAGAGGCGGTCCACCCGCACGTCGACGCTCGACGGCTGGAGGAGCTCCTCCTCGTAGGGATCGATGCCGATTCGGCCCTCCTCGAGCAGGCGCCGGATCGTGCGGTCTGAGAGGACCATGGGGACCGCCAATCTATAAGCTCCGCGGGTGGCTACGACCCGGACAATCGAGATCAAGACCGACGTCCCGGGCCCGAGGAGCCGGGCGATTCTCGCCCGGAAGGAGCGAGTCGTCGCCGCTCCGCTCTCCATCTACCTGTCCCTCGTGATCGCGGAGGGACGCGGCGCCACCCTCACCGACGTCGACGGAAACACGTTCGTCGACTTCACGGGCGGCATCGGCTGTCTGAACGTCGGGCATTCGCACCCGCGCGTGGTGGAGGCGATCCGCGAGCAGGCCGAGCGCTTCACGCACACGGACTTCACCGTCGTCCCCTACGAGAACTACGTCGGCCTGGCCGAGCGGCTGCTCGAACTCGCGCCGATCTCGGGCGAGACGCGCGCCGCCTTCTTCAACTCGGGCGCCGAGGCGATCGAGAACTCCGTCAAGTTCGCGCGCGCGGCGACGGGGAGGCGTGCGGTGATCGCCTTCGAGGGCGGCTTCCACGGGCGCACGCTCCTCGCGCTCAGCCTCACATCGAAGACGCATCCCTACAAGGCCGGGCTCGGGCCATTCGCACCCGACACGTACCGCGTGGCCTTCGATGACCTGGCCGCGCTCGCGTATGCGTTCAAGACGCACGTCGCCGCGGAGGAGGTCGCGGCTATTGTCTTCGAGCCCGTTCAGGGAGAGAGCGGCTTCGTCGTCCCCTCGCAGGAGTTCGTCCGCGGCCTGCGGCGGATCTGCGACGAGAACGGGATCGTCCTCGTCGCCGACGAGGTGCAGACGGGCTTCTGCCGCACGGGCCGGATGTTCGCCATGGAGCACTTCGGCGTCGAGCCCGACCTGATGGCGATCGCCAAGTCCATCGCCGCGGGCATCCCCCTCTCGGGTGTGCTCGGCCGGGCGGAGATCATGGACGCGCCCGCTGACGGCGCCGTCGGAGGAACGTACGTCGGGAACCCGGTAGCGATCGCTGCCGCGCACGCCGTCCTCGACGTCGTCGCCGAGGAGCGGCTCGCCGAGCGCGCGGAGTCGATCGGCGAGACGATCCGCGCCCGGATGGAGAACTGGCGCGACCGCTTCGACGCGGTCGCTGGCGTCCGCGGGCTCGGGGCGATGCTCGCCATCGAGCTGGTGCGCGACGGGAAGCCGGACGCCGAGCTGGCGACGGCCGTCGCGGAGGGGGCCGCCCGGCGCGGCCTTCTGCTCTTGAAGGCGGGCATCTACTCGAACTGCATCCGAGTGCTCGTCCCGCTCGTGATCGAGGACGGGGAGCTCGACGAGGCGCTCGGAGTGTGGGAGGAGGCGCTCGTCGAAGCGCTTTCGTAGCGTCGCGACGCGGCGCGCTGCGGCAGGAACACTATGGCGGTGCAGGTCGGAGAGCTGATCGTCGGCCGCTACGAGCTCGAGGAGCTCGTGGGCGAAGGCGGGATGTCGAGCGTCTACCGGGCGTACGACACGGTGCTGGAGCGGCGGGTGGCGATCAAGGTGCTCCACGAGCACTATTCCCACGACCCCGAGTACGTAGAGCGCTTCCGCCGGGAGGCGCGCGCCATCGCCCGCCTCTCCCACCCGAACGTCGTCACGGTCATCGACCGCGGCGAGTGGCAGGAGCGGCAGTTCATCGTCTTCGAGCACGTGGCGGGCGAGAACCTGAAGGCGGTGATCGCCCGCGAGGGGCCCCTGCCCGTGGAGCGCGCCCTCGAGCTCGCGTGCCAGGTCGCACGCGCGCTCGCCGTCGCGCACGACCTCGGCATCGTCCACCGGGACGTGAAGCCCCACAACGTCCTCGTGGACGCCGCGGGCACGGCCAAGGTGACGGACTTCGGGATCGCGCGCGCCCTCGACGCCGACGACGCGCTCACGGAGACGGGGACCGTGCTCGGGACCGGCCAGTACCTCTCGCCGGAGCAGGCGAGCGGCATGCGGGCGGACGAACGCTCCGACCAGTACTCGCTCGGCGTCGTCACGTACGAGCTGCTCACGGGGGAGGTCCCGTACTCGGGCGACGGGATGATGGCGATCGCCATGCGGCACGTTCGCGACCCCGTGCCGAGCGTGCGCGCGCGGAGGCCGGACGTCCCGCCCCGCGTCGACGCCGTCGTCGCTCGGGCGATGGCCAAGCGGCCCGAGGATCGCTTTGCGTCGATGGAGGCGATGACGGCCGCCCTCGAGTCCTGCCTCGCAGAAGAGGCCGAGGCGGGCGGCACGGTGAAGGAGGGTGACACCGGCATTCGGCCGCCGCGCCGCGGGGTCGCCCCGCAGGGCAGCACCCAGGCCCTCCCGCGCGCGGAAGCGGGCGCGCCGGCTCGCCGCTCCGGCCTTCGGCTCGCAGGCATCCTCCTCCTGGCCGCAGTCATCCTCATCGGCAATCTTCTCGTCCTCGAGATCGTCTTCGACGACGGCATCCCCGGGCTCGGCGGCGGCAGCGACGTGACGCCCGCACGAGTGGAGGCGGTAGCCGACTTCGACCCCTACGGCGACAACCGGACAGAGCACTCCGAGCTGGTCTCGGAGGCGACCGACGGGGACAGGACCACCTACTGGACGACCGAGGAGTACCGGAGCTTCGACAAGGAAGGCGTCGGGATCGTGCTCGATGTGGGGAGCCGCGTTGCGCTCTCCCGGATCACCGTCTTCAGCGACACGCCCGGCTTCACGGCCATGATCCTGGCCGGCGCGAGGCGTGACGGCCAGTTCGTGGACGTCGCCGGGGAGCAGGAGGCGGGAGACCGTACGACGTTCGGGGTCGACACGCGCGGCGAGGCCTACCGCTACTACGTCGTCTGGATCACCGACCTGAACACCCGTGCCCACGTGAACGAAGTGCGTACCTTCACGTCCCGTTGAAGGCTGCCAGACGGGTCAGTAGCGAAGCTCGGCGCGGCGGTCGCGGCGCTCGAGCGCCAGCTCGACGAGCCGGTCGAGAAGCTCGGGGTAGGTGACGCCGGAGGCCTCGAAGAGCTTCGCGTACACGCTCGTGGCGGTGAAGCCGGGGATCGTGTTCAGCTCGTTGACGACGACCTCCCCGTCGGGCTGGACGAAGAAGTCGACGCGGGCCATTCCCTCGCAGTCCGACGCGACGAAGGCGGCGACCGCCAGCTCCTGCACCCGCGCGTTCGAGCCGGCCGGGACGCGCGGAGGGATGACGAGCTCCATGCCGCCCTCGGCGTACTTCGCCTCGTAGTCGTACCAGTCGCTCGCGAGCGGCACGATCTCACCGGGAACCGAGGCGACCGGATCGGCGTTCCCGAGCACGCTGCACTCGACCTCGACGCCGTCGAGAAACTCCTCCACGAGAATCTTCTCGTCGTGGGCGAAGGCGAGCTCGACGGCAGCCAGGAAGTCCTCCTCCCACCTGACGACGCTGATCCCGACGCTCGAGCCGAGCCGCGCCGGCTTGACCACGCACGGGAACCCGTACGGGCTCTCGGCGGCCTCGCCCGAGCGGGCGGTGACGCTGCGGGCGACGGGCACGCCCTTATCGCGCATCACGGACTTGAAGAGATCCTTGTCCATGCAGAGCGCGGAGGCCGCCACCCCGGCCCCGACGTAGGCGACTCCGGCCAGCTCGAGGAGGCCCTGCACGGCACCGTCCTCGCCGAAGGGGCCGTGGAGGACGGGGAAGACGACGTCGACGCGGGCGGCCTCCTCCGCGGCGAGGAGCCACGGCCCCTCGCGCGGGATCTCGATCGCGACGACGTCGTACCGGTCGGGGTCGAGTCCCTCGATCACCGAGCGGGCGGAGTCGAGGGAGACCTCGTGCTCGCTGGAGCGGCCGCCCATGAGCACCGCTACGCGCAGCCTGGCGACCGAAGTCCTCCCGTCAGCCAACTGCCCGGCCACCGGCCGAGCATCAAGGAGCGGCGCCGACGAAGATCGTCACCCGCGAGCCCTCGTTGGCCTGTGAGCCGGCGCTGGGGTTCTGACTCTGGACGATCCCGTCCTGGTCGGGGTCGAGGACCGCCACGTTCACGACCCGGACGTTGAAGCCGGCTTCGCCGAGGATGTCGCGGGCGTTGGCTTCGTCCTCGCCGACGACGTTGGGGACGGTGACCTGCGCGGGCCCGGTGGAGACGGTGATCTGCACGGTCGAGCCCTTCTCCGCCTCGACGCCGGGGTCCGGGCTCTGAGCGGAGACGAGGCCGGCCGGCGTCGTCGACGACGGTGCCTGGACGACGTCGACCACGAACCCGGCCGCCTCCAGCTCGGCCGTCGCGCTCGACTCCGACTGGCCGAGGACGTCCGGAACGCCGACCTGCTGCACGCCCTTGGAGACGCGCACCACGACCTGTGTGCCCTCGTCCACCTCCTCGCCGGCCTTTGGGTCCTGCGCGGTGACCTGGCCTACGGGCTTCTGGGAGAACACGTTCACGCGCCGCGACTCGAGGCCGAGCTCGGCGAGCGCGTCGACAGCCTCCTCGTAGGTGAGGCCCACGAGCCTCGGCACCTCCACCCGCTTGGGCCCGGTCGAGACGACGATCGTGACCGTGCTGCCCTTGGAGATGCGAGTCCCTTCCTTCGGGTTCTGCTCGATGACGATGCCCCTGTCGACCTCGGTGCTCGACTGCTCCTCGACGGCAGCCTCGAGCCCTACCTCCTCGATCTTGTCGATCGCCTGCTGCTCCCGCAGCCCTTCCACGAACGGGACGCCGACGGGCTCGGACTCCTCGAGCTGCTCCTGGATCTGGTTGTAGGCCCACCAGCCCGCGAGCGCAGCAGCGGCGATGAGGAGGGCGACGATGAGCCAGGGCACCCAGCGCCTGCGCTTTCTCGGCGGCTCGTCGTAGGCGCTCGCCGGCGGGTACGTCGGCGGGCGCCGGGGCGCCTCGGGAGCGGGCGGCGGCGCGACCACGCGCGTCGGGCTCTCCGAGAGCAGCTCCGTTGCCTCGCCCGCGGCCACGCCGGCGAGGAGCGCGGTGGCCGCCGTCGAGGTGGCGCGCAAGATCGGCAGGCCGGCCTCGACGCGCTCGAGATCCTCGATGAACTCCTCGGCGGTCTGGTAACGGTCCGCCGGATCCTTGGCGAGCGCCCGGAGGACGATCTGGTCGAGCTCGGGCGGGATCTCGCTCCGCAGGCTGGAGGGAGGCCTGGGGAGCTCGTTCACGTGCTTCATGGCGATCTCGATCGCCGAGTCGCCCGTGAACGGCACCTTGCCGGTGAGCATCTCGTAGAGCACGACCCCCGCCGAGTAGAGGTCGGATGCCGCCGTGACCGGCGCGCCGCGCGCCTGCTCGGGGGAGAGGTACTGCGCCGTGCCCATGATCGAGCCTGCCTCTGTCATCTGCGAGGCGCCGTGGCGCGCGATGCCGAAGTCGGTCACCTTGAGCCGCGGCTCGTTCGTCTTCACCTGCTGGTCGGCCGAGACGAGCACGTTGTGCGGCTTGATGTCGCGGTGGATGATCCCGTGCCGGTGCGCGAAGCGGAGGGCCTCGAGGAGCTGCTTCGCGTACGCGATCGCCGTCCCGATCGGGAGCGCGCCCCGCGTCATGATCAGCTCCTTCAGGCTGCGGCCCTCGATCACCTCCATGGCGATGTAGTACGTCCCCTCGGCCTCGCCGCGGTCGTAGATCGAGACGATGTTCGGGTGGGAGAGGCCCGCGGCGGACTTCGCCTCCCGCCGGAAGCGCTCGATGAAGAGGTCGTCGTTCGCGTAGCGCTCGTTCAGAATCTTGATGGCGACGCGGCGGCCCAGCTCCTCGTCCTCGGCGAGGTAGACGTTCGCCATGCCCCCGGAGCCGAGCTTGCGAAGGATCCGGTAGCGGCCGTCGAAGAGCGTGTTGATGAGGGTGTCCGAAACGCCGGCCATGCCTGAAAAACCTGGCTAGAGGTTAGGTGTTTCTCCCGAGGGCCGCTTCCATGATCGCCCGGGCGATCGGGGCCGCCGTGGCCCCGCCCGTGCCCGCCTGGTCGGAGAGCGCGACCGCGACGGCGACCTCGGGAGCCTCCGCGGGCGCGAAGGCGATGAACCACGTGTTGTTGCGGCCCGCGGCGCCGGTCTCCGCGGTACCCGTCTTGCCGGCAACGGACACGCCGGGAATCTGGGCGGCCGTGCCCGTGCCCGATTCCACCACCCGCACCATCATGGCGGTGAGCTCGGCTGCCGTCGCCGCCGACACGGCGTCCTTCCACTTCTCCGCGCCAAAACGCTCGATCACGTCCCCGTCGGGCGACACGATTCGCTCGACGAGCTTCGGCTCCATGACGATGCCGTCGTTCGCGACGCCGGCGGCGACCAGGGCCATCTGGAGCGGCGTCACGACCAGGCGCTCCTGGCCGAAGGCGAGGCGGCCCGGGTCGACCTCGCTCGGGTCCGCGGGGTCGTAGAGGCGCCCGTTCCGGTAGAGGCCGCTGATGAGCACCTCCTCGGAGGGGAGGTCGATCGGCGGCCGTTCGTAGAACCCGAAGCGCTTCGCGTACTCGAGGACGACGTCCGCGCCGAGCTCCTTGCCGATGTTGCAGAAGACGGAGTTGATGGAGTTCTCGACCGCGTCTGCGAGCGTCACTCGTCCGAACCCAGTCGGCGTCCCCTGGTCGGCGAAGTTGAAGACGCGCCGCCCGAAGAGGGTGCAGTAGCCGGGGTCGTCGAACTCGCTCTCCGGCGTGAAGCTGTCGGTGTCGAGGGCGGCGGCCGCGGTCACGATCTTGAACGTCGAGCCGGGGACGAAGCGCCCGGCGGTGGCACGGTCGAGGAGGGGAGCCGCGGGCTTGCAGGGCGCCCCGATCCGCTCGATCGCCGGGAAGTCCTCCTCGACGAGATTCGGGTCGAACGTGGGCGAGGACGCGAGCGCGAGGACGCGCCCGGTCGCGGGCTCGATCGCCACGGCCGCTCCGCACATCCCGGACAGGCCCTGCACGGCCGCCCGCTGGGCGCGCAAGTCGAGCGTCGTCACGACGTTGTTTCCCACCCGCGTGATTCCGCGCAGCTTGTCGAGCGTCGTGTCGATGACCGTGCTGAGGTTGGCGTTCGCCGCCGTCAGGAAGTCGTTCATGGAGAGCTCGAGGCCCGTCCGCGAGCGCCCGATCGTCGAGTAGCCGACGGCATGGGCGGTGAGCGATCCGCGCGGGTAGCGCCGGAGCCACCAGACCCGGCCGTCCTCGAGCTCGAGCCGGCGGTTGGCCGCGAGCCTCGTCCTCCCGTCCGCGGAGAGGATGAGCCCGCGCTTCACCTCGAGCTCGCGCACGAGGAGAAGCGGGTTCCCCTGGCGCGCCTCGAGCTCGGGCGCCCGCCAGAGCCAGTAGGTCGCCGTGGCGATCAGGGCGACGAAGAGGAAGGAGAAGACGAGGAAGAGGCGGCGAATCTGCCGGTTCAAGCGCTCCTCCTTCGGAGGAGCGCCAAGGAAGTCAGGCGCGCTTCGGCGTAGCCGAAGCGCGGTGCACGAGAAGGAATGCGCGCTCTAGCGCGCATTCCTGTTGACGCGGTCGGAGACCATGAGGAGGAGCGCGAGCACGACGAAGTTCGCGACGATGCTCGAGCCTCCGTAGGAGACGAAGGGAAGCGTGATTCCCGTCAGCGGAATGAGGCCGCTGACCCCGCCGATGATGATGAAGGCCTGCACGGCGACCGCCGCCGTGAGCCCGGCGGCGAGGAGCTTCGAGAACCCGTCCTGCGCGAGCATCGAGATGCGGAAGCCGCGATAGGCGAAGAGCAGGTAGAGGAGGACGACCCCGGCGGCGCCGGCGAGCCCGAGCTCCTGCGCGATCGCCGAGTAGATGAAGTCCGTCTCCAGGAAGGGGATGTAGGTTTCCCCGTTCGGCGTCAGGAGGACGCCGCGGCCGAGGCCCGATCCGAAGACGCCGCCGCTCGAGATGGAGTAGATCGACTGGACGAGCTGGTAGTTCTGGCCCTGCGGGTCGCTCCAGGGATCGAGCCAGCCCTCCACGCGGTCCTGGACGTGGGGAATCACCTGGTAGAGGGCGAAGGCGCCCAGGAGGAAGAGGGAGAGCCCGACGGCCACGAACGACCACCGGGCTGTCGCGGTATAGAGCATGACGAGGAAGATCGTGAAGTAGAGGAGGGCTCCGCCGAGATCGCGCGTCTGGAAGAGGACGAGCATGGCGCCCCCCCAGATGAGGAGGAGCGGGCCGAGGTGCTTGAGCGAGGGCAGCCCGCCCAGGCCCCGCGTGCCGTAGGAGAGCATCTCCCGGTTGTCCCGCAGGTAGCCGGCCAGGAAGACGACGAAGAGCACCTTGGCGAGCTCTCCGGGCTGGAACACGAGCGGGCCGATGTCGACCCAGAGCGTCGCGCCGTTGATCGTCCGTCCGATCAGCGGGAGGGCCGGGAGCACGAGGAGCGCGATCGCGGAGATGCCGAGCAGGTACTTGACCCTGTCGAGCTCGCGGTAGTCGCGGAGGAAGAGGACGAGCACAGCGAAGACGGAGACGCCAACCACGACCCAGAGTCCCTGGCGAAACGCCAGGTTGGGCTCGATGCGGTAGATCTCGGTGAGGCCGAGCGCGCACAGGAGCCCGCCGAGCGGCAGGAGGTAGGGATCGGCCTGCGGAAGCCTGAGGCGCAGGACGACGTGTGCGACGACGAAGAGGGCGACGAAGAAGGCCGCGTACGAGAGCGAGGCCGCGGAGACGACCTCCGAGCGGGCGATGTAGACGGACGCAAAGCCGGCCGCCGTGAGGAGACCGACGAGGCCGAGGTTCCAGAGCTCCCGCGTTCGGAGGCTCACAGGCCAGGCTCCGGCCCACGAGCGCGGGGAGCGACCCGAGGGCGAGCGAGGCTCAGGGAACGGCCTCGGCCTCGTAGACGGACACGCGTGCCCGCGCTCGGTCGTACGAGACGAGCTCGTGGTCGAAGAGCTCGGCCCGCTCCTCCGGCGAGAGCTGCGAGGCCTGGAGCCGGCTCACGTAGCGCTCGCGGTAGAGGCCGACGCCTTCGCGGACGTCGAAGGGCACACCTTGATAGACGACGACATTGCCGTCCTGGTCGGCTCCCACGAAGTACGCGCGCGAGAGGCCGAAGAGTGCTCCTCCGAGAAGGAGCGCCACGAAGCCGAGGGCGAGCACGGCCCAGAGCAGGCGCCGGCCCCAGCGCCGCTGCTTGCGCCTCGGCCGCCGCTCCTCGCCGGCGGGTGCGGCGGGTGCGGCGGGTGCGGCCGGGGGTGGGGCGGGCGCCGC
>JAIBJN010000073.1 GCA_020029595.1 Actinomycetota bacterium | reverse complement strand
GCTCCATGGTCGTCTTCCAGGACGCCGTGCCCAAGAAGGCCCACTACCGGAAGTTCGGGATCAAGGGCGTCGAGGGCCAGGACGACTTCGCCATGATGGGCGAGGTGGTCTCGCGCCGCTTCGCGCGCGCGAAGCAGGTGACGGCGGAGCGCTACGACGAGGGCTTCGCCGCGATCCCGAATCTCGTCGTCGTCGACGGCGGCAAGGGCCAGCTCTCAGCCGCTCTCGCGGCGATGCAGGCCCTTGACCTTCCGCGTGTCGCCGTAATCGCGCTCGCGAAGCGGGAGGAGGAGGTGTTCGTCCCCGGCCGCTCCGGGCCTGTCTCGCTGGAGCGCGACTCGTCCGGCCTGCAGCTGCTCCAGCGGATCCGGGACGAGGCGCACCGCTTCGCGCTCGGCTTCCACCGCCGCCGCCGCGAAGCGAAGGCACGAGAGTCGATCCTCGACGCGCTCCCCGGCGTCGGCCCCGCGCGCAAGCGCGCGCTCATCCAGCACTTCGGCTCGCCGGAGCGCCTGCTCGCCGCGACGTCAGAGGAGCTCGAGGGTGTCCCGGGCGTGCCCGCGAAGACGGGCCGGGAGATCTACGCAGCCCTTCACCGCGCCGGACGGGCGTAACTGGCCGCGGAGACAAGCGGTCGTTACGCCCGCCGTGTCGAGCAGAACTTCTGGAAGCCGATCTCGACTCCGACCTGGTACATGAGCTCACTGCTCCGTCGGCTGAGGCGATTGCTCGTGTCCACCAGTGCCTCACCCGCAGCGATGTCGCCGCGCGCGAACGCGGCGTCCGCGGCGTCGATAGCCCGCTCGGAGGCGACCTGCTGGTCGAGGAAACGGTCGATTCTGCGCGCGTACCGCTTAGGTGGACGGAGGGCGCGCATCTCGCGCAGCCACCGGCGTGTGGCCGCCTCAAAGCGTGCCGTATCCGTGGGGCGCAGACGGGCGAAGGTGCGATCCCGCTTTTGGCAGAGCTTCGACGCACGGTCGCCCCAGCGGACGGCGGCAAAACCATCGACGGTGGCGTACGGCCCCGCAGCCTCGACCGCACAGTCCTCCGCGCCCAGCTCTGTCGCGATCGCGTCCGCCTGCTCGCGCGCGTCCTCGGACTGCCGGATCAGCGCATAGAAGCCGCGGTCGCGCTTCACGTACTTGGCACCGAGAGCTTGGGTCCCCGCCTGGACGGCCTCCTGGTAGAGCCCTGCCATCTCTTCCGCCCGCACCTCGTCGCCGGGGGCCGGCTCGGCCTCGTTCATGCGGTCCAACATCGCCTGGTCGATCGGCTCGAGCTGGGCCGCCGCCGCGGCGAGGCCCTCCTTCTCGACGACGCCCGGGAGCCCCTGAGCGAGAGTCTCGATCTGCTCGTTCCGCTCGGTACAGGCGGCGCTCACCTCCTCCGCCCACGCGGCCCGAAGCGCTTCGACGTCCGGCCCGGTCTCGGCGGCCCCGCTCTCCTCGCCGGCATCTTGCGCCTCGTCGTCACCTCCGCCGAGGCTGCAGCCGGAGACGAACAGCACCAAAGCCACCGCCAAGAACCCCGGCCTGGCGAGACCCCCAGCTTTCCCTTCGAGCCGGCATCGCGCCTCCTGCGGAAAACGTGGCAAGAGTATCAAACTGGTCTGATCGGACTCCGGCCAGGCAGCCCCTGACCGGTAGCCTGGGCGCGTGGACGGCCTCCCGGTCACGATCTGGAGCGACTACACGTGACCGTTCTGCTACGTCGGCCTCGCGCGGGCCGAGTGGCTCGAGCGCCGGTTCGGCGCGCAGGTGGACTGGCTTCCCTTCTTCCTGCACCCCGAGTACCCCGAGGAGGGGCTTCCCCGCGCCGACCTCGAGCGGCGCTACGGGCCCGGCGTCCACGGTCACACGGAGCGCATGATCGAAGCGGCCGGGCTGACCTACAACCCGCCGGACGTCCTCCCGAACACCCTCCATGCCCTCCAGCTGACCGAGCTCGCGCGCGATGTCGGCCTCCACGAGCCCGTGCACACGCGCCTCATGCACGCCTACTGGTCCGAGGCGGCCGACCTGGGCGACGACGCCGTGCTCCTCGATCTCGTCGGGGAGGCCGGGCTCGACCGGGCCGAGGCGGAAGCGGTCATCGCCGAAGGCCGCTACGCGGACCGGATCGCCGACTCGACGCAGGAAGCGAATCGCCACGGCATCAACGCCATTCCGGCCTTCGTTCTCGACCGACGGCTCCTCGTCCTGGGCGCGCAGCCAGAGGAGCGGTTCGAGCAGGCGGTCGCGCAGCTCGAGGAGGCCGAGTAGATCGAAACCTAGCCCGCGTCTCCGTCCGGGGACATGTACGGGTAGCGGTAGTCCCTCGGCGGGACGAACGTCTCCTTGATCGTCCGCGGACTCACCCAGCGGATGAGGTTCCACATCGAGCCCGCCTTGTCGTTCGTCCCTGAGGCGCGCGCGCCGCCGAAGGGCTGCTGCGCGACCACGGCGCCGGTGGGCTTGTCGTTCACGTAGAGGTTGCCGGCCGCGTAGCGGAGGACGTCGGCCGCCTCGATCACGGCCTCGCGCTCGCCCGCGAAGATCGCGCCCGTGAGCGCGTAGGGCGCCGTCTTGTCGACGAGCTCGAGCGTCTCCTCCCACTTCCCGTCGGGGTAGACGAAGGTCGTGACGACGGGGCCGAAGAGCTCGTCGCGGAGAAGCCGGAAGTCGGGGTCCTCCGTGCGGATGACCGTCGGCTGGACGAAGTAGCCCTCACTGTCGTCGTAGCCGCCGCCCACGACGACCTCGCTCTTCGCGTCCGCCTTCGCCTCCTCGATCGCCTCCTTCTGCGTGGCGAACGAGCTCGCGTCGATGACCGCGCCCATGAAGTTCGAGAAGTCGGAGACGTCCCCGTACTTGAGCTCTCCCACCTCTGCGACGAGCTGCTCCCGGATCGCCGGCCACATGCTCTCGGGCGCGTACACGCGCGAGGCCGCGGAGCACTTCTGCCCCTGGTATTCGAACGACCCGCGCAGGATCGCGGTCGCCACGGCCTCGGCGTCGGCGGTCGGGTGGGCGACGATGAAGTCCTTTCCGCCGGTCTCCCCGACGATGCGCGGGTAGCTCCGGTAGTTCTCGATGTTCGCACCGATCGTCTTCCACATGCTCTGGAAGACGGTCGTCGAGCCGGTGAAGTGAACGCCGGCGAGGTCGCGGCTGGCGAGGGCGGCGTCGCCGATCTCCTTGCCCGAGCCGTACACGAGGTTGATGACCCCGTCCGGGAGGCCGGCCTCCTGGAAGATCCGCATCGTGTAGTAGGCGGAGAGCATCGCCGTCGAGGCCGGCTTCCAGAGGACCGTGTCTCCCATCAGCGCCGGCGCGCCGGTGAGGTTGCCGCCGATCGCCGTGAAGTTGAAGGGCGAGACGGCGAGGACGAAGCCCTCGAGCGGCCGGTACTCCATCCGGTTCCAGACGCCCGGGCTCGAGAACGGCTGCTCCTCGTACACCCGCGTCATGAACCACGGGTTGAAGCGCCAGAAGTCGATCAGCTCGCAGGCGGCATCGATCTCCGCCTGGTGCGCGGTCTTCGACTGGCCGAGCATCGTGGCGGCGTTGAGCGTGTCGCGCCACGGCCCGGCGAGGAGCTCGGCCGCGCGGAGGAAGACCGCGGCGCGCTCCTCCCACGGGACACGGTGCCAGTCCTCCCAGGCCCCGGCCGACGCCTGGATCGCGCGCTCGACCTCCTTGGCGCCGCCCTGGTGGACGTCGGCGAGGACGTGATCCTTGTCGTGCGGCATGACCGCCTGCTTCACGTTCCCGGTCTTGACCTCCTCGCCGCCGATCACGAGCGGGATCTCGATGCGCTCGCTCTTCATCTGCTCGAGCCGCAGCTGGAGGCTCGCGCGTTCGGGCGAGCCCGGCGCGTAGTCGCGGACCGGCTCGTTCGCGGGCGGCGGGACGCGGAAGATCCCGGGAGCGCTCATAGGCCAACCGGCCTGTGAGCGTGTGGAGGGGGTGTGGGGGAACCGGGAGGTTCCTCCACGGGGTCAAGGAAGAGGGCGCGTGGGGGAAACATGGTTTCACCCACGGGAGCGAGCCGAAGGCGAGGGACGCTCACGAGAGGCATTCTATTGCCGTGGACGTGGTCGCGTACGACGTTCCCGGCTGGGGCGTAGGGGAGTTGTATCTCCTCGGGGACCGGCTCCTGTATCACGAGTTGCCGCGAGCCGGGGCGGCGGCCGCAGCCGCGGACGGGCACCCGCTCGTGGATCAGATTCAGGCCCATTTCCGGGGCGAGCGCGTCTCGTTCGGGGACGTCGAGCTCGACGTCGAGTGGACGACCCCCTTCCAGCGCGGCCTGGCCGAGGCGCTTAGAGGCATCCCCTGGGGCGAGGTCGTCACGTACGGCGAGCTTGCTGCGCTCGCCGGCCGCCCGAACGCGGCGCGCGCGGCGGGCACCTTCTGCGCCGAGAACCGCTTCCCGCTCGTTGTCCCCTGTCACCGTGTGGTCTCAGTGGGCGGACTCGGCGGGTACGGCTCGCTCGGAATCGACTACAAGCGCCGGCTGCTCGCGCTGGAAGGCGTCGAGCTTTGACGCTCTCCGAGGACGTCCGCACGGAGCTCGCGGCGATCGAGCCGCGCAAGCGGTGCTGCCGGCTTGCGGAGCTCTCGGCGCTCGTTCGCGGGGCCGGGAGCGTCCACCTGCGCGGCCGTGGCCGCATCGGCCTCCACCTCGAGGTCGCGAGCGGCGCCGTCGCACGGCGCGCGTTCATCCTCCTCCGCTCCTACGGCGTCCCCTGCGAGATCCGCACGTACCGGCGGCGCGCGTTCGAGCGGGGGACGCGCTACCAGATCCACCTCGAGGACGACGCGCGCGCGCTCCAGGCCCTGAACGAGGCCGGCGTCCTCGACGCGAACCTCGCGCCCCTCGAGCGGCCGCCGCGCCGGGTCGTGGCCCGTGCTTGCTGCCGGGCCGCCTACCTCCGCGGCGCCTTCCTCGCCGCCGGCTCGGCCAGCGGTCCACGGAACGCGCACCTCGAGCTGCGCACCGTGGATGCCGAAACGGCGCGCTTCCTCGGCGATCTCGCGTCGGCGGACGGCTTCGCTCTCGGCGTCTACGAGCGCGACCGCCACGCCGTCGCGTACGCGAAGGGGACGGAGACGATCGGCGAGCTCCTCGCCTATCTCGGTGCGCACGACGCGGCGCTCCGGCTCGGAGAGGACGCCGTCGTGGCCGCGACGCGGGCCCGTGCGAACCGGCTCGCGAACGCCGACCACGCGAACATCGTGCGCACGAGCCGCGCTGCCGACGCCCAGCTCCGCGCCATCCACCGCCTGGAGCAGGACCGCCGCTTCGAGGAGCTAGCCCCGGAGCTCCGGGAGATCGCACGCCTCCGCACCCGCCACCCGACGCTCTCGCTGCGCGAGCTCGCCCGCCGCTGCCGCCCGCCGGCGACGAAGGCCGCTGCCCAGCGCCGCCTCGCCAGGATCCGGCGCCTGGCAGAGCTCTAGCCGGACGCGGCCCTGGCCCGAAGCTGATCCGCCTCGGTGCGGGTCAACTCGCGGGCGCTGGCGTCGTCGAAGCGGAACGCGGACTCGGCGCCGTCGTTCGCCGTGACGAACCCCAGGATCGAGAAGCGCTCATCGGCGCGCTCGACCTTCGCGACCTCGACCTGGGCTCCGTCGAGCGAGAGAGCGAGCGTCGTCTCGTGAGGGCCGCCGACACAGTCCACGCGCAGCGCCCCGTGAAGCCGAAAGCCCGGCATGGGCGTCCCCCGCATGACGAGGGGGCGCAACTGCCCCGTCCCAGCCTCCTCGGCAAGGATCGCCACGCGACCCGCCGGTGAGACGAGAAACACGTATCCGCCCCCTTCCCGCGACGTCCAGCAGCCCAGGCCCAGCGAGAGGTCGTCCTGCGTCCGGACCTCCGCCGCGAAGCCGGGAGCCGCTTCCAACGTCAGCGCCTCGGTGGCAGGCTCGAACGTCTTCATGGCCGAGTGGACGCCGGCGCCGGCCCCGAGCTCGACGACCAAGGCGTCATCGTCGCAGTCGGCACTGAACTCCTCGTTCCCATCCCATGCGCACGGCTCCGAGAAGTCGTCCGCGTAGGGGAGCTCGACCGTCTCCGCCGACGCGGCACAGGCCGGGAGGAGCAACAGCGCGGCGAACGCTGCGAACGGTGGAGCGAGGCGGTCCATGCCCGCCACGCTAGGCGCCCAGGCCTCCGCGCACATCGGGGCTGCCTCGGAAGAACCCTCCGGGAGGGCCCGGATCCGAGAGCGGGCCGGAGGGGAAGCTCCGAGGACGACCTCCCCCTCCGCCTTTGACCACGCTCCGGATCGTGGCGCCAGACGGGGTCTGAATCCGACGCCCGACGAGCGCAGACCCGCTCTCGGAGCGAGCGTATTCTCCTCGGGGGGGAACGCGCAAGACGGGAGCGACCAGGAATTTCCACGCCCGGGGCGCGGATAGAATCGCCGCGCCGGCAACGTCGAGGGGAGATGGCATGAGCGTACGGGTGGGGATCAACGGATTCGGGCGGATCGGGCGCAACTTCTTCCGCTCGGTTCGCGCACGCGGCGCGGACGTCGAGATCGTGGCGGTGAACGACCTCGGCGACGCGAAGACGATGGCCCACCTGCTCAAGTACGACTCGGTGCTCGGCCCCCTGGACGCAGACGTCGAGCCCGTCGACGGCGGCATCCGGGTCGGCGGCGAGGAGTTGAGGCTCCTCAACGAGCGAGACCCGGCGGCGCTCCCGTGGACGGAGCTCGGTGTCGAGGTGACGCTCGAGTCCACGGGCCTCTTCACGAAGCGCGAGCAGGCGCAGGCCCACCTCGATGCGGGCGCCGGCAAGGTCGTCATCTCCGCGCCGGCCACCGACCCCGACGTGACGCTCGTCCTCGGCGTCAACGACGCCACCTACGACCCGGAGCAGCACCGGATCATCTCGAACGCCTCCTGCACGACGAACTGCGTCGCGCCGCTCGCCAAGGTGCTCCACGACGCGTGGGGCATCGAGTCGGGCTTCATGACGACGATCCACGCGTACACGAACGACCAGCAGATCCTCGACCTGCCGCACAAGGACCTGCGCCGGGCACGGGCGGCGGCGATCAACCTCATCCCCACGTCCACCGGCGCCGCGAAGGCGATCGGGCTCGTGATCCCGGATCTGAAGGGAAAGGTGGACGGCGTCGCCGTCCGTGCTCCGGTCGCCGACGGCTCGATCGTCGACCTCGTCGTCCAGGTCGGGAGCGAGGTCGACGCCGAGGAGGTGAACGCGCGCTTCCGGGAGGCGGCCGACGCGGGCGCGTTCGCCGGAATCCTCCGGTACTCCGACGAGCCGCTCGTCTCTTCGGACGTGATCGGCAGCTCCTATTCGTCGGTCTTCGACAGCGAGCTGACGATGGCCCGCGGCAGGACGGTCAAGGTCTTCGGCTGGTACGACAACGAGTGGGGCTACAGCTGCCGGCTGGTCGACCTCGTCCAGCGGCTCTAGTGCCACTGGTGCACCGGCCGCGCTCCGTCCGGGACGCCGACGTGGTCGGCAAACGCGTGCTCGTCCGCGTCGACTTCAACGTCCCGCTCGAGGACGGGGAGGTCACCGACGACACCCGGATTCGAGCGGCGCTGCCCACGATCCGGCTCCTGCTCGAGCGGGGCGCCGCCGAGGTCGTGCTCATGTCGCACCTGGGCCGGCCGAAGGGATCTGACCCCGCCTACTCGCTGAGGCCGGTCGAGGCGCGGCTGCGCGGGCTCCTCCCCGACGAGCGCGTCCGCCTCCTCGAAAACACGCGCTTCGACCCGCGCGAGACAAAGAACGACCTCTCGCTCGCACGGGAGCTCGCCGGCCACGGTGACCTCTACGTCAACGACGCCTTCGGCTCGGCGCACCGGGCACACGCCTCGACGGAAGGCGTCGCGCACCTGCTTCCCGCCTACGCGGGGCTCCTGCTCCTGCGGGAGCTCGAGGAGCTCGGCTCGCTGCTCGAGGGCCCCGAGCGGCCGTTCGTCGCCGTGCTCGGCGGCGCGAAGGTGGAGGACAAGATCGGCGTCCTGCGCTCGCTGAGGGAGAGGGCGGACGTCATCCTCATCGGCGGCAAGATGGCCGAGGAGGTCGAGCCGGACGCCGGCTACGAGCTGCCGGAGGACGTCGTCGCCGCGGCGGCCTTCGAGCCGGACGCGGAGGCGAGGGTCGTCGCCTGGGACGAGGTGCCGGAAGGGTGGCTCGGGCTCGACATCGGACCAGCGACGCAGAATCGGTATGCGGGCCGGATCGGCGAGGCGCGGACGGTGTTCTGGAACGGGCCGATGGGCGTCTTCGAGTGGCCGCGCTTCGCCGAGGGCACGAGGACGGTAGCGGAGGCGGTCGCCGCCGCGGACGCGCGGACGGTCGTCGGTGGGGGAGACTCCGTGCGGGCTGTGGAGGAGCTGGGCGTGGCGGACAGAATCGACTGGATCTCGACCGGCGGCGGCGCGTCGCTCGAGCTGCTCGAGGGCAAGGAGCTTCCCGGCGTCGTGGCCATCCCGGAGGCGTGACCATGTGGCGCGAACTCGACACGCTTTCGTTCACCACGCGCGCGGATTTCGGCGATAGGCTGGAACCGGAGGGTGGCCCGCGGCGGCCCCGCGGAAGCTCGTGCTGATCGCGGGCAACTGGAAGATGTACAAGGGGCCGTCCGAGGCGCTGGCGTTCTGCCGCGCGTTCGTCCCGCCCGAGGGTGTTGAGATCGTCGTCTGCCCACCGTTCTCCGCGCTCCGCGAGGCGATGGCGACCGGGCTCACGGTCTTCGCGCAGAACGTCCACTGGGAGCGCGAGGGCGCGTTCACCGGCGAGGTCTCCGCGGAGATGCTCCTCGAGCTGGGCGTCGCCGGCTCGATCGTCGGCCACTCCGAGCGCCGCCGGTACTTCGGCGAGACGGACGAGACCACCGCTCGGCGGGCGAAACGGGCGCTCGACGCCGGGCTGGCGGTCGTCGCCTGCGTGGGGGAGCTCGAGGAGGAACGCGAGCGCGGGGAGACCCCGGCCGTGCTCCACCGGCAGGTCTCCGTCCTCCCCCGGCACGAGCGCCTGGTGGTCGCCTACGAGCCGGTCTGGGCGATCGGGACCGGCAAGACCGCGACCCCCGAGATTGCCCAACAGGCGCACGGCCTCATCAAGACGATTCTCGACGCCCCGGTCCTCTACGGCGGCTCCGTGAAGCCCGAGAATGCCGAGGAGCTGCTCGTCCAACGCGACGTGGACGGCGCGCTCGTCGGGGGCGCCTCGCTCGACATCGACTCCTTCACCGCGATTTGCGAGACGGCAGCCCGCCTTTCCCGCTCGTAGCGCTCGTCATCCTCGACGGGTGGGGGTGCGCGCCGCCGGGACCCGGGAACGCGGTCTCGCTCGCGCAGACGCCGGTCTTCGACGCGCTGTGGGAGCGTTACCCCCACACGACCCTACGCGCGTCCGGCGAGGACGTCGGCCTCCCGCCCGGGCAGATGGGGAACTCCGAGGTCGGCCATGTGACCATCGGCGCCGGCCGCGTCGTCTTCCAGGACCTGCTGCGCCTCAATCGCGCGATCGAGTCCGGCGCCTTCTTCGAGAACCCGGCGCTGGCCGGGGCCTTCCGGCGCGCCAAGGAACGAGGCGGCGACCTCCACCTGCTCGGGCTCGTCTCCTACGGCGGCGTCCACTCCCACATCGACCACCTGCGGGCGCTCCTCGAGCTCGCCCGGCGCGAGGAGATGGCCGACCGCACCTACGTCCACGCCTTCACCGACGGGCGCGACGTCTCGCCCACGTCGGCGCGCCAGGACCTCGCCGAGCTCGTCGCGGAAGGGGCGCGGATCGCCACCGTCTGCGGTCGCTACTACGCCATGGACAGGGATCAACGCTGGGAGCGCACCGAGCGCGCGCTGGCCGCGATCCTTGCGGGGGACGGGGAGAAGGCGGTCGACGCCGTGGCTGCGATCGAGGCCTCCTACCGGCGGGGCGTCACGGACGAGTTCGTTGAGCCCGTCGTTCTGCCCGGCCCCCGGCCGACACCGCGAGACGCTGCGATCCATTTCAACTTCCGTCCCGACCGAGCGCGGCAGCTGTCCGAGCGCCTCCTCGAGGGCGGGTTCGACCTCATGACGATGACGCGCTATCGAGACGACTTCGACTGCCCCGTCGCCTTCGAGGAGCAGGAGGTCTCCGAGACGATGGCGGAGGTGCTCGCCGAGCACGATCTCCGTCAGCTCCATGTCGCCGAGACGGAGAAGTACGCGCACGTGACGTACTTCTTCAACGGCGGCCGCGAGGAGGAGTGGGCGGGGGAGACGCGGATTCTCGTGCCCTCGCCGCGCGACGTCGCCACGTACGACGAGAAGCCCGAGATGTCGGCGGCGGAGGTGGGCGAGCGCTTCGCCGCCGAGGTCCCGAATGGCTACCGCTTCGCCATCGTCAACTTCGCCAACCCGGACATGGTCGGCCACTCGGGCGTCATCCCCGCTGCCGTCGAGGCCGTCGAGGCGACCGACGCGGCCCTCGGCCAGGCGGTCGCCGCAGTCGAGGCTCTCCGGGGTGTCTGCCTCGTGACCGCCGACCACGGGAACGCGGAACAGCTCCTCGAGTCCGACGGCAAGAGCCCCCATACGGCGCATACGACGAACCCGGTTCCGCTCGTGCTTACCCTCGAGCACGCGGCTCTTGAGGACGGAGGCGGGCTTGCCGACCTAATACCGACGTGTCTGTGGCTTCTGGGAGTTCCTCCCGCGCCGGGGATGACCGGCAGGAACCTCGTTCGTACGGGCTAACCTCGCGGATATACTCCGCGAACCCTGCGGCCCAGGCGACGAGCGTGCCACTTCCCCAACCTGATCATCTGCTGCTGCGGCGAGCCCAGAAAGGGGAGGAGCGCGCGTTCCAGGCGATCCTCGAGATGTACGAGGGGCCGGTCTTCAACTACGTGCTCCGCATGGTCGGCGACCGTGCGCTCGCCGAGGACCTCACACAGGAGATCTTCCTCCGCATCTACCAGGGCCTGCCCGGCTTCTCGCTCCGCTGCCGCTTCACGACCTGGCTCTTCCAGGTGGCGAAGAATCGCGTGCTCGACGAGCTGCGCGCCCGTGAGCGGAAGCCGCAGGTGGTCGTCCCGCTCGAGGACTTGCCCCCGCTCGAGGTCGTGGACCCGCCGCCCGAGCGCACCGAGGTGATCTGGCGGATCTTCAAGGCGCGCGAGGAGGTGCAGCTCGCGCTCGAGCGCGAGGGCATCGAGGTCGAGGTCTCGCGCCGGCCCGCCGCACACCGCTAGTTCTCAGACGCCGTGCTCCAGCCGGGCTGCGAGCGCCTCCGCCAGACCGCGCTCGCGGATCTCGGCCTGCGTCCGGTCGACGTCGTACGGCTCGCGGCGGAAGGAGGCCCGACGAGCGTCGAGGTCGAGGAGGAGCCAGGCAGCCCGCGGGTCGCTGTCGCGCGGCTGGCCCACCGAGCCCGGATCGGAGAGGCCGAAGGCGAGCGCGACGTGGCTGTGGCCGACGAGAACGAGGTCTTGCGGCGCCTCGGCGAGCGAGGCGAACGCGACCGGCGGCGAGAGGACGTACTCCCAGACCGGGTCGCGCGGGCTCGCGTGGAAGAGCCCGACGCCTTCCCGCTCGCCGCTCGGCTCGAGCGACTCGAGGAAGGTGCGCGCCTCCGGCTCCAGCACCTCGGCCGTCCAGCGGGCGCTCTCGGCCGCGTCGTAGGAGAACGCGGCGACGTCGAGCCGGCCGAGGACGGCCAGGTCATGGTTTCCTATCAGGCAGACGTCCGCCCGCTCGGCCACGACGGCGCAGCAGCGGTTCGGGCGCGGGCCGTAGCCGACAAGGTCGCCGAGACACCAGATCTCGTCGGGCGCGTCCCGGGCGATCGACCGGAGCACCGCCTCGAGGGCATGGAGGTTTCCGTGGATGTCAGAGACGACCGCGACGCGCACGGCAGGCGGACGTTAGCGAAGGGCCTTGCCCTCCTGGCCCTCGCCGCGGTCTGGGTCGCGGCGGGAGCCCTCCTCTGGCGCACCGAGGTGCCGGGCCTCCCGCTCCCCGACCTCGATCCGCGCGACTACTTCTCCGGCGCCGAGCTCGGGCGAATCGAGGACTACAGGGGCGTCTCCCGGCTCGTCTTCCTCGCCTCGCTCGCCGTCGAGATCATCGTGCTCGCGCTCCTCGTCTGGAAGGCGGGCCCACTCGCGGGGCGGCTCGAGCGCGTCGGCCGTGGGCGGGTCCGTACCGCCGTCCTCGTTGGGCTGGCGGTCGTGCTCGCCGTCTGGCTGGCCGGGCTTCCCTTCGGCGCGATCACGCTCGTCCGGCGCCGCGACTACGGCCTCTCCGAGCAGGGCTGGGGCGGCTGGCTCCGCGACCAGGCCGTCTCGCTCGGGGTCGAGGCGGTGCTCGTCTCGATCGCCGTCGCGGGAGCCGTCTGGCTCGCGGGGCGTTTCGGGCGACGCTGGTGGCTCGCCGGGGCTCCCGCCCTCGTCGGGATCGCCGCGCTCTTCCTCCTCGCGCAGCCGCTCCTCGTCCAGCCGCTCTTCAACCGCTTCGAGCCGCTGCGCGACCGGGAGCTCGCCGGAGAGATCGAGAAGCTCGCGGCGGGGATGGGCGTGGAGGTCGACGACGTGCTCGTGGCCGACGCGAGCCGGCGCACGACGACCGCGAACGCCTACGTCGCCGGGATCGGGCCCACGCGCCGCGTCGTCCTCTACGACACGCTCCTCGACGGCCGCTTCACCGACGGCGAGGTCCTCTCCGTCTCCGCGCACGAGCTCGCCCACGTCGAGCGGCGGCACCTCTGGAAGGGCCTCGCCTGGTTCGCGCTCCTGGCGGTTCCCGGCGTCTTCCTGCTCGCCTGGGTCACGGACCGCCGAGGGGGCCTGGGGCCTCGACTCGTGCCGCTCGGGCTCGCGTTCGCCTTCGCCTACGTCCTCGTCACGCAGCCTTTCCAGAACGCAGTCTCGCGCCGCTACGAGGCGGAGGCTGACTGGCTTGCGCTCCAGGCGACCGGCGACCCCGAGAGCGCGATCGCGCTCGAGCAGGGCTTCGTCACGACGAGCCTTGCCGACCCCGACCCGCCGGCGTGGACGACGCTCTGGCTCGGCACGCACCCCCCGCCGCTCAAGCGGATCGCGATGGCGGAATCGCAGAGCGACTAGGTGTCGCCGCGGTCCTGCTCGGGCAGGTTCCGGATTCCCTCGCGCGTCGACCACTTCGACCAGGAATCGGTCATCGCGTCCATCAGCTCCCGCATGAAGCGCGGCGACATGTTCACGCGGCTGACGACGACGCCGGGGACGTCCCCCTCCTCGACCTCGTGGTCAATGCGGGCGAACGTGATCGTGAACTCATAGTCGGAGAAGCTGACGTTGGCAAAGTTCGCGTAGACGCCCGCGAGGTTGTCGGGATCCAGATGGATGTTGAGCTGCCGCTCTTGGGGCTCGTCCTCCACTGCTCCCTACGATATACCGGCATGGAAGTGAGCGACACGGCGAGGACGGCAATCGGACGGCTGGAGGACGAGCTCACGCGCGTGGCGGGCGCGCCGGTCGTCCTCGAGCGCCCGTCGAAGGCCGAGCACGGCGACTACGCGACCAACGTGGCGCTCCGGCTCGCCGGCGCTCGGAAGCGCCCTCCGCTCGAGATCGCGGCCGAGCTCGCCGAGGCCGCGGTCGCGCTCCCCCTCGTCGAGCGCGCCGAGACCGCGCCGCCCGGCTTCCTCAACCTCTGGCTCTCGTCGGCCTGGTTCGGGGAGGCGCTCGCGGAAATAGTCGCTGCGGGCGCGGCCTACGGCGCCGGCTCGGCGACGGCCCGAGAGCGAGTCCAGGTCGAGATGGTCTCCGCCAATCCGACCGGCCCGGTCACTGTCGCCGGCGCGCGGAACGGCGCCTACGGCGACTCCGTCGCGCGCCTGCTCGCCTTCGCGGGCCTCGCGGTCGAGCGTGAGTACTACTACAACGACGCCGGGACGCAGATGGAGCGCTTCCGCGCGTCCGTCGAGGCCGCGCGCCGCGGCGAGCCGCCGCCCGAGGACGGCTACGCCGGCGAGTACATCCATGAGCTGGCGGCCCTCGACGGCGATCCGGTCCCGCACATGCTCCACCAGATCGAGAAGAGCCTCGAGCGGTTCCGCATCCAGTTCGACTCCTGGGCGCTGCAGAGCGAGCTGGCGACGCACCTGCCCGAGTTGCTCGGCAACCTCGACACGTACGAGCGCGACGGAGCCCTCTGGGTGCGCTCGACGGCCTTCGGGGACGAGAAGGATCGCGTCCTCATTCGCTCGCCAGAGCGGGGCGGCCAGCCGACGTACGAAGCCGCCGACATCGTCTACCTCCGAGACAAGCTCGAGCGCGGATTCGACCGGGCGATCTACGTCCTCGGCGCCGACCACCACGGAGTGCGCGGCTGGTATCAGGTGATCGCGCGGATGCTCGGCTACGACCCCGAGCGCATCGAGGTCATCCTCTACCAGCTCGTCCACCTGACCCGCGGCGGGGACGTCGTGAAGATGTCCAAGCGACGCGGCGACGTCGTCACGCTCGACGAGTTCGTGGACGAGGTGAGCGTCGACGCCGCGCGCTGGTACCTCGTCGCGCGCGGGCACGACCAGACGATCACGATCGACGTCGACCTCGCCCGCGAGAAGAGCGAGAAGAACCCCGTCTACTACGTCCAGTACGCGCACGCCCGCATCGCGGGGATCCTGCGGCGTGCCGAGGGAATGGAAGCTGCGGCCGAGGCGCCCGCCGAGCTCGCGCCGGAGGAGCGCGACCTCGTCAAGCGGCTGGCGGATTTCCCGGAGATCGTCGCCGAGGCGACGGTGCGGCGCGGCCCCCACGCGCTCCCGACGTACGCCATTCGCCTCGCGGACGACTTCCACCGCTTCTACCACCACCAGCGGGTGCTCGGGAGCGAGGCGCAGGCCTTCCGGCTGGCCCTCGTCCGCGCGACGCGGGCCGTGATCGCCCGCAGCCTCGACCTCGTCGGGGTCGAGGCGCCCGAACGCATGTAAACGACCGACCAGAGGAGGCAAGCATGCTGCAGCAGGCGCAGATCGCGGCCATCGTCCCCGTCTCGGATGTCGAGGCCGCAATCAGCTTCTACGGGGATACGCTCGGGCTCCGTCTCAAGGAACGGCGCGACGATCTGCCCGAGAACCGCGAGGCCGAGTTCGAGGCGGGCGACGGGGCGCTCGTCGTCTACGAGAGCGTGGGCGCGGGCAAGAGCAGGCACACCGTCGCCGGGTTCCGGGTCGACGACATCGAGGCGGTGGCGTCGGCGCTGCGCGAGCGGGGCGTCTCCTTCGAGGAGTACGACCTCCCCGACCTCAAGACCGAGAACGGGATCGCCACGGTCGGCGACGTACGCGCGGCCTGGTGCAAGGATCCCGACGGAAACGTCATCGCCATCGAGTCGGTGGGCGCTCGCTAGTCCGTTGCCTCGGGCTGCTGCGGCCCGAAGGGCCCTTCCGCGAGCAGCTTGCGGAAGGCCGGGTACTGGCCGAGCTTGCCGACGGTGACGAGTGTGTCGCCGCGCTCGATCACGTCGCCCGGCTGCGCGCCGGCGACGGGCTCCGGCTCGCGCAGGATGGCGATGATGGTGATCCCGGTCCGCTGGCGGAAGGCGCACTCGGCGAGCGTCTTCCCGATCGCCGGGCTCGTGTCCGGGACCTCGATCCACTCGATCGAGAGCTCGCCGAAGGCCATCTCGAGCTCCTCGACGACCTTGGGGCGCTCGTAGGCGCCGCCGATCACGGCGCCGAGCTGGCGCGCCTCATCGTCCTCGAGCAGGATGACGGTCTCGGGCTCCTCGTCGTCGACGTGCCGGAACCAGTAGATCTCGCGCTGGCCCTCGTTGTGGAGGATTACGGTCAGCCTGCCGCCGTGCGCCGTCAGGCACGTGTACTTGACGCCGACGCCGGGCAGGCGCGTCTCACGGAGCTCGCGGGCCATGTGTCCCTCCTTGAGGAGCAAGTCTAGGTATCACCGGGAAGAGCCTGTGCCCGATCCGCTTGGACTCCTTCATCAGGACGACCCCGATGAATGCGGTGGCGAGCACGTAGAGGCCGGTGAACGCGACGAGGTCGTCGCGCGCCGAGGCCGGGATCGCCTCGTTCGTCGCCGCGACCTGGGCGAGGATGATCGTGAATTCGCCGTGCGCGACGAGCGCCGCGCCGGCGTTCAGGCTTTGCCGCCGCGTGAAGCCGCCCACCAACCCTGCGGCGTACGTCCCGCCGAGCTTCCCGGCGACGGTCAGGACGACGGCGAGCGCGATCAGCCACCCGAGCGACCCAAGCGCGTCGAGGTCGATGGCGAGCCCGAAGACGAAGAAGAAGAGCGCGGCGAACACGTCTCGGAAGCCGAGGAAGCGCTCCTCGATCTCTCCTCGCACGGAAGTCTCGGAGAGGATCACGCCGGCCATCAGCGCCCCGATCGCCTCCGAGAGTCCGAGCTCCTGGGCGACGGCGCTCATGCCGATCAGGAGCGCGAACGTGAAGAGGAGGAAGAACTCGCGCGGCAGCGCGTCCAGGAGGCGGTCGATCGGGCGCGCGAGCCAGCGCGAGGCGGCCAGGGAGAGGGCGATGAAGGCGATCGCCTTGGAGACGAGGGCGAGCGTGTCGACCAGCTCGCCGCCGCCCCCGCCCGCGAAGGCGAGGACGAAGGCGACGGCGATGTCCTCGAAGATGAGGATGGCGAGGACGAGGTCCGTCTCGTCGTCGGCGAGGCGGCGGAAGTCGATCAGTCCCTTGACCGCGACCGCGGACGAGGAGACGTAGATCGCGGCGGCGAGGACGAGGGCGGCGAACGAGAAGCCGAACGCGGCGATCCCGACGAGCAGGCCGAGGCCGGCGTTGACGACCAGGTCGATCGACCCGCCGATGCCGAGGTGCATCCCGCTCCGTCTCAAGCGCTCGAGCGTGAACTCGAGCCCCAGGAAGAAGAGCAGGAAGATGACGCCGAGCTCGGCCACGAACTCCGTGATCTCGGAGGGCTCGATGATCGCCAGGGCCTCGGGCTCGTTCGGGCCGAGGAGCAGGCCGGCGAGCAGGTACGCCGGGATGGCGGACAGGCCGAAACGGCTTGCCACGAGCCCGAGCACGGCGAGGACGGTCACCGTCACCGCCAGCTGGCTGAGCGTCAAACGTCGTTCCTCTCCTCGGGTGAGCAGGATCCTAGGTGTCGTAGGATGCTCCGGTCATGGCGGACGGCTCCGTTCCCGACCGGAACCTCGCCCTCGAGCTCGTGCGCGTGACCGAGGCGGCCGCGCTCGGGTGCGGGCGCTGGATCGGCCGCGGGGACAAGAACGCCGCCGACCAGGCGGCCGTCGACGCCATGCGCGCGATGCTCGACACGGTCTCGATGAGCGGCCTGGTCGTCATCGGCGAAGGCGAGAAGGACGAGGCGCCGATGCTCTACAACGGCGAGGAGGTGGGGAACGGGCAGACGCCGGAGGTGGACGTCGCGGTCGACCCGCTCGAGGGGACGCGCCTCACCTCCGTCGGCCAGCCGAACGCGATCGCGGTCATCGCCGTCGCGGAGCGCGGGACGATGTTCTTCCCGGGCGCGGCCGTCTACATGGACAAGCTCGTGGGCGGCCCGGAGGTCGCTGACGTCCTCTCGATCGACGCCTCTGCCGGCGAGAACGTCGAGCGGGCCGCGAAGGCCCGCGGCGTGAGGCCGAGCGAGATCGCCGTCGTCGTCCTCGACCGCGAGCGCAATCAGCCCATCATCGACGGCCTTCGCGAGGCCGGGGCGAAGGTGAACCTGATCACGGACGGCGATGTTGCTCCCGCGATCGCCGCCGCGCGGCCGGGTACCGGCGTCGACCTGATGATGGGGATCGGCGGCACGCCCGAGGGCGTCATCGCGGCAGCGGCCGTCAAGTGCCTGGGCGGCGTCGTCCAGGGGCGGCTCTGGCCGCGGACCGACGAGGAGCGGCAGGCGCTCGTCGACGCGGGCTACGAGCCCGACCGGGTGCTCGCGACGGACGACCTCGTCGGCGGCGACAACGTCTTCGTCGCGGCCACGGGCGTCACCGACGGCGCGCTCCTGCGCGGCGTGCGCTACACGCCCGGCGGCGCGGTCACCGACTCGATCGTCATGCGCTCGCGCTCGGGCACGGTCCGCCGCGTCGAGGCGCACCACGCGCTGGACAAGCTGGAACGCTTCTCCGGTCGCGAGTACCGGTAAGGAACGGCGGAGGGTTAGGGGGAGAAGATCGGCGCAGGCCAGCTACTGCACTCTTGTTGGCTGCCGCGTGGCTTGCGGGCGTCGTTGTGGCGCTGCTGCTACGTCAGCGCCTGATGCGCCGGGCGCGATGACGGAGCCAAGCAGCGTTGAAAGGGGCGGAACGGGCACCGTCCTGGTCGAGGTAGTTGTCGACGCCGGCTCCCAAGGGCCCTACGTCCGACCGGTGCTTACGCCGCCGCGGGCACCTTCTCCATCTCGGGGGTGTAGCCACCGTCCCGGGCCGCGCCGTTCAACCGCGCCCGGTGGGCGAGCGCGTCCTGGCCGGCCTGGACGTTGGCGTCCTCACCGCGCCACGCCTTCAAGGAGGGCGCCTGCAGGGCGCGGCCGTAGGAGAAGGAGAGCTCCCACGGCTGCGGCCCCAGCGCGTTCATTGCGTTCAGATTCGCGGTCGCCTGCTCGTCGCTCTGACCGCCCGAGAGGAAGACGACCCCCGGCACCGCCGCCGGTACGACGCTCTTGAAGCAGCGCACCGTCGCCTTCGCGACCTCCTCCGGGCCGGCCTGCACCGGACAGTCCTTTCCGGAGATGACCATGTTCGGCTTGAGGAGCATGCGTTCGTACACCGCGCGCTGGGAAAAGAGCTCGTTGAAGACGGCTTCGAGCGTCGCCTCGGTCACCTCGTAGCAGCGGTCGATCGTGTGGTCGCCGTCCATGAGCACCTCGGGCTCGACGATCGGCACGAGCCCGGCCTCCTGCGAGAGCGCGGCGAAGCGTGCGAGCGCGTGCGCGTTCACGTGGATGGAGTACGCGCTTGGAAGGCCCTCGCCGATGTCGATCACCGCGCGCCACTTCGTGAATTTCGCGCCCAGCTCCCGGTACTCGTTCAAGCGCTCGCGGAGCCCGTCGAGTCCCTCCGTGACGGTCTCGCCCTTGGCGCCGGCGAGCGGCTTGGCGCCCTTGTCGACCTTGATCCCCGGAATGACGCCGGAGCCCTCGAGCGCCTTCGTGAACGCCACCCCGTCCTTGGTGGACTGCCGGATCGTCTCGTCGTAGAGGATGACCCCCGAGATGTGGTCGCCGAGGCCGGGCGTCGTGAAGAGCATCTCCCGGTAGGCCTGGCGCTTCTCCTCGGTCGACTCGACGTCGATCGACCGGAGGCGCTTCTCGATCGTCCCGGTCGACTCGTCGGCAGCGAGGATGCCCTTCCCCGGCGCGACGAGGGCACGCGCGATCGCTTCCAGCGTTTCCTCTGCCATCACCAACTCCTCTCCAGATCTTCTCCGTCGAAGTATTCCATCCGGCCCTTCGAGGGACTAGGATCGAGATTGCGTGGGGGCGGCTTGCGGCGGCCGCCCCCTTGCGTTTCTCCGAAACGGCTCGGCGCACCCTTCCAATTCGTGCCGAACGGCGCTATAAGAGCGCCGAGGGGATTTCGGAGGAGAGGGAGGACGCATGAAGAGATCACTTGTACTGTCCATTGCGCTCGTTGCTGCTCTCGTCTTCGCGACAGGCGCCGCAGCTACTGACCACGGCGTCACGGACGATCCAGCGACATACAGCGAGAAGCTCGCGACCCTCAACGCGGGCGGCCCCGTCGTCGACGGGTTCCTCGACAGCCAGTCCGGTGACGTGCGCGCCCCGCGGCGAGCTCGCAACATCAAGCTTCTCGGCGCACTTCAGCTCACGCCCGCCGGCAGCGAGGTGCACGCCGACGTGGCCGGTTACAAGAACCTCGCCTTCGTCGGCAAGTGGCGAGGGCTGTGTCCGGGCACGGGCGTCGACATCATCGACATCTCGCGGCCGTCCGCGCCGGTGAAAATCGCCGACACGAACGACTACGCCGACACCTCGATGGAAGATATGGAGGCGATTCGGATCGGCGCTCGGGACGTCCTCGGGATCGGGCTCCAGGACTGCGGGAATGTCGCCACGCCGGGTGTCGGGGCGAGCGGCCTCGAGCTCTACGACATCAGCGACCCGGCCAACCCGCAGCTCCTGAGCTTCTTCGACGTGGACGCCTTCGGCGGAAACGTCACGGGCGTACACGAGATGGACATCACCAAGGCGCCCGACGGCCGCACGCTGGCGCTGCTGGCGGTTCCCGACATCGAGGCGATCACGTCGGACGACCAGGGGCTGAACGGGACCGGCGACCTCTTAATCGTCGACATCAGCGACCCGGCGAACCCGACCTTGGCGGGTGAGTGGGGCGTGCTCGACGAGCCGACGCTCGGCGTCCCCTTCTACCTCGGCGTCCTCCGGGGCGCGGACTCGAGGACGCTGCTCCACAGCGCCCGCGCGAACGAGAACGGTACGAAGGCCTACCTGTCGTACTGGGACGCCGGCTTCATCACGCTCGACATCAGGGATCCGTCGAACCCGACGTTCGTCGGGGTGACGGCACAGCAGCTCGACGAGGAGGGAAACGCCCACTCGCTCGACGAGGCTCGTGGCGGTAAGCTGCTCGTGACTGCGGACGAGGACGGCGCGCCGTTCGAGTTCGTCTTCACGAGCAACGCGTTCGCCGGCTCGCGCATCGCCGATGAGGCGGCGTTCACA